>JBDSJB010000032.1:0-9809 GCA_039917665.1 Binatia bacterium
GCGACTGCGGCGAAGGCGGGTACTAGTGCCTCGGACGGCGTCGTCGTCGTCGGATTCTCGGATTCGCGGCTGAGAGCGACGATCACGCTATGCGGACCTGCGCAGCGCAGGAACCCCGGAGGAATACAAGGGTCGGGAACCGAGGCGATTCTGCGTTCGTATCGCCGCGAGCCCTATCGCCTGAAGTGGGACGGCAAGCTCGGGTTCGTGCAGTTCGCGGCACGCCATCGCGCCACCCTGCTCTTCGTCGCGGGCCTCGGCATCGACGAGATGTACTACCAAACCGACGTGCGGATGCCGGTGAGCGCCATCCGCTACGGTAACGCCGGTGCCGACTACTACCGCGGCGCCCGCCTGCAGATCGGGGCCGCCGGTATCCACGTCCTACCTGGCGTGCTGCCGCTTCCGGTCCGCGTCACGCACGTGATCTCGCCGCCGCTCACCCTCGACCCGGCGCTCGATCCCGACGATCCCAATGCGGTCGCCCGCGCCCACATCGCGCTCTGGGCCGAGTCGCAGGCGTTTCTCGATGCGGCCGTGGTCGCACGCGAATCGGATCTCCTCGACCGCGGGTTCCGTAGCGCCATGACCTGCCTGCAGCGCCTCGGCGTGTGAGCAGCCGCACGGGTCAGAACGAGAGCGTCGTCTCCACGAAGCCGTAATCGATGTCGGCGCGGCCGGGGAAACCCTGCTCGACCACCGAGCCGCCGAAGGTGTGACCGTAGTAGGCCGCGATCTCCAGTACGGGAACCGGCTTCCAGCTGACGCTCAGTTCGGTGACGTAGCCGATCTGATGATGCCCGCCCGCGGCGGTGCCGCCGTAGCCGAAGAAATCCTGTTTGGTCGCGCCGCCCCCGAAGTAGAGGGCGTCGTCATGCTCCGACACCTGCAGCCAATGGACATCACTGCGCACGAAGACGGTCGCGAGCGGTTTCATGAGGAGCTGCACAAACGTGTCTTGGTTGTTCATCAAATTGTAGAACGGGGTGAACGCGTAGACACGCGCCGTCGGGATCAGCTGGAAGAACGTGTGGTGGTCGTCGTCGGTCGGATCGCCATCGCCTGAGCTCCGAAAGAACCCGGCGCGGAGCCAGGGCACCGCCCACACCTTCGGGAGCTGGTAGCCGACCTCGACCGCGGTCGACCACGATTCCTGTGCCTGCGACTGCCAGTCGCCGACCTGCCCCGCGACCCAGAGCATGCCATCGGCCTTGCCGGGTCCGAGCGGTTCGACGTGCAGCACGTCGAAGCCGAAGGTGTGGATGTCGAGGTCGCGGCGATCACCCTGACGCGCCGGCAGCGGGCGATTGTCGAGCACAACGACGTCACCGTTCGAAGGCCGACCGTCGTGGTAGTAGATCCAGAAGCTGCGCGCCTCGCTGCGCTCGAATCCCTGATGGTCTTTCACCGTCGCCGAGAGGCCCGCGAGGTTCACGTCCATGCCGCGGCCGGCGCTGATCTCGAAGCCACCGGACGTCGGCCAGAGCGCGAAGCCGGTGAGGTTCATCGCCTCGGTGTCGCCGGCGAGACGGGCACCGTCAAAGCTCCGGCCGATGTGCGTGAAGTCGAAGGGCCCGATCAAGCGCTCGGCGACCCGCTGGCTCTTCACCCACTGCATGTTGGCGTCAGGGGCGACGGTTTCGCTGCCGTCGAGAAATCGCAGACGGCCGCCCTGCGCCGTGATGCGCCAGTCGCCGAGCTTCGGCGTCGCCTGGATCCAGCCCTGGCGCAACCAGCCTTGCTCCTGAAAATGCTGCCGGGTGTTGGCGAAATACGTGCTACCGACACCGGTCGCGCCGGCAGGCACGTTCACGAGCTCGGTGTACTGATATTGAAGGAAAGCCGAGAGTGGACCGCGCGTCACGCCGATTCCGAGCTGTGAGCGATTGCCGACGAAGTCATACCGATTGTTGTCGTTCGGCTCGGCGGCCTGAAACCAATTGGCGAGCTCGCCGCGCAGGCGATTGCCGACGGTGAGCTGCCAGTGCGTGTCCCAGGGGCCGGCCGCCGTGAGATCGGGCTTCTCAAAGCCGCGGGCGTGTATGGGCGTCAGCCCGAGCACCACCATGACGGCTGCGGCAGCCACCGCCACGGTCGACCAGGCGGGCCGTGTCATCGGAAGTCCTCGATCGAGGCGTCGAGACCAACGAGCTCCTTGGTGACCTCGCCGGCGCCGTTCAGGAGCACGATCTTGTTGTCGTGCATGATGTCGCCCGAGACGGGATTGCGCGAGTACTTGATGCCGAGGAGCATCGCGAGCGTCCGCGTGTCGTCCTCCGAGCCGACGACGAACGTCCAGTTCGGATTCTCATGGTTGGTGTCGCGGCGGTACTGCGCGAGCTTCTCGGGCGTGTCGCGCAGGGGATCGAACGAAACGATGACGAAACGCGTGGCGATCTTCTCACGATCGAACCGCTGCTGGATCGCAACGAGCTTGCCCATGGTGAGCGGGCACGTCGCCTGACAGGAGGTGAAGATCATGGTGAGGACGACGGTTTCGCCCTTCCAATGGTCGAGCGCTACCGTCTCGCCGTGGTCGGTACGCCACGTGAGCGGGGCCTGATAGAGGCTCCGCGAAGCCCACACCGCTCCACCGATCGACAGCAGCATGACGGCCGCGCACACTGCGGTTGCACGTCTCATGAGTTCCTCCCCGGCTCGTTCGCCGGCTCGCGGTCGTAGGCACAGCGAAAGCCGAGATTCCCGAGGGCGAACTCTGCCCCGAGACTGCTCCGCATCGCGTAGCGCATGAAGGCGGCGTAATCCTCGCGGCGGGCGGCGCCGGTGACCCCGTTGCCGCAGAAGAAGCTCTTCGAACGGTCGCCGTCGGCGCGATTGTCGGCGGTGATGAACGAGGCGTTGAAGTCGCTCGTCCACTCCCAGACGAGCCCGTGCAGATTCTCGATGCCGAAATAGTTGGGTGCGGTGGCGCCGACCGGCCCGAGCCCGAGATCGCCGCGGCTCGGCTGCGCGTACCAGCCGAGCATGCTCTCGACGAAGGCGCGATCCTTCGCCGCGTTCGCCTCGGTCTGACTGGCGGCCGCGACGTATTCCCATTCGAGCGTGGTGGGTAACCGTCCACCGCGGGCGCGGCAGTAGGCCGTCGCGGCGAACCACGACACGTTGGTGACCGGGTACTGCTCCTGCCCGGTGCGCGGCCGGTCGCCGTCCCAATTCTGGAGATACTGCGCGTCGGCGTAGAGCTCCGACACCCCGCCGCGGCGCCATTCGCGATGCGCCGCGACGAAGTCCGCGTAGCGTGCCCGGGTGACCGGCGGGCGGTCGATCCAGAATTCCCCGATCCGGAACGCGTCCTGCCCCTTGTCGAGCCCGAAGAGCGGCGCGAAGTCGCCGGGCGGAACCTGCGCCGCGGCGATGGTCAGCACGAGGAGGACGACCGCGCTCACGGCACTTTCGCCGTGACGCTCGCGCGCGCCTTCTTCACCTCGTCGGCCGTGAACGGGGGCGCTCCGGCATTGCCCCAGTTGCTGGTGATGAAGCCGAGGACGGCAGCGATGTCCTCGTCGGTGAGGCCCGCGACGGGCGTCATGACACCGTTGTACTCGATGCCGTTCACGGTGAGCGCGCCGGTCTTGCCGTTCAGGATGAAGCCCACGAGCTCACTCCGATCGGCGGACTTGGCGCGCGCCATCAGGAAGTCCGACTTGGCGAGCGGCGGGAACACGCCTTCGAGCCCCTGCCCCGCGGCCTGATGGCACATGGCGCAATTCTTCTCGAAAATATCCTTCCCGTCGGCGCCGGCGCCGACGGCGGTCGGCTTCGCCGCCAGGGGCTCCGATCCCGTCTTGACTGCCGACGCGACCGACTCGTCGCCGAGATAGATCTCGTCGAGCTCCTTGCCCGAGTAGATGTCGTGCACCTGCTCGCCGTCGACCTTCAACATCGCGAGCGAGCCCTTGTTGAAGGTGCGAAAGATGCTGTGGTCGACCATGAGGTACGTGCCGTTGGTGTCGAGCTTGAACTCGACGATGGCCGAGCCGCCGGCGGGAATCAGCGTAGTCTGCACGTCGGTCTGCGAATGCTGGCCGCCCTCGAAGTAGACCGTGTCGAAGATCTCGCCGATGACGTGGAACGACGACACGAGGTTCGGGCCGCCGTTGCCGACGAACAGCCGGATGCGCTCGCCGACCTTGGCTTGCAGCGCTCGGTCCCCGACCATCGAGAGCGCCGAGCCGTTGAACACGACGTAGCTCGGATGCTCGTCGATCGCCCGTTGCATCGAGAAGGCTTGGTGGCCTTTCGTGCCGAACGGCGCGTCCGTATAGAAATCGCCCTGCACCACGTAAAATTCGTGGTCGACCGGCGGCAGCGCCTTGATGGGTTGCACGTAGATCAAGCCGTACATGCCGTTCGCGATGTGCATGCCGACCGGCGCGGTGGCACAGTGGTAGATGTACAGGCCCGGATTGAGCGCCCTGAACGTGAAGCGCGTTTTGTGGCCCGGGGCCGTGAAGGTGCTGGCCGCGCCGCCGCCGGGACCCGTCACCGCGTGCAGGTCGATGTTGTGGGGCAGCTTGTTGTCGGGGTGGTTGGCGAGATGAAGCTCGACGGTGTCGCCCTGGCGCACGCGGACGAAGCTGCCCGGCACCGTCCCGCCGTAAGTCCAGAAGGTGTAGTCGACGCCGTCGGCGAGCTGCCCGACCTTTTCGATCACCTCGAGCTCGACCACCACCCGAGCGGGAGTCGTGCGGGTGATCGCGGGGGGGACGTTCGGCGGCGCCGTGACGACGGCCTTTTCCACGGGAAGATCGGCGGCGGCGGCGCTCGCGGTGATCGCCCACAGCGCCAGGGTCAGCCATCGAGTCGTCGTTGTCATGCGGGAAAGGTGGAACATGGAATCTCCTCCGTGTTTCTCGGTTGCGTCATCGTGACGTAGTCATCGCATCGCTTCGGCAACGACCCGGGCGAGCGCTTCGGTGAGCGCATCGGGACGCGGCAGCAGGGCGTAGTTTCCCTTCCCGAAGAGCTGCGGCAGATGACTGCGCGGCGCCGCATCGACGGCGAGGGCGAAGACCCCGATCGCGCGCCGCTGCGCCTCGCGCACGGCCTGGCGCACGTCGGCGACGCCGTAGCGTCCCTCGTACCGATCGTAGTCGGTGGGTTTGCCGTCGCTGACCAGCAGCAACAGCCGTCGCCGGGCTGGCGCACGTTCGAGCACGCACGTCCCATGGCGGAGCGCCGTGCCGATGCGCGTGTAGCCGGCCGCCTCCACCGACGCCAGCCGGCGCGCCCCGTCGGCCCAGGGCTCGGCAAAGCCTTTGACGGTCGCGAAGCGGCAATCGCGCCGCGTGTGGCTCGCGAAGGCCGCGATGCCAACCTTGATCGGCGTCGTCGCGAGCGCCTCGCCGAGCACCAGCACCGACTCGCGCGCGACGTCGAGCACGCGCCGGCCCGCCACCCACGCATCGGTCGAGAGGCTGGCATCGAGCAGGATCAGGATCGCAACGTCGTGTCCGTGGCGCCGGCGCGCAGCGTAGACCCGGTCGGGCGGCGCATGGCCGCTGCGGATGTCGGCATGGCGCTGCACGAGCGCGTCGATGTCGATGTCGGGACCGTCCGGTTGGCGGCCCTTCCAGCACCGCGCCTGCTCGATCCGGGAAAAGGCGGCAGTGAGGGAACGGATCTGCGCCCGATGGCGGACCGAGGTCGCCCGGCACCAGCCGACCGCCTCGGCGGGCGAGAGGCGCTCCGCGAGCCGACTCGCGCGCAGGCTGCACCAACCCGGACGATAGCGCCGCTGACGGGCGTCCCACTCGTCGTACGGAATGGCGTCGAGGGCGGGCGTCGGGCCTTCGAGATCGCCGACCCCGCCGTCGAGCATGAGGTCCGCGCGATACAGCGAGCGGGTGCGTTCTGCCGAGCGCACCACCTCGCGAAGATCGAGCTCGTCGAGCGCGTCAGCGTGCTCTGCGAGCTCGTCCTCGGCATCGACCCGCTTCTTGCCGCCCCGATACTCCTCGGCCGTGCGCACCTTCTCGAAGGAATGCACGGCCGGGTTCTCGGCCGCCGGGTCGGTCCCGAGCTCGATCGAATGCGGCTCGGCCAGCGGACGCGGGCGCTCCCGTTCGGTGCACGACGCGGAGGGCAGCGCACCGGGCCCATCGATCGCTGGCGCGGACGAGTCGCGCTGACGCACGGGCAACGCGCCCCACAGCACCACGGGCGCGACCTGCCCACGCCCGAAGTCTCCGCCGCTGCATTCGCGCACGGCGAGTCGAAGCGCCGTCGGCGTGACCGGGTGGCGTGCCGCCGCTGCTTCGGCCCACGCGAGCGCATCCGGACGCACACGGGACGCGAGCTCGCCGGCCGGCCGGCCGAGGTGGAGCTGCGCGAGCGCCTCGAGCGCCGCCTCGCCCGGCGAGAGCCGAGCAGGATCGGGGCGCGAGGCCAAGAGCACGCGTGCGAGGGCAGCCCGGAGCGCCGGAACGCCAGGAAGCTCGCGCGCGCACGTCGTCAGGACGGCCGGGACCGCCAGCAGGGCATGAAGCGCCGCGAGGTTTTCCTCGGCATCGTCCGGAACCACCAACCCGAGCCGCAGCGACGCGGCGGCATGCGCTACACGCAGCTGGAAGAGCTGCGTGTTCTGCTCGCGCGTCGGCGCGAGCGCGATCGCGGGTGGCAACGGGATACGGTGTCCACACGGCGCCCTCTCCACGTCCGACGCCGCCAACGCGACGTCGACGCCGGCAAGCGCACACGCCAGGAGCCGGAGCCGCGGCCCCAGCGCGTCGAGCGTCGCAGCCTCCGGCCCGAACGGACGCACACGCCGCTGCCGCCGCGCGATGGTGAAGGCCCGGTGCAGGCGACCGAACAGTCGCTCGTCCCACGCCATGGCGATCAGAAGACGAGGTCGGCGAGATCCTGGAGCGCCGCAGCCACCAGGGGGTCGTCGGTGAGGGGCTGAACCACGGCGACGTTGCTGGCGAGACGCGGTGCGAGACCGCGGCGGATCAGGGTGCCAGCGCCGACCAAGAGGCGCGTCGACACGGTTTCGGCGAGGCCGAGCTCCTCGAGAGCGCGGATCTTGCCGGCGAGCGCCACCAGCCGTCGCGCGTCTTCGCGCGCCACGCCAGACTCGGCGCACACGATCTCCACCTCGATCTCGGGTGCGGGATGACCGAAGGCGAGCGCGACGAAGCGCTGCCGCGTCGATGGCTTCATCTCCTTGAGCGCCCGCCGATATCCCGGGTTGTAGCTCACGACCATCATGAACTCGGGCGGTGCGTGCAGGGTCTCGTCGATGCGATCGACATAGAGCGCGCGACGGTGGTCGGAGAGCGAGTGCAGGACGACGATCACGTCCTCGCGAGCCTCGGCGATCTCGTCGAGGTAGAGGAGCGCGCCGCTCCGGACGGCGCGCGTCACCGGGCCGTCGTGCCACACGGTGTCCCCGCCCCGCACCAGCCAGCGCCCGAGCAGATCGGTGGCGGTCGTCTCGTCGTTGCACGCGACGGTGACGAGTGGGCGCCCGACGGCCGCCGCCATCGCCTCGACGAAGCGCGACTTGCCGCAGCCGGTCGGCCCCTTGAGCAGCAGCGGCAAACGGGACTCGTAGGCGTAGTGAAAGACCTGCACCTCGCTGGCGATCGGACGGTAGTACGGCAAGCGGCCGTCCTCCGGCGCTGCATCTCGAGGATTCGGCATGCCGCTCATGATGCTCACACCGATCCGTGCACGGAGATCGTCTGGACGTGTACGGGCACCTGTTCGACCTCTCCCGCCGCGAGCGTGTCGACCGGTAAGCCGTACGAAATGAAGTTCCAGATGAAGAGCGCGATGCCGCTCGTGAAGAGCAGCGCCGCCACAATGAGACCGTAGAAATGCACCTCGATCTCCTTCTGGACGGTGACGAAATCCATGCCGATGCGGCGCTCGAGATAGACTTGCGTGACGCCTGCAACCGCGAAGGCGAGCGTCATCGCGATCATGCCGATATTGCTGATCCAGAACGCCAGAACCGCGCTGGGCGCCTGGTAGCACTTGCGACCGGTCAGCAGCGGCATGGCGTAACTGATGATGCCGAGCACGATCATCGCGTAGGCGCCCCAGAACGCCAGGTGCCCGTGCATCGCCGTCACGAGGGTGCCGTGCGTGTAGAGATTTACCTGCGGCAGCGTGTGCGCGAAACCGAGAAAGCCGGCGCCGACGAACGACATGATCGCGCAGCCGACCGTCCACAGCATCGCCACCGTGTTCGGGTGGTTGCGGCCACCCTGCCGCGCCATGGCGACTGCGTAGATCGCCATGCCGAGGAAGGCGAGCGGCTCGAGCGCGCTGAAGACGCCGCCGATCCACATCCAATATCCGGGTGTGCCGATGAAATAGTAGTGGTGGCCGGTGCCGAGGATGCCCGAGAGGAACGTGAGCCCGACGATCACGTACAGCCACTTCTCCACGACCTCGCGGTCGACCCCGGTGAGCTTGAGCAGCAGATAGGACAGGATGCCGCCGAGGATCAGTTCCCACACACCTTCGACCCAGAGGTGCACCACCCACCAGCGCCAATACGAGTCCTCGGTCTGGTTGGTGGTCGGAATCATGCCCGGCAGGTAGAGCAGGGCCGCCGCCAGGAGCCCGAAGAAGAGCACGAGCGATGTCGTCGTGAAGCGCCGCCCGTACCAGATGGTCGCGCCGATGTTGGCGATGAAGAGCAGCACGTCGACGACGACCAGGTAGTCGAGCGGGCGCGGGATCTCGAGGAACTTCCGGCCCTCGAACCAGCCGAGATGGAAACCGGCGATCGCCGTCACGCCGACCGCGACCAGCCCCCCGAGCTGCACGTAGGCGAGCGTCGGCCACATGAGCTCGCGATCGGACTCCTCGGGGATGATGAAGTAGGCCGCGCCCATGAAGCCGCACAGCAGCCACACCACGAGCAGGTTGTTGTGCGCCGCGCGCGCGACGTGGAACGGCACGATCGGATGCAGCACGTCGAAGCCGGCGTGCGCGAACGCCATGATGAAGCCGTAGACGATCTGCAGGCTGAGCAGCAGCATGCAGGTGGCGAAGAACCAGTAGGCGATGCGCTGCGTGCGATACTTCATGGGGTCCCTCCGGTCTTGAGGTGCGAGAGGAAGGCGACGAGCTCGTCGACCTGTCCGGGAGTGAGCGGCAGCTTCGGCATGCGCGAATCGGCTTTCACGGCATGTGGATCGAGGAGCCACTGCTGCAGATAGGCGCGATCACGGCGCGCTCCGACCCCGTCGAGCGCGGGGCCCACCGCGCCGCCCTGACCGCCGAGCGCATGGCACGCGATGCAGAGCTGGTTGAAGATCTGCGGACGATCGCCGATCGCCGCCACCGACTCACCGGCGCCCGGCACCGCGACCGGCATCAGCGACGGCTTGGGCGGGAATCCGTTCAGGTCGACGTTGCCGCACCAGCGGAGAAAGGCGAGCAGGTCTTCGATCTGCTCGTCGCCGAACCCGTAGTTCTGCATGCGGCGCTGTCCGGGATACATCGCCTCCGGATCGCGCAACATGGCGCGGATGAAATCGGGACCACGCCGCTCGACGACTTTGGTGAGTTCGGGCGCGTAGTACGCGCCTTCGCCGAAGAGCGTGTGGCAGCCCATGCAGTTGCTGGCTTCCCAGAGCGCCTTCCCCCGCTCGACCTCTGGCGTAATGGCGTCGGCATGGGTCTGCTCGGGAATCTTCCCGAACGTGTCGACCGTGAGGCCGACGAAGGCGAGCGAGCACACGGCGGTGCCCACCAGAAAAAACGCACGAGCAGCAGATTTCGACAGCATCGCCACCTCTCTCCTAGGCTTCGGTCACGCAGCGTCGCCC
>JBDSJB010000033.1:0-7655 GCA_039917665.1 Binatia bacterium
CGGGGAGCGCCAGCGCGCGTGTGCGCAGAGTGGAGAAGCAGCGGCGGGTAGTAAGCGCTGGGCGGCAGGTAACCGCGCGACCGTAGGAGCCATCCCCGACCCGCCCGCCTGCTGCGTCCACCTCGACGACGAAGACCGCGGCAACGCTCCTCGAGTCGGCGCGACCGACGTCTACGAGCCGAGTCGACTGCCGACCGTGATTCCGAGCGTGCTTGCGAGGTCCGCGGCGGCGAGCTTCTCCTTCGTGCCGTCGATGCGGGCCTTGCCGGCGCGGATCGCGTCGCTGCCGGTCGCGATCGTGATGCCGTCGGCCGCGATCGCGAGCACCGTGCCGGGCGCACCGGTGCCGTCGACGCGCCGGCTGTCGTAGAGCCTGAGACGCTTCTCGCCGACGGCGGTGTAGGCGCCGGGTTGGGGATCGCAGCCGCGAATCAGGTCGTGCACGCGCTGCGCGGGCTTCGTCCAGTCGACGGCCGCGTGCGCGTCGCGACAGAGCGGCTCGTACGACGCTTGGCTTTCGTCCTGCACGATGCGCGGCGCCTGGCCCGCGTCGATCAACGCGACGCTCTCCAGCACGAGGTCGACGCCGGCCGGAAAGACACGCTGATAATAGAGGGACCCCGCACTATCGTTGGGCCCGATCTCGACCTCGCGCTGCAAGATGATCGGACCCGTGTCGATGCCGGCGTCCGTCCAGAAGACCGACACGCCGGCTTTGGCGTCGCCTTCGATCAGCGTCCAATTGATCGCGCTGCCGCCGCGCCGCCGCGGCAGCAGCGACGGATGGAAACAGATCGCGCCCTTCGTCGGAATCGCGATCACCGCTTCCGGCACGATGAGGGTGACATACGCCAGGACAATGAGCTCGGGCGCGAGCGCGGCGATCTCCGCACGCACGGCGTCGGGCTTGTAACTCGGGGGCTGGTGACACGGGATGCCGGCCGCGAGCGCGGAAGCCTTCACGGGATCGGGCTTCGCGCCCGCATCGGGCGGACAATAGACCGCCGCGACGTCGTCGCCGCGCGCGATCAAGCCTTGCAACACCTTCTCCGCGAACGCGGCTTGCCCGATCAACACGATCCGTAGCGCCATGGCGTCGGTCGTTACCAGAGCCCTGCACGCTCTGCCACGTCCGCGAAGGACGATCGACGTCCGCGAAGGACGAAGCGTGTCCGCCGAACGGACAGCCGCGCC
Source organism: Binatia bacterium (assembly GCA_039917665.1). Lineage (GTDB taxonomy): Bacteria > Desulfobacterota > Binatia > UTPRO1 > UTPRO1 > UTPRO1. The sequence continues at coordinate 1,195 of JBDSJB010000033.1, forward strand.
GGGCAAACCGGACGCGGCGCGACCGCTACGGCCGCCGCGCGATCATCATCCTCCGCCCCCGTGCTCACCCGCGGTGATGGCATCCGCGTTGCACTTCGTCGGCAACGCTGCACCGACGAAAGGAGACTCATCATGCCGGTCAAACACGCGCTGTTGGCCCTGCTCGCCGAACGCGACCTCACGGGGTACGAGCTGAAGCTGCGCTTCGAACGCGTCCTCGGAGAGTTCTGGCAACTGAACTCGGGACAGGTCTACTCGACGCTCGATCGCTTGCGACGCGAGGGCTTCGTCGCACGTCGCACGCCGAACGCCGCCCCCCCACCCACGGCACCCACCAGTCAGGTCGTTGCCGACGGCGACGACGCGCCGACGGCGCGCGCCTCGTTCTCGCTCCGTCCGCGCGGCCGCGTCGCGCTCGAGGAATGGATGGCGGCACCGGTCGCGCGTCTCCGCCCGGTCCGCGACCCGCTCTTCGTGAAGCTCGCGTTCAGCGGTCCCGAGCATGTGACGACGATGCTCCGTACGTTCGCGCAGGAAGCGCGACGCTACGGTGAAGCAACCGAAACGCTGCGCGCGTTGGTCGCACGCGAGCCGATGTCGCACGGCGGACGCGTGCGGTGGCTCGTCGCCGAAGCCGCGCGTCTCTCGTATCAAGCGCAGCTCGACTGGATCGCGTGCGTGCAGCGTACGCTCGCCGCGCGCGGCGATGTTCCGCAGCGCCACGACTCGCGACCGCTCCGACGATCGGCCGCACCGGTCGTCGAACGACGCGACGCCGTCGCATGAGCACGCGCGATTGAAAACGTGTTTCGCGTGCGTGTGATGACGACGCGATCGCAGCGCGCATACGTGCAGGAAACCAATAAAACCAGTGTCGATCGTGTGATCTGGGGCACGATGGGCGCCCCGTTCGAGCCCGCCGGGACTCGCATTGACATGGAGGACCGAACCCAATAGCCATAAAACACTTTTCCAAACCCACACCGACATGGTCCGGCGCGAAAAATCGAACTACATCATCCGCTCCGTCTCGCACGCGCTGGACGTGATCGAGCAGTTTTTCGGCGAGGCCGACGAGCTCGGCGTGACCGAGCTTTCGAAACGCCTGAAGCTCCACAAGAACAACATCTTTCGTCTACTCGCGACGCTCGAGTCGCGCGGCTACATCGAGCAGAACAAGGCGACCGAGAACTACCGGCTCGGACTCCGCAGCCTGCACCTCGGCCAGGCGTACGTCAGCCGTATGGGCCTCTTGCGGCAAGCCCGACCGGTGATGGAAGCGCTCGTGAAGCAGGTGCGCGAGAGCGCGTACGTCGCCGTCGCCCGCCCGGGCGGCATGGTGCCGCTCGACGGCCAAGAAGCCGACCAACCGGTCCGGCTGGTCTCGACCATCGGCGAAATGCTGCCCCTGCACGCCACCGCCGTCGGTAAGACCCAGCTCGCCTTCGCGACGGAAGAGGAGCAGAAGGCGAAGCTGCCGGAGACGCTCAAGCGCTTCACCAGCAAGACGATCACCGAGCGCGCCGCGCTCCTTCAGCAATTGAAGGCGGCGGTCGAAAACGGCTTCACCGTCGACACGGGCGAACACGTCGAGGACGTCCGCGCCGTCGCGGTCCCCATCAAGGACTATACGGGGCACGTGGTCGGCAGCCTCGCAATCAGCGGCCCGGCCTATCGCCTCACGGCGGAGCGCATGCAAAAAGAAGTCGCGCCGCTGGTCGTCAAAGCCGGGCAAGATTTGTCCGGCCGGTTGGGTCATCATCCCTGAGCCGCTGCCAGGTCCACCTCGCGTCCTCTCACTAACGCCGTTTGCCAATGCCGCTTGACCGAATTTTTTCTACCGTGTTAGGTGGCCCGATTTTTTCGAGCCCCGAAGGGAGATCGTAGCCGTGAAGATTCTCGCCACCGTCAAACGTGTTCCCGATCCCGAGACCAGCATCAAAGTGAAGCCCGATGGGACGGGCATCGTCACCGACAACATCAAATGGGTCGTGAATCCCTTCGATGAGATCGCCGTCGAGGAGTCCCTACGCATCAAAGAAAAAGTCCCAGGCTCCGAGGTCGTGCTCGTCAGCGTCGGCTCGAAGGTCGTGCAGGAGCAACTCCGCACCGGCCTCGCGATGGGCGCCGATCGCGCCATCCTCGTCGTCGCCGACGACAACGTCGAGCCGCTCGCGGTCGCCCGCCTGCTCGCGAAGATCGTCGAGACCGAGAAACCCGACATCGTCATCATGGGGAAGCAGTCGATCGACGACGACTCGAACGCGGTCGGCCAGATGCTGGCCGAGCTGCTCGGTTGGCCGCAGGCCACCTTCGCGTCGAAGCTCGAGCTCGCCGGCGATCAGAAGTCGGCGACGGTCATGCGCGAGGTCGACGGCGGTCTCGAGACCCTGAGCTTCCCGCTCCCGGGCATCGTCACCACCGATCTCCGCTTGAACGAGCCGCGCTACGCGTCGCTGCCCGGCATCATGAAGGCGCGCAAGAAAGAGTTGAAGGAGATTCCCGTCGCCGATCTCGGCGTCGACGTCGCGCCCATGGCGAAGATCGTCAAGATGGAGCCGCCGCCGAAGCGTCAGGCCGGCAAGAAGGTCGCCTCCGTCGAAGAGCTCGTGAATCTTCTGCATACCGAAGCGAAAGTAATCTAGTGGATTTCGCCCCCGTGCGCGCGGCTGCTTCGCAGCCGTGCTCCGATGGGCCTCGCAGCGCGGAGTCAATCCGCGCTGCTCGATAGGAGCCAACCATGGGTGACGTTCTCGTTTTTGCCGAACACGTACACGGAAAGTTTCCAAAGACCACGCTCGTCGGCTTTGCCGCGGGCAAGGATGCCGCCGCGAAGCTCGGCGGCAACGCCGTCGCCGTCGTCATGGGCGCGAGCGGCCTCGACGGTCTCGCCGCCGAAGCCGCGTCCTACGGCATGAAGACGGTCTTCCAGATCGAGCACGCGCGGCTCGAGCACTACGTCGCCGACGCCTACGCGGCGGCACTCGCCGACCTCGTGAAGGGGAAGGGCATCGCCACCGTGATCGCGACCGCGACGGCAATCGGCAAGGATCTGACGCCGCGGCTCGCCGCGCGTCTCGGGGCGGCGTTGGCCGCCGACATCACCGGCATCAACGCCGACGGCACGATCACGCGGCCGATGTACGCCGGCAACGTGTTCGCGACGGTGCAGCTCCAGGGATCGCCGCGGGTGATCTCGGTCCGCGCCACCGCTTACGAAGCCGCCACGAAAGATGGCAGCGGCAGCGTCGAGAAAGTCGCGGCCACCCTCGACGAGGGCGCGCTCAAGACCAAGTTCGTCTCGCTCGAGGAGATCAAGTCGGATCGCCCCGTGCTGACCGAGGCGCGCATCGTCGTCTCCGGCGGTCGCGGCCTCAAGAACGGCGAGAACTTCAAGATCGTCCTCGAGCCGCTCGTCGACGAGATGGGTGCCGCGATGGGCGCCAGCCGCGCCGCCGTCGACGCGGGCTTCGTGCCGAACGATCTGCAGGTCGGTCAGACCGGCAAGGTCGTCGCGCCCGAGCTCTACATCGCCGTCGGGCTCTCCGGTGCCATCCAGCACTTGGCCGGCATGAAGGATTCGAAGGTCATCGTCGCCATCAACAAGGACGAAGAGGCCCCGATCTTCCAGGTCGCCGACTACGGCCTGGTGGCGGATCTCTTCAAGGCCGTGCCCGAGATGAAGGACGCGGTCGCCAAGCTGAAGCACTAGGCGACGCTCTGGAAGGACGTTCCCCATTGACTCTGCGCGACGGGTTGCGGCGCTCCACTGCCGCGCTCGTCGCGCTTTTTTGTGTTGCAGCCTGCACGGCGCCCGCCGGCGCGGCCGACGCCCCGCTCTATCGGCCCATTCGTCGGCTCACGCTCCCAGAACCGCAGGGCCACTTCGGTTGGGCGCTCGCTGCCGCCGGCAATCGTCTCCTCGTCGGCGCGCCGCACTTCGAGGGTGTCGGCGACACGACCGCGCACGCCTACGTCTTCGATCCCGCCACCGGCGATCTGCTCCAGGAGCTCGGCGTCGAGATCGGGAACGAGCACTGGTGGCGCTTCACCGCCGGCTTCGTCGGCACGAACCCGATGGTCGGCATCGATCCCGGTGAGGCGAGCGACGGCCTCGGCGGTCCGGTCACGGTGTTCAACGGCGAGACCGGCGGCACCGTCCAGACCTTCTGCTGCCTCGGGTCGGTCGCGATCGGCGTCGACGACGACGTGCTGATCGGCACCGCCGGCGGCGCCGAGCTCTTCGACCTGTCGACCGGCAACCTGATCCGCTCGTTCGTCATGCCCGACCCGAACCGCGCCGGTGTGCTCGCGATGGTCCGCACCGGTCACACGGTCGCGATCGCTGGGGCACAGCCGGTCGGCGTCCGGCTCTTCGACGACCGCACGGGAAAGCAATACGGCTTCGTCGGCACGCGCCACGGCGACACCCGCCACTTCGGCTCGGCGATGGCGGTCAACGGCGCCATCCTCGCGATCACCGAGATTCCCCAGGTGAACGTCTTCGACATCGGCTTCGGCGCCTACCTCGGAACGATCGACTCGCCGCCGCAGCTCGGGAACGCCTCGTTCGGGACGTCGCTCGCGTATCTCGGCGGCCGGCTCGCGGTTGGTGCCCCGTCTGGTGGCGACAAAGGCGCGGTCCACATCCACGAGCCGAACGGGCTGATCTTCCAATCGCTCCCCGCCCACGGGGAGGGACCGGGCTTCGGACGCGCCGTCGTGGCCCTCGGGAACAGCCTCGCCGTCGGCGCCCCGACCGAGGATGGCGGCGCGGTCGTGATCTACGCGCCGTGCGGCGACGGCGTCGTCGACGCGCCCGTCGAGGAGTGCGACGACGGGAACGACGTCGACGACGACGCTTGCGACGACGATTGCCGCAGCGTCGATGCGTCCGAGCCGTCGGTCTGCGGCGACGCCGACGGCGACGGTGCCGTGAGCGTGAGCGACGGGGTGCAGATCTTGCGCGCGGCCGCCGGCCTCAGCAGCGTCTGTACGCTCGCGCGCTGCGACGTCGATGCCAGCGGCACGATCAGCATCAGCGACGGCGTCCAGGCGCTCCGTGCAGCTGCCGGTCTTCCGGGGGGCGACTGCACAGATGGCACCGCAGATGCGCTACGACGATGACGCGCGGCGGGCGGATCTCGACCGAACGCCGCGATTTCGTACAGGAAGCGGATTGACACCCACGCCGCCGACGCCGACCCTGGGGCGAGAGACTGCGGACCTGTGCGGACCGTCGTCGGTGGAGATTTCTTGATGGTTCGCGCTCGTCTGCTCATCGCCCTGACCTTGCTTCTCGGTACCGCCGTTTCGCGGGTCGAGGCCGCCTCCGATTTCGCGTCGATGAGCATCAGCGACCTCGGGGCCGGGTTCCTCGGGAACGCCAACGTTCAGTTCGTCGAGCTGCGGCTGGACGCGGCCGGCCAGACCAACCTCACGAACACACGGCTCACGGTATTCGACAAGGACGGCGTCCCGGCACTCTTGCTCCTGACCCCGCAGGGCATCACCGACGGCACGAGCGGCCGGAACGTGCTGTACGCGACCTCCGAGTTTCAAACGGCCACCGGCATCACCCCCGACTTCGTCATCCCGCCGAACGTCGTGTCGCCGAAGGGCATGCTCTGTTGGGGCGCCCCCGGCATCGGCAGTCCGCCCGACCCGAGCTCCTGGGACATGAACAAACCCGAGAGCTACACGGACTGCGTCGCGTACGGCGGGTACGACTCGATGAAGAAGCGGCCGAGCTCCGGTACGCCGAGCGATCTGCCCCCCGGCGACGGCGTGCAGTCCCTGACCCGCACCAAGAACACGAGCGCGGCCGGCAACAATGCCACCGATTTCGAGCTCGCCACGGCGGGCCCCTGCAACAACGCGAACCAGTGCGCCGCGCTCGCGCCGGCGGCGACGCCGACCCCGGCCCCCGCAGCGACACCGACCGTGACGCCGGGCGCGACGTCGGGGAAGGCCCAGCTCGCCTGCCGGCGCGCGGTCATCAAAGCCGCGTCGAAATTCGCCGCGGCCGATACGCGAGCCCGCGTGACCTGCGAGACCGCGCGCTTGAAGGGCAAGCTCGTCGCCCCGTGTCCCGACGGCAAGGCGACCGTGAAGATCGTCGCGGCCGACGCCAAACGCACCACAGCCATCCTGAAAGCGTGCGGCACGCTCCCCCCCGCCGACGCCGGGTTCGGCGCCGCGTGCCCGGGCTATACCGGAGCCTGCGCCGCCCCGATCGGGAGCGCCGCCGACGTCTCGGCCTGCACCGATTGCGGCGCCCGGCGCGGCGACGACGAGCTCGCCGACGCGGTCTACGGCGCGCCGCCAGACGCCACCCACCTCAAATGCCAGCTCGCCGTCGGCACGACCGTCACGGGCTACTACCGCGCGGTCTCCGCGCTGCTCGCGAAATGCGAGGACTCCGTCGCCCGCGGCAAGCTCGTCGGCACCTGCCCCGACGC
>JBDSJB010000034.1:0-3847 GCA_039917665.1 Binatia bacterium
GTTCTGATGCTCGGGGGAGAACGCGCGGCCGCGGCGATCCGCCGGACGGCCGGGCGCATCGGGGCGGTGACGCCGGCCCGCTATCTCACGGTGCTCGGGGTGATCGCCGCGCTCGAAGCGACGGCGGTCGCCTACGGCCTCTTTGGCCGCATGCCGCCGCTGATCGACGCCTGGGTGCAGTACTTCCAGGCGCGCATCCTGCTCGGCGGCACGTGGATCGCGCCGGCCCCGGCGTCGCCGGCGCACTTCGGCGTGCTCTTCGCGCCCATCACCGACCACGGCTGGTTCGGTCAATACCCGCCGGTGCACCCGGCGCTCCTGGCACTCGGCATGGCCGGCGGCGTGCCGTGGCTCGTGACGCCGCTCCTTGCCGCGGCGCTCCCGGCCGTGGTGTACGCGCTCGGCGCCGGGACCGGGGACCAGCGCGTCGCACGTCTCGCGGCACTCCTCGTCCTGCTGTCGCCGTTCGTCATTGCGATCGACGCGAGTGCCATGAACCATTTGCCGACCGCGCTCGCCGTCGCCGCCGGCCTTGCGGCCCTCGGCCCGGTCGCTGCCGGCAGCGTCCGGGCAGGCGCCGTGCTCGGCGCTGCCGTCGGCCTGACGCTCGGGCTCCGTCCGCTCGACGGCGTACTGCTCGCGGCGCTCGGCAGCGTAGCCGTCGGCGATGGCGTGCTGCACCGGCGTGGGTTCGGCGCCGCGCTCGCCGTCGCAGCGGCCGGGCTCGTCACGCTCGCGCCGACGCTCGCCTACAATCTCGCGACGACCGGCAGCGCCACGACGTTCACGTATTCGGTCGTCCAGGGCACGCTCCTCGGGCTCGATCAGGACGTGCCGTGGGGCACGACCCTGACCGCGCTCCGCGCCATCGGCCTCACCGCCGTCGACGGCCATCAGCTCGACGTCTACCTGCTCGAGTGGCCGATTCCCGTGACCGTGCTCGCCGCGATCGGCTGCTGGAGGCTCGGCCGCGGCGCCCGCGTCAGCGCCGGCTACGTCATGGCCCTCGTCGGCGCGCTCTTCTTCTACTTTCACCGCGACACCCTCTTCGGTCCGCGCCTTCTCTTCTCGGCGGTGCCGCCACTGCTCGTGCTGATCGCGGCGGGCATCATCGGCCTCGCCGATCTCCGCCGCCCGCTCGGGTCTGCGCGACTCGTGCTCGGCGACGCGGCCCTTGTCGTGATGCTGCTGACCGCCGTGCTCGTCGCTGGCACGCTCGCACCCAATCGGCTCTGGTCGCACCGGATGATCGGCTCCGCGATTGCGCTCCATCCCGAGGAGGACGCCACGCGTGCCGGGATCGCGCGCGCCGTGGTGCTCGTTCCCGACGGCCTCGGCTCGCGCCTCATCGTGCGGCTCTGGGCCGCGGGCGTGCCGATGACGCAGACGAGCGCGCTCTACAAGCGCGCCGATGCGTGCCGGTTGACCGAGGCGCTCGCGACGACTGCGCCCGGCCCGGACTTCCGCGCCCGTCTCGACGGGGCGCTGGTCGGTGCGACGCCTGGGAAGCGCGCGCAGGGGGCCTCACCCGACGCGATGTTGCGCCTGCCCGACGACGGCAAGGTGTCCCAGCGCTGCGCCGCGGAGCTCGGCCGCGATCGTCGCGGGATGCTGCAGTTCGCGCCCTATCTCTATCTGAACACGCCGACGCTCGACGGTCCGATCATCTGGGCACGCGAGCTGGGCGGCGAGGACGACGCCGCGCTCGCTCGGCGATACCCCGATCGCCCCGTCTATCGGTATCGCGGGCCGCAGCGCGACGGTGGCGAGCGCTTCGAGCGCCTGGCCGAGCGCGGCGACGCGTGGGACGGCAGCGGCTCGTAGGGTAGCGAGACGGCCGAACCGTCTTACGCCGCGGCGCCGGCATCGTTACGAGTAGTGGTGCGGCGGGTCGGCGCTATGGCGTCGTCGGGCACGCCGGGTAGACGAAGTCGCCCGTGATCTCGGTGTCGACGCGGAGAGGATCGAAGACGACATCGGCGCCGATGACGGGATCGCGTCCGGGGGGATGCAGGGTCTCGACGCGTCCGCCGGGACGCCCGAGGTAGCGCGAGCCGGCGCCGAGAACCATCGGTTGCCGCGACGCCAGCCGGATCACCGATCCGCCCGGAACCCCGTTGCCGGGGCCGCCGCTTCCGTCGACGCGGACACCCGGTGCCACGCGCAAGAGACAGGCGCTGAGGTCGATGATGCCGCGACCGAAACCCTGGGAGCCGCCGAGGGTCCGAACGTCCGCGCCGATCGTAAGCGTGCCGACGCGGCGGTGGCCCGCGCGAGCTCGGAAGGTGCCCGGCGCCGCGACCGCGCCCTTACCAGTCAGGTCGAGGGGGGCGGCGATGGTGGCGTCGCCCCCTGCATAGACCTCCATGTCGCCGCCGCGATGCTTGCCGGACGCACTGACGGGCGCATGCAACTCGACGTCGTCGTCGGCATCGATGAGAACGTCGCCGCCGCGTCCGTCCGCGCCGCCGCCCTGGATGAAGATCGGGGCGTCGATCGTGATGTCGCCGTCGCGGCCCGCGGCGCTGTCGCTGGTGAACAACTTCACGCGCCCACCTTCGCCGTCGAACTGCGCGCCGGCACTGGCCCGTATGGCGGCGCGCGCACCCTGTACCCGGATCGGTCCGATTCGCGTCGATCTCGAGAGAGCCACCTTCACCGCTCAGCCCAGCGGCCGAGCTGCCGTTCAGTTGGAGCACGGCGTCGTCGATCATCACGCTGCCGGCGCTGTCGTCGTCGAAGCCGCCGCCAAACAGCCACATGCTGCCACCCGACCCGCCGCCGCTGCGGCTTTCCACGGAAAGCGTGGCGCGGACCGTAATGCCTCGCACGGCATCGATCGTGATGTCGCCGCCGAAGTAGCTACCGCCGCTCGCGTCGATGGGACGCTCGATCACCACGTCGCCTCCGACCTCGATGTAGACGGAACCGCCCGCCCCTCGGGACGTGCCCGGCTTGATGACGTCGCCGCGCACCGCCAGCGACCCGGCCGCCGAGTACACCTCGAGGGTGCCACCGTCGCCGATAGGACCGCCATCCTCGACGATGCTCGACGTGCCGCGAGCCAGGATCGTCGAGCCGACTTCGAGCATCACGTCGGTTTCGGATACCAGCGCCACGGTTCCCGCGCCCAGGCCGCTCACGTCGATCAAGCCTTGGTGTGTGATGCCGCCGGTGCTCTCGAGGTAGAAATCGCCGCCGAAGGCTTACTCGTTGCTCGGACGGAGGTAGTCGGCGCGCGCCTTCAGCTTCCCGGTCGGCGCGATCGTGATGGACGACGCGTTCCGCAACCAGAAAAAGCTCTCGCCCGGCATTTGGAGCGTCCGCTCGATCCGAAGACTCCGGCCGCCGAGGTCGAGCTCGCAGACGCCCAACGGGAGCTCGATATTGGCGCTCATCGTGACCGCGGTCGCGGTACACGGTCCGCTCGGCGGCGCGCAGAGCACGTTCGCCGTGTTGGCGACCGCGTCGCCGCCGCAGCTACGAGCGACGGCCGAGGCGCGGTCGGGAAGGAAGAGAAGGCTCGCGGATGCGAACGCGAGGAGCACGAACGGGGAGCGGACGACAGGCATGCGCATGGGACGGTCTGCGTTAGGTGGGACCGCGTCGACGCGTCAAGGCAAATCGCACGACGAGCGCTCGGTTCGCCTCATTCTGGCGCAGGGCGGGCGTCAGCGACGGCGCGCCGCACGGGGCCGAAAAGGCGGGGCACGCGACGTGACGTCGGGTGCCGAGGGCCATCGGAGGACGCGCGCGGAGCGCGCACCGCACGGGGCCGAAAATGCGAGGCACGCGACGTGACGTCGGGTGCCGAGGGCCATCGGAGGACGCGCGCGGAGCGCGCGCC
>JBDSJB010000035.1:0-10438 GCA_039917665.1 Binatia bacterium
GCGTCGTCACTGTAGAGCGTCTCGGCGACGAGCTTCATGCGCATGCCGACCGCGAGGTCGCCGATGGCCACGTCCTTCGCGACCTGGCCGAGCACGACCATCTTCTCGTCGGCGAGCTCGACGGCCGCGATGGCGTACGGCACGAACGGCTCCGGCGACATGTACGGTGCCGGGGGCTGGTAGTGATTGTCGGTGTACGACCAGAGCGTGCCGGTGGCGCTCAGCGGCACGTCCTCGAGGTCCGCGGCGCCGCACGAGGGATTCCGGCATGCGAACGTCTCTTTCGGAAAAAAGTAGCTCCGACACGAGCGGCAACGGCTGCCGATCAGTCGCGGACGCTCGGCATTCGCGTCGAACCACGACTCGAGGGCGGAAACACGGGTCTTCACAGGCTCACCTCCGATGGCCGTCACGTCGATGGTTGCGCGCGTGACGGGGCGTAATCAATCCGGGTCGTCGAGCACCGCCGCGGCGACGCGCGCCCGGTGCCAGCTGCTGGTGCCCCACGCGGCTTCGAGAGCCCACGCGCGTTTCATCCATACGTGGAGGTCGACCTCCCACGTGTAGCCGATCGCACCGTGCACCTGGAGCGCCGTACGGGCGGCGAGGGCCGCGGCTTCGGCCGCGACGATCTTGGCGTGCGAGACGTCGCGGCTGCGCGTCGGCAGCCCGCGTGCCATGGCGAAGGCGGCCCTATACACGACCGGCCGCGCGAACTCGGTCCGCACCTGGGCGGTCGCGAGCATGTGCTTGATGGCCTGGAACGAGCCGATGGGGTGGCCGAATTGCTCGCGTTGCTTGGCGTAGCGGACCGCTTCCGCGATCAGACGCTGCGCCGTGCCGACCAGTTGGGCGGCGGTGGCGAGCGCGCCACGATCGGCCGCGGCAGCGAGCAAGGTCGCGGCCTCGGCGCCGGTCGCGACCCGCGTCTGCGCCGACGGCGTGCACGTGACGTGGAAGAAACGTTGGGCGCCGTCGAGGTGCGGCAGGCGCGTGATCTTCGCGTCGGCGCGCGGCACGGCGTGGATCTCGCCGTCCTGGGCGAGCAGTACGAGGGCCGCGTTGTCGGCATGACTCACCCAGGGATTCGGCTCACACCCGACGGTGACCACGGCGTCGCCAGCAGCGATCGCGGCGAGCCATGGGTCGGCGAATGTGCGGTCGGGGAGACCGGCCAAGAGCGGCGCCGCGACCGCAGCCGTTTCGACGATCGCTTCGGGCAGCGCGGCCCAACCGGTTTCCTCGAGCGGCAGCACGAGCGCCATCTCGTCGAGGCCGAGACCGCCGGCATGCTCGGGAACCAAGAGGCCCAACGCGCCGAGATCGGCGAGCGCGGTCCAGCGGCTGGCGAGGTGCGCCGGGGCGTCTTCCCACACGGCACGCACCGCCGACGGCGGACAGACGCGCTCGAGCACACCGCGGACGCTGTCTCGAAACCGGAGTTGCTCCTCTTCGAAGGCGAAGTGCATCGGCGTCAGTCGCGCGGCAGGCCGAGCACGCGCTCGGCGATGACGTTCCGTTGGATCTCGTTCGTGCCGGCGTAGATCGGTCCGGCGAGCGAGAAGAGAAAGCCGTCGAGCCAGCCGGCGGCTTCCGGCGGGGCCGCAGGCGCCAGGAGGCCGGCGTCGGGACCGAGCAGCGCGAGCGCGGTCTCGTGCATCTTCACGTCCATCTCGGACCAAAAGATCTTGTTGAGGCTGGCCTCGGCGCCGATCGAGCCGCCCGCGAGGAGACGTGAGGCCGTGGCGTAGGTCGAGAGCGAATACGCCTCGGCGTCCATCCACGCGCGAACCACCGCGTCACGCAGCGCGGGATCGGCCTCCTTGCCGCGTTTCCGCCAGAGCGCGCGCAGACGACGCGCTGTCGCTTGGAAACGCGCCGGGCTCCGCAGCATGAGGCCGCGCTCGAAGCCGGCCGTCGCCATCGCGATCTTCCACCCCTGATGCTCCTCGCCGAGACGATTCGCGCGCGGCACGCGGGCGTCGTCGAAGAAGACCTCGGCGAACCCGGTCTCGCCGTCGAGCTGCGGAATCGGTCGCACTCGCACGCCCGGCGTTGTCAGCGGCACGAGCACGAAGCTGAGACCCTTGTGGCGCTCGGACTTCGGATCGGTGCGGACGAGACAGAAGATCCAGTCGGCGAACGCCGCGCGCGAGCACCACGTTTTCTGCCCGTTCAGCACGTAGTCGTCACCGTCGGCGAGCGCCGTCGTGCGGATCGCGGCCATGTCGCTACCCGCGTTCGGCTCCGACCAACCCTGCGCCCAGACGTCCTCGCTCCGCGCCATGCGCGGCAAGTAACGCGACTTCTGCTCCGGCGTGCCGAACTCCATGATCGTCGGGCCGAGCAGGAAGATGCCGTTTTGGTTGACGCGGCCGGGCGCGCCCGCGCCCCAATACTCTTCCTCGAAGATCAGCCACTCGATCAGGTTGGAGCCACGGCCACCGTACTCGACGGGCCACGAGACCATGGCGTAGCCGCCGCCGTGCAGCGTCTTCTCCCACGCCCGGTGCGCCGCGAAGCCTTCGGCGGTGTCCATGGAAGGGAGCGGCGTCTTCGGCACGTGGGCCGCGAGCCACGCGCGCGCCTCGGCGCGAAATGCGTCCTGCTCGGGTGTGAAGGTCAAATCCATCGTTGACGGGTGGGCGCTACTTCTTGTCCGTGAAGCTGGCGTCGCGTTTCTCGACGAAGGCATCGCGGGCTTCTTGCGAGTCGGGTGAGGTGTAGAGCTCGAGCGTGAAGCCTTGCTCGTAGCGGTAGCTCTTCTTCACGTCGAGGAGCTCAATGCCGTTCAGCGACTCTTTCGCGAGGCGAAGCGCGCGCGGGCTCTTGCTGGCGATCTTCGCGGCGAGCGCACGCGCCGTGGCGCGCAGCTCGGCGCGCGGCACGACCGACTCGAGCGCTCCCAGCCGGTATGCCTCGGCTGCGGTGATCGGCTCGCCCGTGTAGAGCATGCGACGTACCTTCTGGATCGGAAACATGCGCAGCAGGTGCGACGCCGCCCCGAGGGCACCGCGGTCGATCTCGGGCAGCCCGAACGTGGCGTCGTCGGAGGCGAGAATCACGTCGCACGAGCCGACTAGCCCGATGCCGCCGCCGAGCACGAACCCGTGGGCGGCGGCGATGACGGGTACGGGGCAGTCGTGGATCGCGGCGAACGAGTCGTAGCAGCCCTTGTTGACCTGCGTGATGAGACGCGAGTCGCGCGCCAGCTCCTTGATGTCGACGCCGGCGCAGAATCCGCGCCCTTCGGCGGCGAGCAGGACGACGCTGACGGTCGGATCCTTCCCGAGCGCGGTGATCGTCTCCGCGATCTTGAACCAGCCGGCGCTGTCGAACGCGTTGACGGGCGGGTGGTCGAGCACGACCTCGGCGATGCGATCGGCGACGTGGGTACGCAGGGACACGGCGTCCTCCTATTTGAAGACCGTCGCCCGCAGATCGTGCGGGTCGAGGACGGTGCGGATCAGGCGCAGCTGCTCGGCGGTCGGCGCCGGCGTCTCGTGCAGATCGTCGGCGCGGAGGAGCGGGAAGCTGGTGGCAGCCTCGACTTGCTCGAACGTGACGCCGGGATGCAGCGAGCGGACGCGGATGGCGTGGTCCGGGCCGCCGAAGTCGAGCACCGCGAGATTGGTGACGATGAGGCGGAGGCTGTGCAGGTCGCGGCGCACGCCGTCCTGCCAGCGCGCTGGGTCGTAACCGGCACCCGACACCATGTCGACGCGCTCGACGAAGCTCCGCTTGGAATGATCGGGCACGAAGAAGCTGCACGGATGATTGATCGTGTTGCCGGGAATGCCGCGGACGCCGAGGAGCTGCACTTTCGGCTTCTCGAACGTACCGCCGATGTAGCTGATGTTGATCTGGCCGTAGCGATCGAGCTGCGTCGGCATCGTCATCGCATGACGGCGCCCGCTCCACAGCACCTCGAAGACCTTGCGGAACGGCATCCAGCCTTCGACCTGAAGCTTGTACGCGCCGCGCTTGCCGACCGGCACCGGCTCGGCGACGAGCAGCGACTCGGCATCGGTCATCTGCAGATCGGGGCTGAACGTGAGCTTGGCGAGGCCAGCGGCGAGACGGGGCACGAGCCCGAGGCCCGAGGCCAGGACCTCGCCGGCGTCGCGCCACGCTTCCGCAGCAGCGGTGATGCAGAGCTCGGCGAGCGTGTAGTCGGTATCGGCCATGATCGCGCTAGAAGATCGGCGCCGGAATCGCGGCGACGCGGTCGGCGCCGCCGACGGCGGCGAGGTACGCGGATGCATCAACGTCGACGAAGCGCGCGCGGTACTCGGCCCACGCTTCGGGTGTCGTCGCGGCGCCGTACGCCTTGAGATGCTCGAGGTCGATGCCGTAGGCGGGCGTGCACGAGGTCGGGTGCGCGCCGAACGGGGCTTCGATCACGGCGTCGACCATGCCGCGGTCGAGCACGAGCGAATGCAGACAGCCGTGCTCCGCAAAGGCGCTGGTTTCGACGATCCGTTCGCACGTGACGTAACGCTTGCGTGCCGCGCCGCAGAAGAGATCGTCGAAGTACGGGTCGGGGCCGAGAATCTGCGCGTTGCCGCGGGCGTCGGCGTGGTCGACGTGCACGAGCGCGGCGTCGAGCGTGAGTGCCGGCATCGCCAGCAGCCGTTCGCCGCCCTCGTAGGGCGAGACGACGGTCTTCAGCTCGGGAGCCAAACGCTCGACGTCGGTGGCCAGTCCGGCGCGCGTCGGCAGGAAGGGCAACCGCAGCATCGCGGCCCGCAACCCCCACTGGATCATGCCCTCGTCGAGCTCGACCACGGCGAGCGATCCGGCTTGGCGTGCCAACCGGAAGTGCGGATCGAGCGGAATGAGATCGAGCGAGACGAAGCCGAAGAGCAGCTTCTTCACCTTGCCCGCGGCGCAAAGGAGGCCGACGTCGGGGCCGCCGTACGAGACGATCGTCAGATCGCGGAGCGGCGAGCGCAGGATCTCGCGCACGAGCGCCATCGGCTTCCGGCGGGCACCCCAGCCGCCGATGCCGATCGTCATGCCGTCGCGCAGCTCGGCGACGACGTCGGGCAGGGTGCGGCGCTTATCGGCCACGGCTGAACCTCGGCGTGGGGACGGTGAGGGAAAGGGACACGAGCGACATCCGGGGGCACCCTGTAACATCGTGCCCGCGAAAATGAAACATGTTGCACTTTCCGTTTTAGGGCCGCGTTAGGGCGTCGCCGGTGCGTTCGGCGCCCGGGTGCAATCGAGGAAGCCCTCGTCGAAGATCTCGCCGATGAGCAGGCGCTTACCGCGAGCCGCGGCCACGCTGGAGCCCGAGATGGTGCTGCCGTCGTCGAGATAGACCTCGTCGACCTTGCCGTCGGGCGTCACGTGCAGAACCTGCGACGGCGAGAGCGTCGTCGAGTCGTCGCGGTGCGCCTCGACACGCAGCAACTTCGGATGCGAGCCGATCCAAAGATCGCCGTGCTCGTCGATCTCGATGTTGTCGGCACCGCTGCCCAGTGGGATCGCTTGCCGGAACGCGAGCGCCTCGCTGGCGGGATCCCGATCGTACATGCGGACCTCGAGCCCGGTCGTCGACGCGACGTAGAGCGTGCGGCCGTCCGGGCTCACGTTGATGCCGTTCGGCAGGAGCAGGTTCTTGATCGCGGTCCGGAAACCACCGGGTCCGTAGAAAAGAACCTCGGCGCCCTTCAATTGCAGATACGTCTCGATCGTCTGCATCGTGCCCGGCCCGTGCGTGTGCGTGTTGGTCACGTAGAAGCGGTCGAGGCCGACGGCGACGATGTCGTTCGGCATCACGAGCAGCGGATCGGTGAGCGTCGCGCGATGCAGCAGGCCACTTTCGGTGAGGTCGAAGATCTCGATCGTGTGTGGCGCGGGTGTGTCGCCGTCGACGGGGTGGTTCACGACGAAGAGCGCGTCGTGGCCGTCGGCGCCGGCCCAGATGCTGATGCCGTGCGGTTGGAAGCGGGTGTCCGCACGCGGCGTGAGATTCACCGGCGTCGCGTTCGGCGTGTTCAGGTCGTAGCCATAGAGCGCGCCCGGCACGGCTTTCCCGGCCAGCACCGCGCGGCGATCCGTCGACGAGATGTACGCGACCCCGGTGCGGGGGTGGATCGTGATGTCCTCGGGGCCGATCGGACCGCCGACGAGATGACACTCGCCGGCGAAGTGCGGGTTGATGCGCCGAAAGGCGCCGGCCAGCCACAAGAGGCGGAGGCCCCACACGGAGACACCGAGTATGACCAGGAGAAGCAGAATGCCGATCAGTCGCCGCATGCGATCACTTGCCCTTCGTGAAGTCCGAGAATCCGTTAAACGTTGGCCGACAAGCCCGTGAGAAATCCGACGACGGCATCGGTGAAGAGATCGTTGCGATCGCCCGCGACCATGTGTCCGGCCTCCGACACGTCGACGTAGCGGGCGTGCGGGACGAGGCGGAGAAAATCCTCGGCGCCTTCTTCGGAGAGCACGTCGCTCTTCCGGCCGCGCACGAGCAGCGTCGGTACGGTGAGCCCGCGCGCGGCGGCCGCGAGCCGCGGCGGATTGGCGACGTCCGACGGCGGCCGTGAGCCGCTGAGAAAGCGGGGGTCCCAATGCCAACGCCAGCGGCCGTCCGGTCCCTGACGCAGGCTCTTGGTGAGACCACCGAGGGCCCGCGGACGCGGCCGATGCGGCAGATACTCGGCAATCACGTCCGCGGCTTGTTCCAGGTTGGCGAAGCCTTCGGGAAAGGCGGTCATGAATTGCCGCACCCGCTCGGCTCCGGCGACCTCGATGCGGGCCGCGACGTCGACCAGCACGACGGCGGCCGCGACGCCGGGCGTCTCACCCTCGACGATCATCGCAGTGATGCCGCCGAGCGAGGCGCCGACCACCACGGGCGGACGGGGCAGCGCGGCCGCCACCGCGCGGAGATCGTTCCCGAAGGCATCGATGGTGTAGTCGCCGTCGTCGGCCCAGGCGCTGTCGCCGTGACCGCGTGCATCGAGGGAGATCGCGTACCAGCCGGCGCGCGCGATGGCGCGACCCGTGCCGCGCCACGAATGACGCGTCTGGCCACCACCCGGGAGCAGCACGACGGGGGTCGCCGAGGGGTCGCCCCAGGCGTCACCGGCGAGCGTCATTCCGGCGTGTCCGGCGAACGCGATGGTCTCGTGCGGAGGGATCACCAAAAGCGTTCGTATGAGATGCGCGGTGTCTTTGTAAACCGATGCGCATCGTGTAGGGAAAGTGCTCTACCGCCTTCGCGGAAAAATCATTTAGGGAGGATTTCTCACATGGTCAGAGGCGCCGTCATGCACAATTTCATGGAGCCGCTCGTCATCGAGCAGCTCACGCTGAAGCCGCTCCGCGAGGGCGAAATCGTGGTGAAGATGGCCGCGAGCGGCGTGTGTCACTCTGATCTCTCCGTCGTCCAGGCGAAGCTGCCGATACCGCCGCCCTGTGTGCTCGGCCATGAAGGCGCCGGCGTCGTCGCCGAAATCGGCAAGGGCGTCAGCGATTTGAAGGTCGGCGATCACGTCGTCCTCGCGTGGGTCGCCAACTGCGGCAAGTGTCACTTCTGCATCCACGAGAAGCCGCACCTCTGCGAGCAAGCCGTCCTGTCGGCGATGATGGGCCAGGAGGCGGTCTTCGAGCGTGACGGACTCGACGTCTCGCGCATGGCCGGCGTCGGCTCCTTCGCCGATCACACGATCGTGCGCGCCACCTCCGCGATCAAGATTCGCGAGGACGTGCCGCTCGATCGCGCCTGCCTCGTTGGCTGCGGCGTCATGACCGGCGTCGGTGCCGCGATCAACACCGCCAAGGTCCGCCCGGGTCAGACGGTTGCCGTCTACGGCTGCGGCGGCGTCGGCTTGAACGTCATCCAGGGTGCGGCGCTCGCGGGCGCCTCGCGCATCATCGCGGTCGACCTCGCCCCGTCGAAGCTGGTGATGGCCAAGGCGTTCGGCGCCACCGACGTCATCAACGCCAAGGACAACCCGGACGCTCCGAGCGCCATCAAGGAGCTCACCGACGGTCTCGGCGTCGACTACGCGTTCGAAGTCATCGGCGCGCCCGCGGTGATCCAGCAGGCCTACCTCTCGGTGAAGCGCGGCGGTGCCGCGGTCGTCGTCGGCGTGCCCGCGATGGGCGCCGAGGTCGGCGTCCCGGGCATGATGCTGGCGCTCGAAGAGAAGTCACTGCTCGGCTGCCTCTACGGCTCGGGCAATATCCGCCGCGACATGCCGCTCCTCCTCGATCTCTACATGCAGAAGAAGCTCAAGATCGACGAGCTCGTCTCGAAGCGCATCAAGCTCGACGACGTGAACCAAGCGTTCGAGGACATGGAAAAGGGCGAGGTCGCGCGCTCGGTGATCATGTACTGATCCGCGCGAAAAATGCTCCGATGGACCACGGCCCCCGGAGTCAATCCGGGGGCCGTGCTGTTTTTGGGCATCCCTTTCAGCGCGACGCCGCCCCGTTGCGACCCGCGGCACGGCCGAAGAACGTGCCGTCGCCGAGTGAGATGCCGCTGACGTAGCCCTCGGCGGCGATGCCGTTGGTCGTGCGACCAGCCGCGTAGAGGCCGGGAATGATCTGACCGTCGGGGCGCAGCACCTCGCTTGCTGGGTTGGTGCGGAGGCCGCCGAGGGTGAACGTCGCCCAGATGACCTTGTCGGTGCTGCAATCGATCGCGGCGAACGGGGCCTGCACGAGCGGCTGCAGGTACTGGCGATGCTTGTGGAAGAGCGGATCCTCGCCCTTCGCGGCGTGGCGATTGTAGAGCTCGACGGTGCGTTGCAGGCTGCCGTCGGGGAAGCCGGCGACGCGCTCCAGATCGGCGATCGTGTCCTCGACGAAGTGGGTCTCGAAGCCGGCGAGATTGCGCTCGTAGATCGCGGTGTCGAAGATCATGAACATCCGGCCGCCGTGGCGGAAGAGTCCCTCCTGGCCGACGCGACCATAGTACGCATCCTCGTTGATGAAGCGCTGTCCGGCAGCGGTGACGAGGATGCCGCGCACCAGGCGACGTGGGGGCGTGATCGGTACCGCGACCTCACCCGCGTGCATGCGCGAGAGGTCGGCGCCGGCGCCCATGGCCATGCGGATGGCGCGACCGTCGTCGCCGTCGACACCGAGGCGGTAGTTGCAGCGCTGAAGGAGCGGACTGTGGCGCTGCAGCATGGCGTCGTTCTGCACGAAGCCGCCGGCCGTGAGGATGACACCGCGCCGCGCGCGTACGACGTGCTCGCGGTCGTCGTGGCGCACGACGACGCCGGCAACGCGGCCGTCGCGCTCGACGACGAGCGTGTCGGCGCGGGCGTCACAGAGCACGGTCGCGCCGGCCTTCTCGGTCGCTCCGATCAGGCGCTGCATCAGGAAACCGCCGGCCGCGTTCGGCGTCTGCGGCTTGTGGGCGCGCGGCACGGGCGGCGTCAGCGCGTCGAACGGGTGGGCGTCCTCACCACCGGAGTAGACGAGGCAGTCGTCGGTCGGCGGCTCCATCGACGGCTCCGGGTAGTAGGAGCGCTTGAACGGGACACCGTGCGCCTCCAACCAATGGAAGTGCGCGACGCTCTCCTCGCAGAACACGCGGACCTTGGCCTCGTCGGGAGACGGACCGCACGCGGCCATGAGAAACGTGAACATGCCCTCGACGGTGTCGCGGTAGCCGCACGCCTCCTGCACCGGCGTGCCGCCGCCCATGTAGATGAGGCCGCCGGCCATCGCGGATGTGCCGCCGCCGCCGCCGGCACGCTCGAGGACGAGGGTTTCGGCGCCGGCTTCCGCGGCCTCGATCGCGGCGGAGCCGCCGGCGCACCCGAACCCGACGACGACCACGTCGGCTTCGCGGTCCCAGTGCGGGATCTCGTGCGCGTCGCGTACGTCCGACGCGGCGATGTCAGCGGGTGTGGCCATCGTGCCTCCATTGCTGCGGCGAGCGGCGCCGGCCTATAGGGACCGCGTGGAAAAGCTGGTCTACGTGGGCTGGAAGCCCGCCGACGTGCCGATCGCGGACTGGCGGATGACGCTGCTCGGCGCCACGACACGCGCCTTGCTCGACGCCGGGGCGCGCGGCGTGACGATGCTCCTCGCAGACGATCGTGTGGTGCCGGGTCTGCGCATCGCGCAGCGCGATCCGACCGCGGTCGTGTCGATATGGGTGGACTCCGCCGTCCGCCGCGCGCCGCTCGAAGTGACGCTGCGGAGCGTGATGCCGCGTCTCGCCGGCTGGCTCGCGCTCGAATCGGTGCCGCTTCCGAATACGTTGCACCCGACGCCGCTCGGCGAACGCATCCCGGGTCTCTACACGGTCGCGTTCCTCGAGAAACCGAACGACCTCGACTACGCGACCTGGATCGCGCGCTGGCAGGGCGACCACACCGCGGTCGCGATCGCGACCCAGCGCACGTTTCGCTACGTGCAGAACGTCCTCGTCCGCGCCGTCACGCCAGACGCACCG
>JBDSJB010000036.1:0-4266 GCA_039917665.1 Binatia bacterium
TCGTGCCCGACGTGATTGCCACCATCAAGACGAACCGCCGCGATCCCGCCGACGCCAACGCGATCCGCGAGGTGCTGGCACCGTGGGCCGAGCACATCGGCGACGCCCGCTTCGAAACCGAAGGGGAGTGGCGCCAGAAGCTCGCCGGCGGCACGAGCAGCACCGTCGATCAGCTCGCACGCGAGCTGCGAGGAGCACTTCGCCGTTGACCGAAGCCGCCGCACAGGAGCATCGCGCGGGTTTCATCACGCTCGTCGGCCGGCCGAACGTCGGCAAGTCGACGCTGCTGAACCAAGTCGTCGGCACGACGCTCGCCGCCGTCGCCAACAAGCCACAAACCACGCGGAACCGCATCATCGGCATCCTCAACCGCCCCGATGCCCAGCTCGTGTTCGTCGACACGCCCGGCATCCATTTGGCGAAGACACCGCTGAACGCGCGGCTCGTCACGACAGCGCGGCAAGCGCTCGGTGACGGCGACGTGGCGGTGCTCGTGCTCGATGCATCCGGCGGGATCACTGGGAGTGATCGCCACGTCGCGGGCGACGTCGCAAAGCAACGCAACACGGTCATCGCGCTCACGAAGAGCGATCTGTTGTCGCCGACCGCGCTGATCCCCGCCCTGAACGCCGCGCAAGCGCTATTGCCCGACGCCGAGGTCATCCCGGTGAGCGGGCGCACGGGCGACAACTGTCATCGCTTGCTCGACGTCGTGGCCGCGAAGCTCCCCATCAGCCCGCCGCTCTATCCGCCCGATGTCGTCACCGAGCAGACCGAGCGCTTCCTCGCGTCCGAGATCGTGCGCGAGAAGCTGATCGCGCAAACCCGCGACGAGGTTCCGTACACGACCGCCGTCGTCATCGAGGCGTTCCGTGAGGAGCCCGATCGCAAGCTCGTCGTCATCAACGCCAGCATCATCGTCGAGCGCGCGAGCCAGAAAGGCATTCTCATCGGCAAAAGCGGCGAGCGCATTCGCGAGATCGGGACGGCGGCGCGCCACGCGCTGGAAGCGTCCTTCGGCTGTCGCATCTTCCTCGAGCTGCACGTGAAAGTCGTGCCGGGTTGGAGCAAGAACCCCCGGGTCCTCAGTGAGCTCGGGATCTAACCGCCGCGGTCCGCGGTCGACAAGCAAGGGGAAAGCGCGCGACCAGCGGCGCCCCGACGCACGGCCACGCCCGGCGCCCAGCCGCTTCGCGCCGAAGCTCGACTCGAAAGGTCATCCGCTCGGCCCGAAGGGGCGTACACCGGGCGCGAAGGCGCATACGCCCGGCGCGCAGGCGCGCCCGATCCCGCCCAAGGGACGCGGCCCGCAGGGCCATGTACAGAACCCGAAAGGGCGTGCGCTCGGCCCGAAGGGTCGTGCGCTGGACCCGAAGGGTGGTCCGCTTGAGTCTCGGGGCCGCCCGATCGATCCGAACGAACCCACCCATCCGAACTCGCGTGCGCTCGACCCGCGCTTGCGCCAGGCCGACCGCAAAGCCCGCGCGAACGAGCCGCGACCACGCGGCATGGGCCCGAAGCCCCGCCAACCCGATCGCCCCGTTCCGCCGAAAGCGCCGCGGCCGCCGCGCGAGCCGCGACCCGTCTTCCGCGAGATTGCTCCAGGCAGCGCTGCCGCACGCGCGCTGCCGCGCGTCGTGATCGCCGGGCGTCCCAACGCCGGCAAGTCCTCGCTCTTCAACCGACTCTTGCGGCGCCGGAAAGCGGTCGTCGACCCGACCCCCGGCGTCACGCGCGACGTCATTGAGGCCGTCGCCGTCTTCGACGATCGCGCCGTCCTGCTCGTCGACACCGGCGGCTTCGAAGGGGACGAGACCGGCGCCCATCTCGACCGCACCGTCCGCGACACCAGCCTGACCGCCGTCGAAGGCGCCGCGCTCGTCGTCTACGTGCTCGACGGTAAAGCCGGCCTCTCGCCCGCCGACGAGGCTGCCGCCGTGGAGCTGCGCCGCCGCAGCGCACCCGTGCTCTTCGTGGTGAACAAGCTCGACTCGGCCGCGCGGCTCACTGGGACCAACGAGTTCTTCCGCCTCGGCGCCGACGAGCTCGTACCCGTATCGGCAGCGCACGGCCACGGTATGGGCGAGCTCGTGGATCGCATCCTCGCGCTCACGCCGGCGACGCAGATCGGCGCCGCCGACGATGCGATCCGCGTCGCCATCGTCGGACGACCGAATGCCGGGAAGTCGTCGCTCGTGAATCGCCTGCTCGGCTTCGAGCGCGCGATCGTCGACGCGACCGCCGGGACCACGCGCGATTCGCTCGATACGCTGCTCGAGGTCGGCGGCTCGCGCTACGTCCTCGTCGACACGGCCGGCATACGGCGTCGCAGCAAAGTGCAGGATCCGCTCGAACGCTCGTCGGTCGGGAGCGCCATCGAAGCGCTCGGCCGCGCCGACGTGGCCGTGCTCGTGATCGATTCCGTCGAAGGGCTCACCACCCAGGATCAGAAGCTCGCCGCGCTCGCTTGGAACGAAGGTCGCGCCCTCGTGCTCGTGGTCAACAAGTGGGACCTCAGCACCGAGACGCCAAAGGTCTACCTCGAGAAGATCACGCACGACATGCCGACGCTCGGCGGCTTTCCGATGCTGACCACGTCGGCTCGCACCGGCGCCGGCGTCGATGCGATCTTGCCGGCAGTGAAACGCGTCGCCGCCGCGCACGCGGTCGAAATGCAGACCGCACGCCTGAATCAGGTGGTGACGGATGCCGTGGCCGCACAGGAGCCGCCCGCGGTGCAAGGCCGCCGGCCGCGCTTCTACTATGCCGCGCAGGTCGGACGCCGCCCGCCGGCGGTCGTCATCTTCGCCAGCATCCCGCATGGCATTCATCCGAGCTACGAACGCTATCTATGCAACAAGATCACGGACGCGTTTCATCTGAAGGGGACGCCGCTCCGCTTGAGCTTCCGCGCCCGGCACTGAGCACCTCCATGTCGTCGCACCCGACCACCAGGCCCGCCGTCTCCGCGTTGCCGGCGCACCCGCTCGTGACGATCGCGAGCGCGCTCCGCACGGCAGCGGGGCAGTTCTACAGCGACGGCTGTCCGACCCTCGCTGCGGCGATCTCATTCTATGCGCTCCTCTCGCTGATCCCGGTACTGTTCCTGGTGATCGCGCTCGCCGGCTACGTGATCGGCTCGTCGCACGACACGTACCAAGCGGTGCTCGACTGGGTCCGCGAGTTCATCCCGCACCTCAGCGAGGACTTCACCCGCAACCTCGAGTGGGTGGTGCAGAATCGCGGCCGGCTCTCGTGGCTCGGTCTGGGCTCCCTGACGATCGCCGCGAGCCTCGTCTTCCAAGCGACGGAGTTTGCGCTCGACCGCGTCTTCGCCGTCGGCCGACGCCGCAGCTTCTGGCGTTCACGCCTGCTTTCGGTCTGCGTCGTCGTCGGGATGGGAATGGTGTTGCTGTTCTCGTTCTACGTCGGTCTGATCGTGCACGCGCTTCGCGCCGACCCCAATCTCGCCCCACTCGGCCACGACCTGCTGATGCCACTCGCGCGCGGGCTCGGCATTCAATACCTGACGTCGGTCGCGTTGGTGGTCGGCGTCTTCACGCTCTCGCTCCGCGTCTTTCCCCACGCGCGCGTGACGTGGCGCGAAGCGTTCACCGGCGGCTGTATCGGCGCGGCCCTCTGGGAACTCGGGCGCCGCATCTTCCTCTGGTACCTGGCGAACCTCGCGCAGTTCTACGTCGTGTACGGCTCGCTCGGCGCGCTCGTCGCCGTCATGGTGTGGATCTACATGTCGGCGTCGATCTTCCTCTACGCCGCCGAGTGCATCGTCGCGTTGCAACGCGGCGCACGCGGCGCGCCCATCCTCTAGTCAGCCGATGTTGGCAGCGCGATACCCCGCGGCGTAGCCGACGTAATTCGCCGCCGACTCGAGCAGCGCCGCGCGTTCGGCATCCGAGAGCGCGCGCACGACGCGTGCGGGATTGCCCAGGACCAGCCGGCCGGACGGAATCTTCGCGCCAGGTGTGACCAACGCCCCGGCGCCGACGAGACAATCGTCGCCGATCGCGACATCATCCAGCACGATCGCGCCCATGCCGATCAACACACGGTTGCCGAGTGTACAGCCGTGGACGATCGCGCGGTGACCGACGGTGACGTCGTCACCGACGGTCGTGCCGAACTTGCCGCCGACCACGTGCAACGTGACGCCGTCTTGCAGATTGGTGCGGGCACCGATGCGGATAGGGCCGACGTCGCCGCGCACGACCGTATTGAACCATAGGCTCGATTCTGGCCCGATCACCA
>JBDSJB010000037.1:0-3035 GCA_039917665.1 Binatia bacterium
AAGAGGGTGAAGAGGCCGCCGCTCTCAGGACCGTGCGTGAGGCGGCGGAAGAGGAGATAGACGCCGAAGCCGGTGCCGACCAAGGACACGCCGATGCCGGAGAGCGAGACGAGCTGAATCGGCAGCAGCGAGAATCCCGTCATCAGATCGAAGCCGAGACGCATGAACCGGAGCGGCGAGTAGCGCGATCGTCCGGCGACGCGAGGTTCGTGTCCGATCGCGATCTCGGTGGGCCGCGTCGCTACCCACGCGGCGAGCGCGGGGATGAAGAGCGCCCGATCGGCGAGCTGGAGGACCGACTCGACCACGGGCCGACGATAGGCGCGCAGCATCGAGCCGCAGTCCGTCATGGGCACGCCGACCGCCAGGGAGGCGAGCCGGCTCACGATGGTGGACAAGACCCGGCGCGGGAACGGGTCGACTCGTCCGGCGCGCCGCGTCCCGACGACGTCGTAGCCGTCGTCGACCTCTGCGAGCAGCCGCGGGATCTCCTCCGGCGGGTTCTGGAGATCAGCGTCGATCGTGACGATGACGTCGCCGCGCGCGTGCGCGAACCCGGCGAGGACGGCGGCGTGCTGCCCGACGTTCCGGGCGAGGGCGACGATCGTCACGCGCGCGTCACGCGCCGCGATCTCCGTGAGGACGGCGAGCGATCGATCGCGACTCCCGTCGTCGACGTAGAGGACCTCGACGGATCGGTCGAGCTGGTCGCACACCGCGGAGAGCCGCGCGTCGAAGCGCGCGAGCCCGGCGGACTCGTTGAACACGGGGACGACGATCGAGACCGCTGGCGTCGCGCCGCCGGCCGGCGTGACGGTGACGGCCGGGGTCGCTAGGACGGCCGGCTCCTTGGTCTCAGGCTGCATGGCGACGGAGCACGTCCCCGAGCGCATCGACCACGTCACGGACGTCGTCTTCGACCATCGCGGGGAAGAGCGGCAGGGACAGGATCGCGTGCGATGCCGCGGTCGCGTGCGGCAGATCGGCGCCCGCCGCGTCGTCGCGATACAGTCGATGGAGGTGCAGCGCCTTGAAGTGCAGCCCGACGCCGATGTTCGCGGCGAGCAGCGCGCCCATCACCTCGTCGCGGTCGATGCGCAGCGCGTCCCGTCGGAGCTGGACGACCAGCAGATGCCAGGAGTGGCGGGCGGGGTAGGGCACGGGGCCGAGCATCGTCACCGCGGGCAGCTCGCGCAGCCCGTCGGCGTACCACCCCGCGATGCGCGTCCGTGCCGCCACGAACTCCTCGAGGCGCGCGAGCTGCGCGATCCCGAGGGCGGCCTGCATGTCGGTCATGTTGTACTTGTAGCCGAGCGCGACGATCTCGTAGTCGGGGCTGCCGTGCGTGCCGTACCGCTTCCAGGCGTCGCGGGTGATGCCGTGGAAGCGCAGGAGGCGGAGCCGCTCCGCGAGGTCGGCGTCGTCGGTGGTGACCATGCCGCCCTCGCCGGTGGTGATCGCTTTGATCGGGTGGAAGCTGAAGACGGCCGCGGTGCTGCCGGCGCCGATCGGCCGACCGCGATACGTCGTTCCCAAGGCGTGTGCCGCGTCCTCGATCAGCGCGACGCCGCGCCGCGCCGCGAAGGCGCGCAACGGGTCGAGGTCGACCGGCTGCCCCGCGAAGTGCACCGGCACGATCGCACGCGTCCGATCCGTCAGCGCGCGTTCCACGGCGGCCGGATCGATGTTGAGCGTCGCGGGGTCGACGTCGGCGAACACCGGCCGCGCACCGACGGCGAGGATCATGTTTCCCGTCGACGCCCACGTGAGCGGAGACGTGATGACCTCGTCGTCCGGGCCGACCCCCGCGGCGAGGAAGGCCACGTGCAGACCCGCCGTCGCCGAGCTGACAGCGACCGCGTGCTTCGCTCCGACCGTTTCAGCGAACAGTCGCTCGAACTCCGCGACGCGCGGGCCGCTGGTGATCCAGCCCGAGCGGAGGCAGGCAACGACGGCGTCGACCTCGGCGTCCCCGATCGACGGGCGCGAGAGCGGGAGAAACTCCGCGCGGCGCGGTCCGTCGATCGCGGCCGCCAGCGCAGGCGCCTTCGGCGGCTCCGATTGGGGCGTCGCGGCGCGCGACTCGGGCAAGAGCGCCGGCCCGCGACGAGACGACGCTTGCATGTCGATCTTTCCCACGAGACGCGCGAGAACGTCTCACAGCAGGGCCGACCGGGTCAACGTCCTTCGCGGCTACGCGCGTGGGTTCAGCGCGCCACGTCTGTCGCGCTCGCGACGGCACTGCGATCCCGCACGACGACCGGGTAAATGCCGAGACGGATCTCCGCGCGGTGCGCGCCGTACTCGTAGATCTCGCTATAGGGTAGGTTCTCCAGCACCCGCTCCTCGAGCGGATTTCGCCCGTCCGTCTCCGTGTGGCACCCGTCGAAGCCGACGAGGTCGCAATCCATGCTCCGGTAGAACAGGACGCACGGAGCGTCGGGAGCGAGCTCTCCCACTAGGTGATCGATGTGAACGGCGCTGGCGCTCGCGTCCTCCTTCTCGTCGAGACGGGGAACGGACATTCCGAACGTCAACCAGCGATGGCCGGGCTTGGTGTCGGAAGCGCTGTCCGCACGTGGCGTCTTGGCGACGAAGATGCAGCGTGGATAGCGCGCGGTCAGATCGAGCAGGTAGCGCACTTCCGTCTGCTGATTGCGCGCGAGGAACACCTCCGGCGTCGACACGCCGGGTAACGGCTGCCGACGGCCGAAGAACTCCCGCTGCCACGGGTTCCATGCGGGGATCGTGGCGACGAGCAGCAGTACGGCGACCCGCTTCCACCAGACCGGCCACGCGAGCCGCTCCGCCCACGAGGACAGCTCGCGAAAACCGAAGAGCGCGAGCAGCAGCACGAACGGCGTGACGAAGGTCAGGTAGCGGAACTTGTCCAGGAACGCGCCGTGCGACCCGCTCGCGAAGACCTTGAGCAGCACGACCAGACTGATCGGCAGCAAGAAGAACGCGAACCAATGTCGGACGCCGTGGATCACGCCGAGCACGAACAACACGACGATCGCGAACGGGAAGAACAG
>JBDSJB010000038.1:0-7624 GCA_039917665.1 Binatia bacterium
GCAGGCCCAGGGGCGGTCGGACTCGTGGATGCAGGTGTGGAGGGGTTCGGGGAAGGTGACTGTCACGAGGGTGGGTGGTGGTAGGACGCGCGCGTGCTCGAAGGCTTGGTCGATCACTACGAGGCGGGTTTTCTTGAAGCGGTCGTGCAGGGTGATGAGGAGAGCTTGGTAGTCCGTCGTGCGGGCGAGCTTGCGGAAGTCTTCGCCGGTCATCGTGAAGCTTGGGAGGTAGGCGCGGGCTGGCGTGCCCTGGAAGGCGTATCGCGCGAAGCGGGTGCCCCATTGGACGTCGGGTGAGCCGCAAGGGGTGTAGCCCGTCGTCGTGCACTCGGGGCAGGCGGCGGCGATGGCGGCGGGGAGGGCGCGAGCGCTCGGCGGGAGCTGGAGCTCAGCGGCGTGCGCGCGGGTGACGAGGAGGGCGGCTGCGACGACGAGCATCGTCCTCGCGACGACGAGCCGCGTCTTCGTCATGCCGGAAAAGCGGCCGCGCGCCCGAACCTGGGGTCCGAGCGCGCGGCGTGCAGCGAAGAACGAAGCGACTACTTCACGATCTCGAGCAGCTCGACCTCGAACACGAGGGTCGAGCCGGGCTTGATCTGCGGCGGACGACCCTGGTCGCCGTAGGCGAGGTCGGAGGGGCAGATCAACTTGGCCTTGCCGCCGACCTTGATCAGCTGCAGACCTTCGGTCCAGCACTTCACGACGCCGTTCAAGGGGAACGTCGCGGGCGCGTTCCGCTGCACGGAGCTGTCGAAGACGGTGCCGTCGATGAGCGTGCCGGTGTAGTGCACCTTCACCTTGTCGGTGGCCTTCGGCATCTCGCCGGTGCCTTCCTTGATCGTCTGGATGACGATGCCGGAGGCGGTCTTGGTGGCGCCCTTTTCCTTGGAGACCTTCTCCAAGAAATCCTGGCCGACCTTCTTCTCGGCGCCGGCGTTCGCGACGACGCGATCACGCGCGAGCGCCTGGAACTTCGGGTAGAACTCCTTCGGGTCGGCCTGCGGCGTCTTCTTGAGGACACCGTCGCTGAGCCCAGCCTTCACTTGATCGAACTCGGTAGGCGTCAGGTTCAACATCTGGAGCTGCTGACTCAAGTTGAAACCGAACGAGTAGAACGCCTTCTCGTCGTCGGTCTTTGGCTGAGCGGAAGCCAGGGTCGGCAGAGCAACGGCAAACGCCAAGACGGCGAGCGATGCGATACGCACACGCGGCATGGAGAGACTCCTTTCGAGTCGGGAAACTTGAGAAAATCCTTGGCCTACTATCCGCGTTGCGCCATGCGCGCAATGCCCGTATAGGTCCGCGATCGACTCCCAGGGTCAGGCTTCGCTGTTCGGTCCGCGCGATGTTTTGCGCGGCGTTTTCGGCTACGAGGACTTCCGTCCCGGTCAGGAGAAGATCATCACGGCCGTCATCGGCGGCCGTGATTGCATCGGCGTGATGCCGACAGGTGCGGGGAAGTCGCTCACGTTCCAGATTCCCGCGCGGATCCTGCCGGGGACGGTGCTCGTCGTGAGCCCGCTCATCTCGTTGATGAAGGATCAGGTCGACGCGCTCACGCGTTACGGCTACCGCGCGACGGTGCTCAACTCGTCGATCGACTACGAGACGCGTCGCGATCGCCTGAAGCGCATGCGCGCCGGCGAGTACGAGCTCGTCTACGTGGCGCCCGAGGGTCTGGAGGGCAGCCTTCGCACGCTGCTGACGCAGGTGCGCGTGTCGCTCGTGGTCGTCGACGAGGCGCACTGCATCTCCGAGTGGGGACACGATTTCCGCCCGGCCTATCGGCGCCTCTGTGGGCTGAAGCAGGAGCTCGGTGGCGTGCCGATTCTCGCGCTCACCGCGACCGCGACGCGGAAGGTCGCCGGCGACATCATCCGGCAGCTCGGGATGGTGAAGCCTGACGGGTTCAAGGGCTCCTTCTTCCGGCAAAATCTCAAGCTCTGGGCCCACAAGAAGGGCGACGGCCGCGGCTCACGCGACGATCTCCTCGGCTACGTGCGGAGGCGCGCTGGCGAGACCGGCATCGTCTACTCGCTCAGCCGGAAGAACGTCGACACGCTGGCGGCATTCTTCGCGTCGAATGGCGTGCGGGCGCTGCCGTACCACGCGGGTCTCGACGAGGACACGCGCGCGCGCCATCAAGACGCGTTCGCGCGCGACGAGGTCGACGTCGTCGTGGCGACCATCGCCTTCGGCATGGGGATCGACAAGTCGAATGTCCGCTACGTCATCCATCGCGAGATGCCGCGCTCGATCGAAGGCTACACGCAAGAGATCGGCCGCGCCGGCCGCGACGGCTGCGACAGCGATTGCCTCTTGCTGTACTCGTGGGCCGACGTCATCGCGCACGAGCGCATGCAGGCGACGATCGACGACGACGCGGTGCGGACCGGCGCGCGCGCGAAGACCAAGGCCATGTTCGAGCTCGCTGACGCGCCCGGCTGCCGGCACCAGCGTTTGGTCTCGACCTTCGACGAGACGATCACGTCCTGCGGCGACGCGTGCGATCAATGTCGGAACGAATCGCTCGGCGACGTGCTCGGCGCGGCGCGCGTCACCAAGACCGTCAGTGTCGGCACGAAGTCGACGAGCCCAGGCGCGACGACGACCGTTGCGGCACTTGCGCCCGCCGACGCTGCGCTCTTCGAACGCTTGCGCGTGCTCCGCCGGTCGCTCGCGGACGCGGAAGGCGTTCCCGCATACATCGTCTTCAGTGACGCCGTGCTCACTCGCATGGCGGCAACGCGTCCAAGCGACGACGTCGGATTACTCGCCGTTCCCGGCATCGGCCCGGCCAAGCTCGCACGGTACGGCGCCGCGTTTCTCCGTGTCCTGGAAGGACGCGCGCTCGAGGAGGAATGACCCATGACGACGCCACCACCGCCGTCCATAGAAACGCGTGCCGCCGGACCGATCGCGCGGAACCTCGCCCGTCTCTGGCTTTGGTTTTTCGGTTGGCGCGTCGATAGCGCGCTGCCGCCGCCGCGCGCGATCGCGATCGCATACCCGCACACCACCAACTGGGATCTGCCGTTCATGTTGGCGATCTCCTATCGTCTCGGCATGCGGCCTTACTGGCTCGGCAAGCGCGAGATCTTCCGCTGGCCCTTCGGCGGCTTCATGCGCTGGCTCGGCGGCGTTCCCGTCGATCGGAGGGCGCGCACCAACATGGTGCAGCAGGTGATCGATCGCTTCAGTCAGATCGACCGATTCTTCCTGGTGATCCCGCCCTCGGCCACCAGGCATCGCGCCGAGCACTGGCGGTCGGGCTTCTACCACATCGCCCGCGGGGCCGGCGTGCCGATCCTCTGCACCTTCCTCGACTACACGCGGAAGGTCGGCGGCATCGGCATTCCCGTGATCCCCACCGGTGACGTGCGTGCCGACATGGACAAGATCCGGGCGTTCTACGTCGGCATCGAGGGGCGCCACCCGGCGAATCAGACGCCGATCTATCTGCCCGAGGAGGATCAGCCCATGCGCGAGAGCGGCGGGCGATAGCACACCCCTGCTTCCCGGAAGGCGGGGCTCTTTCCGGGTTTCCTCAAGCGGTGGCCTGCGTCTGCCGAGATACCTCCGAAGAGGTGTCCGTGGCCGACCCTGCTGAAAGCGCCGAGCATCGACTCGAACAGATGGTTGCCGCGATCGCCGCCAAGGGCGATTTCCCGGCCGCTGGACGCGTCATTCAGCGCCTCCATGAGGCGGTCCGTCGCGAGAACTGCAACGCGCTCGACGTCGCGCAGGTGATCCTCACCGATCCCGGACTGTCATCGAAGGTCCTGCGGGTCGTGAACTCGAGCTTCTATCGCCCGCGCGGTGAGCCGGTCTCCACGATCACGAAGGCGGTCTTCCTGCTCGGCTTCGAGGCGATTCGCGACCTCACGACGGGACTGCTGCTGATCGACGAGATCGCACGCGCGGCCGGCGGCCGGACGATCATCCGCGACGTGCTGTATCAGTGCTTGCTCACGGGATCGGTGTCGCGCTCGTTGTCGACGGTCGTCGGGTACCCGAATCCCGAGGAAGCGTATCTGCTCGGACTCTTCGCGAACTGGGGACAGCTCTGCCTCGCGGCGTACTACCCGGACCAGTACGAGCGGGCGACGCGCACGGCGCGGGAGCACGACGACTCGCTCGAGCGCGCGCTCGGCGAGGAGTTCGGCGTCGTCTCCACGGAGCTCGCGACCGCCATGTTGGCGCGGTGGAATTTTCCCGTGAGCTACTCCGACTATTTTCGCCAGCCGCGTCCGGCCGGCGATCGCCTGGCCGCCACCAACGCGCAGAAGCTGAGCGCGATCGTCGGGGTCGCGAGCGAGTATGCGGCGTGCGCGGTCGATCCGGATCTTGCCGTGCGCGCCCAAGCCAATGGGATCTTGCGGGCGGCGGAAACCATGCTCGGACGGCGGGCGGACGATCTCGTGGTCGCGGGCGAACGCGGCGCCGAGGACGCACGCGAGCACGTGCCGCTGTTGCGGATGGCGGGACCGCACGGGGCGGCGGCACACCGGAGACCGATCGAGCCACGCGCCGACGTCGCGTCGATGCCACGCGCGGGCGTCGGCGAGACGGCGGGCGAGCCCGTGTTGCAGGTCGCGGCTACGGAAGCGTCCTTGAACGCGGCCTTCGAGATTCTCGCCGAGATCACGCGTGGCATCCTCGCGCAGGAGAACATCAACGATACGCTCGCGATGGTGCTCGAAGGGATCGCGCGGACCGGCAAGTTCGACGTGGCCTTCCTCGCGCTCTTGAACGCCAAGAAGGATCAGCTGCTCGGCCGGCTCGGCTACGGTGATGGCGTCGCGGAATACTTGAGCGCGCTTCGCATCCCCATGCACGCCAACTCCGGGGTGCTCGCGGAGGCCCTGCTCGCACGTGAGCCGCGTCTCGTGGCGCGTGGCACGAGCGCCATGTTGGTGGCGCCCGGAACGCCCGCTCCGAAGATCCCGGCCGCGTCGTTCATCGCGCACCCGCTGGTGGTTCGGGGGAAGGCCGTCGGGGTGATGGTGGCCGCGCGCGGCCCGGGCCGGCCGGTAGTCGGGGCCTCGGATCTCGTGGTCGTTCAGCTCTTCTGCAACCAAGCCGGCCTCGTCCTCGATCGCGCCGTTTCCTGATCGCCACGGCCCGCCGCGGAAAAAAGCGGCGGGTCGGGTGAACCTTTTTGCCTAGCTCGTAGGGATCGCTGCGGTTGGTCGGTGGGTTCCGTGGCTGGCATCGAACCTGCTCTTCGCGGGCATGGAACTGCTGGGGAATGCAGGGCGTAGCGTCGCGCTGGCCGTCGCGGTGGCAGTCGGAACGGCCGGAGTGGCCGAATGGTTCGGATTGCTCGATCCGGTGGCGTTGCTGCTCACCATCGGCGGCGGCCTGGGAGTCACGTTGATGACCTATTCGCGCGAGCGGCTCGTGCGCGCATGGGATCTCGTCAAGGTGTCACTGGCTGAACCGGAGGATCCGGAGGAGGTGCTCGCGACGTTGAAGCGTCTCGGGCGCGTGCACCGGGTCGAGGGCCCGACGGCACTCGAGCGCGTGGGGTTGCAGGCGGAGGATCCGTTCCTCCGCACCGCGATCGGGTTCGCGACCGACGGCCGCGATACCGAGGAGCTCGAGTCCTCGCTCTACGGTGAGGTGCGCCGCTACACCGCCGAGGGCGAGAGCGCGCGCCAGGTCGTGCTGCTGCTCGGCAAGCTGTTCCCGGCCTTCGGTCTGATCGGCACGCTGATCGGTCTGGCTCATCTGCTCCGCAACCTCGGCACCGCGACCAATCTCGCCGCGATCGGACCCGGCCTCGGCATCGCCGTCACGACGACCCTCTATGGCGCCGTGCTCGCGAACGTCGTCGTGTTGCCGCTCGCCGCGAAGCTCCACGCCCACCTCGAGCGCCGCCTGCTGGTGATGAACATGATCATCGACGGCACCCTGATGGTGCAGCGCAAGGAATATCCGACGCAGATCGAGCGCGTTCTGCGCGGCGCGTTTGCCGTTCCGATGCCGACGCGCGCCGCGTCGCCGCTGACCCTGGCCGAACGTGCGGCCTGACCGTCACGCCTCGACCACCGTCGCCGCGAGCTTCCTCGAGGAGGACTCGAACGGCTGGCTGGTGACGTTCAGCGATCTCGTGCTGCAGCTCTTCGCGTTCGTGCTGGTCGCGGCGGCGCTGACGCCGCCGGGTTCGACGCAACGGAGCACGTCGGTGACCATTCCGGTCGCGCGCCCACTCACGGTCGCCGCCACATCCGCGCCCGTGACGTTCACGATGCCGGACCCCGGAACGCTGGACGAGCCCGACGCCCTGTCGCTCGCGCGCTTCGACGACCTCCCGCCCCCGACGCCGGCGAACGCCATACCGGTCGCAGTCGTGCCCGCGCCGCTCGCCGTCGCGGAGAGCGGCGCGCTGCTCACGAACGAGCCAGCCGTCGCGGTGGCCGCGCCCGAGCCCGCGGCGGTCGAGCTTCCAGGGGCGACCTCGCTCGCAGGCGAGCTCGACGCCTACGTGCGCGCCGAGGGTCTCGAGGACGTCGTCCAGGTCGCCGTGAACGGCGGTGGCGTCACGCTCTCGATCAGTGACACGATCGGCTTCGCGTCGGGCCGTGCGGAGCTGTTGCTCGATGCGGCGCCGGTGCTGGCCGAGGTGCGTGACCTCGTTGCGGCCCGTCCCGATCTCGTGGTGGAAGTCGCCGGGCACACGGACGACCGTCCGGTGCACGGCGGCGCGTTTCACTCGAACCTCGATCTCTCGCTCGCGCGAGCCGCGCGCGTCGCGCACCAGCTCGCGGCCGGCGAGCCGGAGCTGGCCACACGGGTCTTCGCGGCGGGCTATGGGGCGCAACGCCCGCTCGGCTCGAACGACGATGCCGAGGGCCGTGCGCGCAATCGTCGCGTCGAGCTGCGGCTGGTGCCGGGGCGCTAAGGCTCCAAGGAGACCTAGCGCTTCGAATGAAACGCTAGCGCTGCCAGTGAGACGCTAGCGCTTCGCGGGCGCCGCGCCGGGACGCTTTGCGTCGGGCAACGCGTTCCGGCAGACCTTCACGAGCTCGGTGACGTCGAGAGCGTTCGGCCGCAACATGCGTTCGGCGAGGCCTCCGAGTGTCGACCCCGTCGGGTCGCCGTGCACGAGCAGCGTCAGGATGCGCCCGCTCTCGGGCCCGAGCGCGTTCAGGAACTCGACGGCCGGCATGCCGGCGCCGCGCACGTCGACGAGCACGGTGTCGGGCCGGAGGATCGAGAGCAGGTCGAGTGCTTGCTTCTCGTCGCACGCCATCGAGACCGAGTGGCCGGCCTTCGTGAGCGCGGTCTTCGCGACCATGAACGCGTCGATGTCCTCGGAGAGCGTGATCGTGCGGCGATTGCCGAGCTTGCCTTCGATCGCGGTCGTGATCTCGGGGGCCGTCGGCGGCGCCGTGAAGCAACGGAGCGGGCCGAGGATGCGGCTCCCGCGCTCGCCGTCGGCCGCGTAGGCGACGAGCGTCATGCCGGCCTCGGCGGCGGAGGCCATCTCGGCCAAGCGCGCGGCATCGCAGCCGATCAGGTTGACGACGGCGATGCTGCCGCGGCCGGCGGGGATCGCGGTCGCGAGCGAGGTCTGGATGTGATCGCGGAGCGTGGCGGCGCTCTCGAGCACGCGGCG
>JBDSJB010000039.1:0-3801 GCA_039917665.1 Binatia bacterium
GCCCGCGGAACCCGTGATCAGCGTGAAGCGATCGTAGGCGACGAGATCGAGCGTCGACACGCGCTGGCCATCACGCTCGACCCACGCGTGCGGCAGGCGGGCGCCGGCGAGGGCGGTTGGCAGGTACGCGCGGACGGGGGAGGGCTCGGCGACGCCGTCGTTGTTGGCGATGGCGCCGGCGGCGACTGTGATGACTCCGTCGGCGCCTGTGATGACTCCGCCGGCGCCTGCAATCGCCCCATCCGCGTACGCGAACCCGAGTTGCAAGCCGAGCATGTCGAAGTGCTCCGCCTGGTTGGCGATCGCCGCCGTCAGCTCCGCGCTGACCGGGAACGTGCCGGCGGCGCGCTCCGCCGGATCGACGGCCGCGAGCGCCTGATGCACCTCCATGAGCCGCATCGCGTTCTGCAGGCTGACGTCGGCGTTGCGCTGCGCGACCGGCCGGCGCTCCGTCTCGTAGGTGTCGAGCAGCGTGTCCGGCGCCCACCCGGCCTCGACGGCGGCGATCTTCCACACCAGGTTGTGCGCGTCCTGCACGCCGGTGTTGAGGCCGAGCCCGCCGGTCGGGGGAAAGCGGTGCGCGGCATCGCCGACGAGGATCATGCGGCGCTCGCGATACCGCTCCGCGACCTGCGCGGTCATCGTCCAGGTGCGAACGGTGCGGACGGTGAACGGATGCGCGTCGGAGCCGAGCGCGCCCCGGACCAATTCGGCGCAACGGCTCTCGGTATAGTCGGCCAGTGACTCTTCCGCAGGATCGAAGCCGTGCATGTAGACCCACGTGCGGTCGATGTCGTGGGCGACGAACGTGCCCGTCGCCTCGGGCGCGGTCGTCCAATAGAGGACACCCGGGCGGTTGCCGACGAGCGCGCGGAAGTCGGCGTCCAAATGGATCATCACGAAGCTTTGCAGCTGATCCGGGCCGATCGGCGTGATGCCGAGCGCGCGCCGGACGGGGCTGGCGGCGCCATCGGCGGCGATCAGCCATCGACTGCGGATCGTCTGGAGGGCGCCGGTGGCGCGGTCGCGAATGTGCGACGTCACGCCGTCGGTATCTTGCTCGGCGCCTTGCCATTCCTGACCGTACGCGATGGAAATGCCGGCGCTGTCGCGCAACGTGTCGGCGAGAATGGGCTCGAGCCGGTGCTGCGACAGGTTGCGGAGCGGCGTCGGGGAGAGGGCCAACACGTCGTCTCCCTGGCGCTCGTAGGTCAGGTGGCCGAGCTCGCGCCCGGCGAGGGTCGTCATCCAATAGACGTGCCCCGCGTCCGCCGGGTCCTGGCAGGCGGCGGCAATCGCGTCCATGTCGACACCCGTCGCGCGGAAAATCTCGAACGTGCGGGCGTTCACGACGTGCGCCGCGGGCGCGGGTTGCGGCGTCGCGCGCCGTTCGATGATCCGGCAGGGAATACCGAGCCGCGCGAGCAGGAGCGCGGCGGTCATGCCCGCCGGTCCGGCGCCGACGACGAGCGCGGTGGTGTCGGGGGCCGTCATCGTCTCAGGCGAGCCCGGCTTGATCGGCGGCAATCCGGAGGGCGACGTCGGTGCGCCACTCGGCGTAGGGCTTCCAGTCGCCGGTTGCGCGACACATGGCTTCGGTCTGGCGCACGATCTCGGCGTCGTCGAGCGCGAGGTCGAGGTACTCGCCGCTCGGTTGGTGCACGAACCAGGGGCTGTCGACCACGAGCTCGAGCGCGTTGCCCTCGGGATCGCGCGTATAGATCGACCACGAGTTGCCGTGATTCAGCGGGACGAAATTATTGTTGCCCTCGGCCATGAGCCGCTGCTGGATACGGCGGAGCGTCGCCAGATCCTCCAGACGGAAAGTGAGCTGGAAGATGGCAGCGCCGAAGCTGCCGCCGAGCACGGGGCCGTCGAGCACCGTGCCCTCGGTGCGGCCCGAGGCCAGCACCAGTTGATGGTGCTCGGACGGATCGGTGGTGAGGAAGACCAGGCTGCCGATGCCGACGTCGCCGCGGTCGGTAACGGTCATGCCGAGGACGCGCGTATAAAAATCTTCCATCGTCGCGAGGTCGAAGCAGCTGAGACCGAAGTGACTGAGCGTGAGCTTCCTGCCGGCGACGGGCTGCGTGTTCGGGGTGGTCATGGCGTGGCCTCCGGTCGTTGAGTTAGTCGTCCGTATAACAAATCTCTGGTACGTTAGGCAAGTGAATAATTCGGCGGGCTGGGCGCGGCGTGCTACAGGCAGGGCCGCATGTCGGTGCCCTATCAGCTCCTCTGCGCGCTCATCGGCTTCGGGCTCGGGTGGATTCCGATGTTCCTGCACGGCCCGATCCCCGAGAAGTTCAACCTCTTCTATTTGAAGGGCTCGGTCGCGGTCTGGAGCTGGTACACCGCGCGCCTGATGGTCGGGGTGTGGGTCGGCATGACGTGCTGGCCGCGGCGCTGGTGGATCCGCGGACCGCTCTGCGGGTTCCTCGCGATGCTCCCTCCCGGGATCATGTCGCTATCCGTCCCGACCTGCGGCCCGGTGTGCATGTTCTGGAACGAGGCGACGGCGACGGTGATTGGATTGCTGGTGGCGGGGATCGCGTTCCGGTTGACAGGGAAGAACCACGCGCTCGATTCGGCGCCGGCGGAAGCGCCCGCTGCCGAGCACTGACCGCGGCGCGACGACATGAACGATCCGAACGCCGACGTCCAACCGTTTCACATCGCCATTCCGGACGAGCAGCTCGTCGATCTGCGGCAACGGTTGCGCGCGACGCGCTGGCCGACGCCGAGACCGTGCGCGACTGGTCGCAGGGCATCCCGCTCGCGTACGTGCAGGAGGTCTGTACGTACTGGGCCGAGCGCTACGACTGGCGCGCGACCGAAGCTCGGCTGAATCGGGTTCCGCAGATCCAGACGACGATCGACGACGTCGCGATCCACGCGCTGCACGTGCGAAGCCCGCACGCCGCCGCGCTGCCGCTCGTGATGACGCACGGCTGGCCGGGCTCGATCGTCGAGTTTCTCGACGTCATCGGCCCGCTCACGGATCCCGTCGCGCATGGCGGAAGCGCCGCCGACGCGTTCCACGTCGTCTGCCCGTCGCTTCCGGGCTACGGCTTCTCGGGTAAGCCGACGCGGGCAGGGTGGAGCATCGAGAAGATCGCGGAAACGTGGGACACGCTCATGACGCGACTCGGCTACGAGCGCTGGGTCGCGCAGGGCGGCGACTGGGGCGCGGCCGTCACGACCGCGATCGGCATCCAGAACCGCGGGCATTGCCGCGGCATCCACGTCAACATGCCGGTCGCGGGTCCGACCAAAGAGTCGTTGGCGAACCCGAGCGAGCGCGAGCGTCGCGCGCTCGAGGGCGCGCGTTTCTACGACGAGTGGGATTCCGGCTATTCGAAGCAGCAATCGACGCGGCCGCAGACGGTCGGCTACGGGCTCGCCGACTCGCCCGCCGGACAGGCGGCGTGGATCCTCGAGAAGTTCTGGGCGTGGACCGATTGCGACGGGCATCCCGAGCACGCGCTCAGCCGCGACGCCCTACTCGACAACGTGATGCTCTACTGGCTGACGGGCTCGGGCGCCTCGTCGGCGCGGCTCTATTGGGAGAGCTTCGGCAAGGCCTTCGATCGGACCAAGGATCGGAGTGTGGTGCTGCCGACCGGTTGCAGCATCTTTCCGAAGGAGATCGTGCCGACGCCGCGGACGTGGGCCGAGAAGCGCTACAAGAACATCGTCTACTGGAACGAGCTCGATCGCGGCGGCCACTTCGCGGCGTTCGAGCAGCCGGCCGCGTTCGTCGACGAGCTGCGAGCGTGCTTCCGCCTGATGCGGTGACGG
>JBDSJB010000040.1:0-13793 GCA_039917665.1 Binatia bacterium
GGGTCGGGGATGGCTCCGGGGAGCGCCAGCTCGCGTGTGCGCAGACCATGGAGGCAGCGGCAGGTTGTAAGCGCTGGGTGCCAGGGACCGCGCGACCGTAGGAGCCATCCCCGACCCGCCCGCCTGCTGCCACCAGATCGCCGCACGGAACATACCGAGACAGAGCTCGGTCCAGGCGTAACTAGACGTCCATGCCCCACTTGCGCTTGTTCGCTTCGATCTCGACCGACGTGGGGTGTTCCTTCTTCTCCGTCGGGCTCACCACGAAGTCGTCCTTCTGCTCCATCATCTTGTAATTGAGCGGGGTGTCGTCGGCGAAGACGGCGGGGACGGAAGCTTCCTCGAAGATCGCCTGCCACGGACATTCCGGTTCGCACGCCCCGCAATCGATGCACTCGTCGGGGTGGATGTAGAGCTGGTTCGGAAAGGTCGCGGCATCGCTGCCCTTGTAGGCGTAGATGCAGTCGACGGGACACACGGTGACGCAGGCGGTGTCGACGCAATCGCGGCAGAGGCGCGTGATGATGTAGGTCATGAGCGCGCTTTTTGCCGCTTCTCGTTTGCCCTGTCAAAGCACGAGGAGCCGGCGGATCGCGACGTCGCCGAGCACGAGGACGATCGCGAGCGGTAAGAGAATCCAGTCGAGCGCGACGGTCTCGTGGCGGACGCCCGGACGGGCCGACAGCACGGCCGCGGGGGCCGGCTCGACGGCGCCGCCGGTCGCGCGGGTGACGTCGCGCAGCAGTCCCAGATTTGGCTCGGTGTTGCGCAGCTCGCGGCCGCTCTCGGCCGTCGCGGGAATCAGGAGGTCCATGCGCTCCTCGCTCGGCGTCGCGCCCGGGCCGACGAGCACGGCCGGGTGCAGGCCGGGGCGGAGGCTCGGAACCGTCGCGGCGAAGCTCCGCGGCCCGATCTGACGCAGCACGACGTCGTCGGCCCCGTCGACGCGGAGCGAGAACGGCCCGGCGCCGTCGTGCATGGTGTCGAGCACGATGCGCGTGCCGTCGCGGCGGCGCGTCGCCTCGATGTGATGATCGTTCGGGAGGCCGCGCGGCGCGGCCCATTCGGCGAGTTGGGTCCAGAGCTTGGTGAATCCGCCCCATGTCGGCCAGGAGGCGGCGCCGCCTTGAAAGTCGAGCGGCACGACCGCGACGCGTCCGAGCTCGTATTGCCACGTCGTCAGCAGCGGATCGCGCGCCTCGCCGTCCTCGACGTACGCCCGCACCTCGGCGCCGCGCTTGCTCTGGACGACCGCCCAGCGTGCGACCGGCGGCAGCTCGTCCTCGCGGATGCCGGCGAGGATCGTCCCGCCGTCACCGACGC
Organism: Binatia bacterium; assembly: GCA_039917665.1. Classification (GTDB taxonomy): domain Bacteria; phylum Desulfobacterota; class Binatia; order UTPRO1; family UTPRO1; genus UTPRO1. The sequence continues at coordinate 1,324 of JBDSJB010000040.1, forward strand.
GCGGGTGCATGTCGCGGCGCTCGGTGGCACGGCCGAGCAGACGTTGCGCGTCGCGAATCATCAACTGCGGCAGCTGCTCGATGCTCTCGACGTGATGGAAGCTCCCGCCGGTCGCGCTGGAGATCGCCTGCAGCAGATCGAGGTTCACGGTGTCGCTGCCGACGCGAATGCTCGTGACGGTGACCTCGGCACGGGCGAGGGCGGCGATCACGGCGGCGTGGTCCTCGGCGCTGCGATTGCTGTCGCCGTCGGTCAGGAGGATCACGTGGCGCACGGTGCGGCCGGACTCGATGAGATTCCGGCGCGCGATGTCGAGGGCTTCCTTGAAGTCGGTGCCGCCACCGTACTGGATCTGCTGAATCTTGGCGGCGAGCGCGGCACGGGTCTCACCGGCGGGCGCCAACGGGCCGAGCTCGTACGGCTGCGAGTCGAAGGCGATCGTCGCGACGAGATCGCGCTCGCCGAGCTGGTCGAGCACGGCGAGCGCCGCGCGCTTGGCGTAGGACATCTTCTCGCCGTTGTGGAGCGTCGGCTGGCTGCTCGCGTAGCCCATGCTGTTGGAGCGATCGATCACGAGATAGAGCGCGATCGGCTCACGCTCTTGCGGCTCCGGCGTCTGCGCCCGCAGTGTCACCGGCAGCACGCGCTCGAGCGCGCTGCCCTCGTAGCCGGCGTCGCCGAAGAAGTGCTCGCCGCCGGTCGCGATCAAGCCGCCGCCGCGCGCGACCCAGGCCGCGATCCCTTCCAAGGTCGCCTCGGTGAGGTCGCCGCGCGCGAGATCGTCGAGGACGACCAGATGATAGCCGTCGAGCGCGGCGACCTTGGCCGGCAGTGCGTGCGGCGCGACGATCTCCACGTGCATGCCGCGCTCGGCGAGCGCCGTCGCGACGACCGGCGACGCCCGCTCGCTTGCGATCAGGACGTGCATCGGGCGGGTGACGGCGACGGACGCGCGCCCGCGCCCGGGGAGTGGCGTGTCGACCGAGGGCAGCGACAGCTCGGCTTCGAGCGCGTACTGACCCGCGCCGCGGAGCCGATACGGCAGCGCGACCACGTTCATGCCCGGACTGAGCCGGGTCGGCTCGCGCGTGAGCGGCTCGCCGTTCGCGATCAGCTGCAGCTCGGCGGCGAGCGGCCCGGCGGAGCGATTCTCCACGACGAGCTCGAGCGGCAGCACGGTGTGCTCGGGCGCGAACGTCGGCGCGAGCACGCGGCGAATCACGGCCAGCGGAAGCGACGCGCCGTTCGGGACGAACGCGAAGACGGGGACGGGATCGGTCGTGCGGGCCGCCTCGGCGCGCAGGCTCCCGAGCGTCTCGTTGCCATCCGAGAAGAGCAGCACGGCGGTTTCCTTGCCGATCGGGCAGAGCGCGCTCGCGGTGGTGAGGGCGCTCGCGAGGTCGGTATCGCCGCTCTCGAAGCCGGTCAGGTCGCTCGTCGGCGGCGGCAGCAGCGTCGCCGCGTCGTCGACGCCGGCGCGCGGGTGGAGGACGACGTGAGCCCGCGCCGCGAAGGCCAGCGATCCGATCACGTCGTGCGGTCCGAGCAGCGGCAGCACCTGCTCGAGCACAGCGCGCGCCCGTTCCCGCCCGCCGGTCTGGACGCTCGCCGAGACGTCGATCGCGGCGACGAGGCACGTGCCGGCCTCGGGTCGCGCCCGTTGCAGGTGGACGCCCGCCAGCAGTGCAATCAGTGCGGCAGCCGCCGCGGCGCGGACACAGGCCGCCGCCGTGACCGCGCGCGACGACGTCCCGTAGCCACGGCGCACGAAGAAAAGTGGGAGCAGCAAGAGCAGCAGCAGCGCGGCGGGCGTCGCGACCTGCACGGTCATCGGCGCACCTGCGTGCGGCGCCACGCCGCCCATTCGATCACGAGCAGCGCGAGCGCCACCGCGACGACCCAGGGGGTGAGCGGACGACCAGTGCGTGCCGGCGAGGTGGACGCGTCCTGGATCGTCGCGGGCCATTCGCCGTCGTCGCTCCGGCCGATGTCGGACTCGCGATCGTCGAAGAGATTCGCGAGCACCATGCGCTCACCGCCCGGCGGCCCGAGGCGGGCGACGCCCACGCGGACGGCGGTCACGACAGGCGGCTCGCCGACGATCTCGACGCCGGTGCCGCTGATCGGCGTCGTCGGGCCCGCGCCCGCGAGCACCGGCCGGCCGGTCTCGACGACGAGCGCGCTCGGTCCGAAGGGCTCGGCGAGCCACCGGATGGTCGCGAGCGTCAGCAGCAGGAGTGGCACCCGATCCGACGACGCGAGCGGTCCACCGAGCTCGGCACCGAGGCACGCCGTTCGCCGGCCGTTGCGCTCGCCGACGATCAGGAGTGGAAACGCGGACTGCGCGGCCGCGGCGAGCACGATCGGGGCACCCCATTCGGTCGCGTCGAGCTCGCTCGCACCCGTCACGCCGAGCGCCTGCAGAGCGCCGAGGCCCGCGAGGGCCGGATGGTCGGCGTCCCAATCGACGACGACGGCATCCTCGCGCCGGCCACGGCTCGGGCACACTTCGTTGCCGGCCGGGGGCGCGACGTAGAGCGCGTTGGTCGCGAGCGGCACGATCGCCGGGACGAAGCCGTCGAGGAGGGCCACGCGCCGTCCCGCTGGCGGTGCCGACTCGAAACGCTCGCGGCTCATCACCTCGACGCGGCTGCCCGCGATCGCCGCGGCGATCTCACCGAACGTGTCGGCCAGCTCGCGCGAGTCGGTGACGAGGAGGAGGTCGAGCGGCGCGCCCGGACCGATCCACGCCGTCGCGTGGTCATCGACGGGGAGCGCGTCGTCGCTCGCGAGATCGAGCTGGAGCACGCCGCTCGCGGGCGGCCGCGTCAGCAGCACGTGCTCGGTCGCGCGCGGGGCGATGGTGAGGCCGCGCCGGGCCCACGGTGCTCCGCCGACGCGGGCATCGAGGACGACCTCGCGCGTCGTTCGTCCGTAGTTGCGGACGTCGACCGTGACCGTCGTGTCGGTCGGGCCGTGAAACGGCGGCGCGTTCACCGTGACGGCCGCGATGGCGAGATTGTCGTCGGTCCGTCCGATCTGCACGTAGTCGAAGCGCGCCCGCGCCTCCGGGTCGAGGCCGCTCGCTTCCGGCGCGAGATCGGTGAAGACCGCGATGCGCGTGCCGGGACGCTCGCCGGCGAGGCCGCGCGCGAGCTCGAGCGCGGGAGCGAGGTCGGTCGGCGTGTCGTCGGCGGTGAGCCCTTCGAGCGCCGAGCGCAGCACGGCGCGATCCTTGGTCCAGCGGAGCGCCACCGTCGGCCGCGTTCCGGCGGTGATGACGAGCACGTCGTCGGCGGGATCGAGCGCGGCGATGCGCGCGGTGGCGCGGCGACGCGCTTCGGCGAAACGGCTACCCGTTGGCCCGTTGAGACGACCGCTGCGCTCCTCCGCCTGCATGCTCGCCGACACGTCGAGCACGAGGACGAGCGCCGCACCCGTCGGCGGCGGCGCGGCCCCTTCCAGCACGGGTCGCAGCAGGGCAACAATGAGCGCGGTCAGCGCGAGCAGCTGCAGCCAGAACAGCGGCTCGGGCCGGAAGCGTTGGCGCTCGCGCGCCGGGCTCGGAATCTGTTGCCAGAGGAAGAGCGTGCCGACGGGGATCGTCCGGCGCCGGCGGTCGTAGAGATAGAGCAGGACCAGCACCGCGACCGCGGCGAGCGCGACGACGCCGCGCGGGTTCGCCAAGCTGACCAAACCCAACACGCTCACCGGCGCCGCACCAAGCCGTGCGCGGCGAGATCGCCCGTGATGAAGGCGGCGAGATCGGTGCCGGCGACGTAGCGGCTGTAGGAGCAGCGCGTGCGCTCGGCGACGGCGCGGAGCGCGGCGAGGTGCTGCTCGAGCACCTCGTGATAGCGGGCCGCGACCGACGTCGTGAGCGTCATTGGGTGGAGCGCGCCGGTTTCGACGTCGACCAGCATGCCGCGCGTGAAGCTTCCCGCCGGATCGAGCTCGCTCGCGCCGACGAGGTGCAGCAGGTGCACCTCGAACCGACGAGCCTGCAGTGCCAGCACGCCACGCTCGACCTCGGCCGGATCCGTCATGAAATCCGAGACGACGAGCGCGGCGCCCGACTCCCCGTGGCGGCGCGCGTAGTCCTCGAGGGCCGCGCCGATCGCGAGCCTGCCGCCGACCTCGGTCCCAGCGAGGAGGCGCGCGACCGCGAGCGCGCTCCGGCGCTGGCGATAGACCGGTGACGTGATGGGGGTGCCGTCGCCGAGGCACGCGACGCGGACCGCGTCGCTCGCTGCGAGACCGATGTAGGCGAGCGCGAGTGTGAGGGCGCGCGCGCTCGCGAGCTTGCCGTCGGCGGGCGGCGCATCCATCGACGCGCTCACGTCGAGCAGAAGATGGAACAGCACCTCGCGCTCGGCGGTGAAGCGCCGGATCAGGAGCGTGTCGAGGCGTCCGACGGCGTTCCAGTCGATATGGCGCAGATCGTCGCCGGGCGTGTAGGCGCTGTACGACTCGACCTCGACGCCCGACGCCTGGGCCCGACCGGGAAAGCGTCGCTCACCGGGACGCTGGCCCATGCCGCGGCGGACGTACAGCGCGAGACCGTCGAAGCGGTGGAGATCGTCGATGCCGAGGGCGTCGCGTGCTTGGATGGCGAGCGCACCGCCCACGTCACCGCGCGCGGCAGTCGCCGTCGACTCCGGCGTGCCGTCCGCGGCGCGGGTCACGACCGGAGCCGGCGGGCCGCGACCAGAACGCGTTCGACGATGTGTGCGGGAGCGACGCCGGCGGCTTCGGCGGCGAAGCTCATCACGAGTCGGTGACGGAGCGCCGCGACCGCGAGCTTGTCGACGTCGTCGTAGGTCACGTGCGGACGGCCGTCGAGCAGCGCCATGACCTTGGCGCCCAGCACGAGTGACTGGGCGCCGCGCGGGCTCGCGCCGTACGTGACGTAGCGCCGCACCTCGACCTCGGCGTCGCCGTCGCCGCGCGCTGCCGCGGGCGTCGTGAGACGCACCAGGCGCGCGACGTATTGCTCGACGTGCGGCGCGACCAGCACCTCGCGCACGAGTCGCTTCAAGCCTTCGACGCGGGCCGGTGCCTGCTCGGGATCGAGCACCGGGCGGATCGTGGGCGGATCGGCGGTCGTCGTGGTCGCGAGGATGCGGATGAGCTCGGCCTCGCTGGGGTACGCGAGCAGCACCTTGAAGAGGAAGCGATCCAGCTGCGCCTCGGGCAGCTGGTACGTGCCCTCCATCTCGATCGGGTTCAGGGTGGCGAGCACGAAGAAGGGCGGCATCAAGCGATAGCTCGTGCCGGCGACGGTGACCTGGTGCTCGGCCATGGCCTCGAGCAGCGCCGACTGCGTCTTCGGCGTCGCGCGATTGATCTCGTCGCCGAGGAGCAGGTGCGTGAAGATCGGTCCCGGCACGAACGAGAGCTCGCGCTGGCCGCTCGCGCTCTCAGTGATGATGCGCGTGCCCGTGATGTCGGCCGGCATCAGATCGACCGTGAACTGAATCCGGTTCGAGCTCAGGTTCAAGGCTTCCGCGAGCGAGCGCACGATCAACGTCTTGCCGATGCCGGGGACGCCCTCGATCAGCACGTGACCGCCGGCGAAGAACGCGGTGAGAATGGTCTCGATCGCGTTCTCGTGGCCGATCACCACGCGGGCGATCTCGGCGCGGACGGCGGCGAAGACCTGCTGGAAATCCTCGATGGCGGCGCTGGCGACGGCGGGCGTCATGGCTGTTCGGTCTCCACGCGTCGATGCGCGAAAACCTCGCGCACGACGGTTTCGTAGGCCGCCGGCACCGTCATCCGGTGCGCGGCGCTCTCGCGCCGTTGCTCGGCGGCGAGCGCAGGTTGCGCATCGGGATCGGCGCTCGGGCCGGCGGCGCGGGTGCCGCGCTTCCCGTGCGCGCGGTCGGTGCGCATGCGGGCCGCGAGTGCGAGCTCGAACGAGCCGCTGCCGGCGGGGTCGACGGTCGGACCGCCGAAGAGGTGCGGGGCGGTTCCGGTGCCGGCTCCGCCGCCGCCATTCGCGTCGTCACTTTGGGTCTCGCGGTCGGCGTCGTGCGTGGTGGCTTGATCCTGATTCTGGTCGGCCTTCGCTTCGTCGCTTTCTGCTGTTTGCTTGCCGACGCCGGGTCGGCGCCGGGGCGCGCCGGTGGCGCTCGGTGAGCGCGCGGCTTCCCAATCTTCGGTGTCGTTGGCGGTGACCTCGTCGCCGTTCGTTTCCTGACCGTCGCGGGCGGCGCCGCCGCTCGTGCCGGCACGCGCGAGCGCGTCGCGGACGCGTTCCCATGCTTTGCCCCAGACTTGCTGGCGAACGTTCTCTTGGATCTGGCTCGAGAGATTGCTGAGGCGCGACGGCACGTCGTCGCGGACGGGTGAGGGCTCGGCGTCGTCGTCACTCGGTACGCCGGGTGCGACCACCACGCGCTCGCCGCCCGCGGCGTCGTCGGGAGTGACGCTGCGCTCGCCGGCGAGCGGCTGATCGCTGACGCCGACGGCCGGCGTCGGGGGTGGGGCAAAGGACGCGAGCTGTGCCACGCTCACGAGCAACACGAGCGCCGCAAGCGCGGTGGCGAGCGCCGCCCTCGGCACCGCGCGCGGCACGACCCGGCGAGGTGTCCACGCCTCGAGATCGCGTCCGACCTCGGACACCAGGAGCGCGTGGAAGAACCCGCGCCCGCCGTTCGGGCGCGTCGCGAGCTCGACCAACGTCCGCAGACGGCCCGCGAGCGGGCTCTGGCTCTCGATCCACGCGATCGCCCGCGGCGCCGCGAGCCAGCGCCGCCGCGTGGCGGCGAGCAGGATCAGCGCAAAGCCGGCGAGGACGGCGAGCGTGCCCCACGCGGCCCCGGCGAACAGCCGGGCGGGCGCGAACAGCGCGAGCGGCAGCAGAAAGGTCGCGAGGCCGGCCCCGGCCGCGATCGCCCAGTAGAGCGCGCGCTGAAGCTCGTACAGATTCTTCCGGCGACGCACGCGACGGACCTGCCGTTGGACGACGTCGACGGCACCGGTGGGCGTGAGTTCCGGCATGGCGTCGCGGACGCTCACGAGACTAGTGAAGGCCCGGAGGCCGGTCAATTACGAACTTGCTCGTGGGCGCGTGTCCCCGCCCACGACATCTGACGTGCCATGCCAAGCAGGATCTGAACGTCCTCGTCGTCGAGCGCGGCGCGCCCGAACAGGCGTCGTATGCGGCGCATCATGGCCGGCGCCTCGTCACCGTGGAGGAAGCTCACCGCCTCGAGCCCGGCCTCGAGCTTCGCGTAGAGCAGCTCGAGGCGCTCGTGGGGCGCGAGCACGCGGCTCGGCTCGGTGGGGGCGGTCGCCGTCCAGAGCTCGTACGCGCAGACCAGAACGGATTGCGCGAGATTGAGCGAGCCGTAGGCGTCGGACGTCGGGATCGTGATGACGTGGTGGCAGAGCTTCAGCTCTTCGAGCGCGAGCCCGTGATCCTCCGGCCCGAAGACCAGTGCCACGTCGTTCGTGGCCGCGGCCGCGAGGATGGTGGGCGCGAGCGTCCGCGGGGTGGTGCCGCCGTCGCGGGCCGCCGTCGGCCGTCCGCTGGTGCCGACGACGAGGCCGCACCCGACGAGCGCATCCGCGAGCGTTGCCGCCGACGCGCGCGCCGCGAGCACGTCGCCGGCATGCACCGCGAGCGTCGCCGCGCGAGCTTCGTCGAGCTCGGGGGCGTCGACCAGTACCAAGCGCGCGAGCCCCATGTTCTTCATCGCGCGTGCGACCGCGCCGACGTTCTGCGCCTCGCGCGGGCGCACCAGCACGACGCGAATGCGATCGAGAGACATGACGCCGACCGTACCATGCGGTCGGCCGCGCTCAAGCGTCGCGCGGGCCGCGCGCGCTCGAACAGCCCGCGCTCCGCGCGTGCCCGAACAACCCGTGCCCGAACAGCCCGCGCCCGAACAGCCCGTCCCCGAACACGCGTCGGCTCGACCGCGTTCAGCGTGCGCTGGTGACGCCGCGGCGCGGACAATACGCGATGATCGGGCAGCGCGAGCAATGCGGCGAGATCGGGCGGCACAGCCGTTGGCCGAACGCGACCAGGATGTCGTTGATCTCGATCCAATGCTCGGCGGGGAGAATCTTGCGAAGCACTTGCTCGGTCTCGTTCGGCATCTTGGTGCGCACGTAGCCCCAGCGGTTGGTGATGCGGTGCACGTGGGTGTCGACGCAGATGCCCTGGGCCTTGAAGCCGAGCGTGAGGACGAGGTTCGCGGTCTTCCGACCGACGCCGTTCAGGGTGAGAAGCGCGTCGAGGTCGCAGGGGACTTTGCCGTCGAAGCGTTCGAGCAGTGCGCGGCAGGCGTCGAGGATCGCGCGCGCCTTCGTGCGGTAGAAGCCGACCGGATAGATCAGCTCCTCGATGGTCGCGGCCGTCAGGCGCAGCATCGCCGCCGGCTCGTCGGCGCGCGCGAAGAGCCGGCGCGACGCGACGGCCGTGGTCTCGTCCTGCGTCCGCAGGCTGAGGATCGTCGAGATCAGTACGCGGAACGGATCGCCGGTGGTCGCGGCGATCAACGTCACCGCCGGTGCGCCCCAGCTCGGTGCCTCACCCCGCAGGATGTCCATGACGGCGCCGATCTCGTCGCGTTGCAGTGCGCGGCGCCGCCGTGGCGGGGTCGGTGCGGCAGTCGGCGCGGGCACTACGACTCCGGCTCGGCGTGGCACGCGCTCTTATGCCGCGACACCAAAAGGGCGGCAATCGCGCGTTGCGTGGGCAGCGGAGAGGCTTTAAGCATCGAGCCATCGCGATGTCGGCTCCCCAACGCTTGCCGCGTGATTTCTATCTCGTCACCGCGGCGAATTTCGTCTTCTTCCTGAACTTCGCGTCCTTCTTCCTCTTGCCCGTGCACATGCACGAGCTTGGCGCGAGCGCGCAGACCATCGGGTACGTGATGGGGACCGCGGGGTTCGCGGGCATCGTCGTGCTGCCGTTTCTCGGCGTGCTGCTCGATCGAGTCGATCGACGCCGCTTCGTGATCTGGGGTGGGGTCGTGATGGCACTCGCGTCATTCGCGTACCTCGCGGTGCCCGCGACGAGTCCGGCGATCTATCTCCTGCGCGTCGTGCAGGGCTTGGCGTTCACGTCGGCGTTCGTCACCGCCTCGACGCTCGTTGCGGAGCTCGCGCCGCTGCCGATGCGCGGCCGCGCGCTCGGGCTCTTCGGCATCTCGACGCTGCTGACGCACGCGCTCGCCCCTGCGATCGGCGAGGTCATCGCGCATCGCTTCGGCTTTCCGGCGCTGTTCGCGTTCGCCGGGACGCTCGGGTGCGGCTCGGTGGCGCTGGCGCTCGCGGTGCAGGCGCCGCGGAAGGAGCCCGCGCGGGCCGCTGCCACGGCAAACGCGCGTTCGCTCCGTCACGAGCCGGTGCTGTGGCTCGCCGCCGCTACCATGGCCGCGTGCGGGATGGGGTTCGGCACGGTGCTGACGTTCGTGCCGACCTTCGTGCACGTCGTCGGAATCGATCGCGTCGCGCCGTTCTTTCTCTCGTACTCGCTCGCGGCGATCGCGGTCCGCATCGGCTTCGGTGGCCTCTCCGACCGGATCGGACGGCGGCCCGTGCTCTTCCCCGCAATGGCGGTCCTGGCGCTCGCGATCGCGGCGCTCGGCTCCGTCGGCAGCGTCGCGGGTCTGATCGCCGTCGGCCTCTGCTTCGGCGCCGGCCAAGGCATGGTCTATCCGACGGCGAACGCGCTCATGGTCGATCTCAGCCACGCCGGCAATCTCGGGCGGGTGCAGACCCTCTTCTCGGGCTCGTTCAGCACCGGAGTCGCCGTCAGCTCGTTCGTGTTCGGCGGCATCATCGAACGCTTCGGCTACCCGATCGCGTTCGGCGCCGCCGCGGGTTGCGTCGGCGTCGGCATGTTCCTGCTCTGGCTCGCGCCCGCCCGCGATGCCGCCGCCGTCGAGCACGTCATCGCGGAAGCCGAGCGCGACGAGCCGCAGCCCGCGTGACGCTCGCCCTCTTGCCAGCGACGATGTGGATTGCGAGGGTGCGCGCATGATCCTACGCCATTGCTTCGTGCAAGCCGTCACCCTCGTCGTCGGAGTCGCCACCGCGTCGGCGGGCGTGCTCATCGTCGGGACCTATACCGGCACCAAGACGCCGAAGGGCCGCACCGTCGAGTTCCGCATCCAGGACGGGCACGGCAAGATCACGAGCCAGGAAGGCCAGGCGATCTATTACGATCACACCAAACGCACGATCTACATCGTCGACAGCGAGAAGGGCACCGTGATCCCGATGGACGAGGCGGGCGCGAAGATGATGTCCGAGCGGCTCGCCGAGGCGCAGAAGAGGATCGAAGAGCAAATGAAGACGATGCCGCCCGAGCAGCGCGCCATGGTCGAGAAGATGATGAAGGAGCAGGGGGGCGGGCTGCCGCCTCCGGGCCAGCGGACGCCGCTCAAGTTCGCCAAGAGTGGTGGCGGCAAGGTCGGCACGTGGCCGTGCGAGACCTATTCCGGCACGGCGGACGGACGCACCGTCGAGGTCTGCACGGCGGCCCCCGCGGCGCTCGGCATCAAGGCCGAGGACGAGGCCGTCTTCGAGGGTTTCCTCGACCTTTCGCAGGAGATGGCGGGCGAGTCGGGGGCGGGAGTCGGCGCCGGACCGGAACGGGGCTTCGAAGGCATCCCGCTCGAGCGCTCGGAATCCCGCCAGGGCAAGGTCACCGATCGCTTCACCATCGAGACGATCAAGCCGGAGAAGATGAGCACGGCCGATCTGAAGGTTCCCACGGGCATGAAGGAGCTCACGCCCGGCGCTCCTCCCCCGCGACCCTGAAGCGCCGATAGCACCCATCTGCCTGCCTGATGGGCAGCCGTGGTTTAATTTCCAAGCACCGATTCTGGGATCTCTTCCATCACCAAGACGGATCGCTTGCCTTCGTCTGACTAATCCTTCCCTTCAAACTCCCCAAGTCTCTGGAATACCTACTCCACCTTCGGGCTAGGCGATCCCAATCCAGGCTTCTCGGCTTGCCGGTTTCCTCGGCACGTCGGTTGCTCTCCACCCAAATGCTGGTTTTGTATCCACCCATTGGGGGAGCCGTGAAGAAGATCGAAGCCATCATCAAGCCGTTTCAGTTGGATGAGGTGAAGGAGGCGCTCGTGGCGGCCGGAGCGGTCGGCATGACGGTCTCCGAGGTGCGGCGATGTCGATCTGATTCCGAAGGTCAAGGTCGAGGTGGTGGTGGATGAGGCGATCGTGACCCAGGTCGTCGGCAAGATCTTCGTCCTCCCGATGGAGGAGATCGTTCGGATTCGGACCGGCGAGCGCGGGTCCGACGCCATCTGAGAGCACCAGCACACCAAATCAAGCGCGGGAAGGCGCGACCAGGGAGACACGATGATCGAGAGCACGAAGAGAAAGATCTGGCGGTGGGGATTCGGGATGCTGGGTGCGGCCGTCCTGTCGGGGGCGGTCATGGGCGGCTTCGATAGCGTGCGGGCAGACGAGGCGCCGACGCTGCCGGCGTATTTCACGGCTGCGAATGATCCGGCCAAGCCGGCCTGGCCAGATCCCACCGGTGGAGCGTCCGGCACCTGGGCGGCGCCAGCCGGCGACGGCAAGGGTGACGTGCCGAGCTCGCTCGACGTCGCCGCGCTCTACGATCGGATGGCCCACAATCTCTACTCGATCAACTACATGTGGGTGCTGATCTGCGGCTTTCTCGTCATGTTCATGCAGGCCGGATTCATGTTCGTCGAAACCGGCCTGTGTCGGGCGAAGAACGCGGCCCATACCTCGGCCATGAACTTGATGGTCTACCCGCTCGGCTGCCTCGCGTTCTGGGCCTACGGCTTCGCGATCGGGTGGGGCAACTGGTGGAATGGTCCGGTTCCGCCGGGCTGGTATCCCTCGCTCGGTCCCGGTCTCTCGCTGCTGAACGGCGGCATCGGTCTCGGCGCCGCCGTCGATGCCGCCGGCAACGCCACGGGGGCCTACACGTACGGCCTCATGGGCACCAAGGGCTTCTTCCTGACCAGTAGCGTCGGCGACGTCAGCGTCATGGTGCTCTTCTTCTTCATGATGGTCTTCATGGACACGACGGCGACCATCCCGACCGGTGCCATGGCCGAGCGCTGGTCCTGGAAGAACTTCTGCCTCTTCAGTCTCTGGGTGGCGCTCCCCTACTGCCTCTACGGCGGCTGGGTGTGGGGTGGCGGCTGGCTGGCGCAGGGCGGTCTCAACTGGGGGCTTGGACACGGGGCGGTCGACTTCGCCGGCTCGGGGGTGGTGCATGCCATGGGCGGCATCATCGCGCTCGCCGGCGCCATGGTCATCGGCCCACGGATCGGAAAATTCGATGCCAAGGGCAAGCCGCAGGCGATGCCGGGCCACGACGTGCCGATGGTCGTGCTCGGGACCTTCATCCTCTGTTTCGGCTGGTTCGGCTTCAATCCCGGCTCGACGCTCGCCGGGACCGACCTCCGCATCAGCTACGTCGTCGTGAACACGATGCTCGCGGG
>JBDSJB010000041.1:0-8143 GCA_039917665.1 Binatia bacterium
GGGACGCTACAGAAAGCTCCAGTGCCAGGCAAGGTGAGTCGGCGATCCGCGCGTGCCGTCCGCGCACCGCGCATGGTGCGACGCGCGCTCGCGACGTTGTACGCGGCCGCCGTCGTCGCCGTCGACCCCGCGACGGTTGCCGCCGGGGCGCTGCGTGTTCGGCACGGCCACGTGCTCGTGCACGCACCACGCGCGCACGTCACGTTGCCGTTGCAGCACGGCGTCGTGGTGATCGGCGCCGGCAAAGGCGCTGCGGGACTCGCGGCCGGCGTCGAGGAGGTGCTGGGCGAGTCGGTCGTGGGCGGCGTCGTGATCGTGCCTCCGGGGTACGAGCGAGCGCTCACCCACATCGACGTCGCGTTCGGCAACCATCCCGTTCCGGGTCGGGAGAGCCACGCGGCAACGCGTCGATTGCTGGCGACGCTCACCCGCTATCCGCGCGCCGCGGTGTTGGTCGTGTTGACGGGGGGCGCTTCGAGCCTCCTCGTAGCGCCAGCCGAGGGACTGACCTTGAGCGACGCGCGGCGCGTCGGTGCCTGGCTCCTCGCGAGCGGCATCGACATCGGCGGCATGAACGTCGTGCGGAAGCATTGCTCGGCGGTGAGCGGCGGACGGCTCGCGGCTCGCTTGGCCGGGCGTCCGGCGGCGGCGCTCGTGATCTCCGACGTGCCGAGTGACGATCTCACTGCGGTCGGGTCGGGACCGACGGTTGGAGACCCCTCGACGTATGCCCAGGCGCTCGCGATCGTCGCAGGCGCGCGGACGACGCGCCCATTTCCCGGTCGCGTCCGGCGCCACCTCGAGCGTGGGGCGGGGGGAGCGCACGCCGAAACTCCGAAGCCCGGGACAGGCGCCGCGCGCGCCTGCCCGACGCTGCTCGTCGCACGGAACGCCACCGCGCGAGCGGCAGCGACCGCATGGGCGCGCCGCGTCGGTATCCGGAGGATCGTCACGCTCCGTCGTCCGCTCGTCGGGAGCACGACGGTGGCGGCCCGCACGCTGGCCGCGAAAATTCGCGCGTGCCAGGACGCACGCGGCGGGGCTTTCCCGGTGCTGATCGTAGCGGGTGGCGAAACCACCGTGCGGCTCCCAGCCGGCGCCGGGCGGGGAGGGCGCAATCAGGAGCTCGCCGCCGCCGTCGCGGCCGCGCTCGTCGGGCGGCCGGGTTGGGCCCTGCTCGCGGCGGGCACCGACGGGATCGACGGGCCGACCGACGCCGCGGGCGCCTTTGCCGACGGAACGACGGGGGTGCGGGCGATCCGTGCCGGCGGCTCACTCGCCAGCGCGCTCGCTCGGCACGACGTGTATCCATGCCTCGCCGCGCTCGGCGATCTCTTCTTCCCCGGGCCGACCGGCACGAACGTGGCCGACCTCACCCTGGCGCTCGTCTGGAAGGATCGCGGATGGCGGCTCCCCCGCCGTATGCTAGAACCTGCAGGCCGCCGATGACGATGTCGCGTGTACGTACGAGAGAGTCCGGTGTCTGACGGCCGTCGCGCCGCCGTCGTCGAGGCTCTCGCGCAGCCGGCCTTCGATCTTTTGGTGATCGGTGGCGGCATCAACGGCGCTGGAATCGCCCGCGACGCTGCCATGCGCGGGCTGCGCGTCGCGCTCGTCGAGCAGGGGGACTTCGCCAGCGGCACCAGCAGCAAGTCGTCGAAGCTGATCCACGGCGGCCTCCGCTATCTCGAGAATTACGAGTTCGCGCTGGTGCTCGAGGCGAGCCGGGAGCGCGATCATCTCCGCCGCCATCTCGCCCCGCATCTCGTGCACCCGATGCCGTTCGTCTTTCCGGTGTTTCGCGGTGACCCGGTCGGGCGCATGCGCTTGTCGGCTGGCCTCTGGGTCTACGACGGGCTTTCGGCGTTCCGGAACATCGCGCGGCATCGTTCGTGGGGCCAGAAGGCGACACTGCGACACGAGCCGCATCTCCGGGCCGACGGCCTCCGCGGCGCGATGCACTACTACGATTGCTGGACCGACGACGCCCGTCTGACGCTGGAAACCGTGCAGTCGGCGATCGCGCAAGGGGCGGTGGCCTGTAATCACCTGGGCGTGACGGCGTTGCTGCGTACGGACGGGCAGCTGTCTGGCGCTCGCGTCACCGATCGCCTGACCGGCACGCAGCTCACGATCAAGGCCCACCAGGTGGTGAACGCGACCGGTCCCTGGCTGGATCGCGTGCGCGCGCTGGACGAGCCCGACGGCAAGCCGGTGCTGCGCCTGACGAAGGGCGTGCACATCATCGTGCCGCGTGAACGCGTGGGTAATCGCAACGCCATCGTGTTGCGCGCACCGCGTGACGGGCGCGTGATGTTCGCGATCCCGTGGGAAGAGCAGACGCTGATCGGAACGACCGACACCGACTACGATGCGCGGCCCGAGGACGTCGCGGCCGACGCCAACGACGTCCGCTATCTGCTCGACGCCGTGAACGCGTATTTCCCTGGGGCGCAGCTCGGCGAGTCGGACGTGATCGGCGCCTATGCCGGCCTTCGGCCGCTCGTGGCGCCCCCGGAGAGCCAGTCGGAAACGCCTTCCGAGACGTCACGCGAAGAAGAGATCTTCGAGAGCGCGTCGGGGTTGCTCTCGCTCGGCGGCGGCAAGCTCACGACCTATCGCCGCGTCTCGGAAAAGGTCGTCGATCGCGTCGTCGCTCTTCTGCACGCGCGCATGCCCGAACGACGCTTCGAGCCGTGCACGACGGGCGAGGTCGCGCTGCCGGGTGCGCGGGTGGACGATCCCGACAAGGGCGGCTTTCGCGGATTCGCGAAGCGCCTCCGGGCGACCACGCCCGCGAGCGTCGATGACGGTATCGTCCGGCACTGGCTGCATCGCTATGGGGTCGTAGCGCAGACGCTGATCGCACGCGTGGTCGGTGACCCCGACGGCGCCAAGCCGCTCGTCGACGATCTCCCGTATCGCCGCGTCGAAGTGACCCACGCAGCGGAGCACGAGATGGCCGAGACCGTCGACGACGTGCTGCGACGCCGCGTCCCCGTTTCGTTTCGGCATGCCGACGGTGGCGTCGAAGCGGCGTCGGACGTGGCGACCCTCATGGGCGCGACGCTCGGTTGGGACGCGGCGGAAACGACGACGGCCGCGGAGCACTATCGCACCGGCGCCGTGGAAGAACGGCGACGTCGCCTCGAGCCGCTGCCGTCGGATACGGTGAGCGTCGACTCGCGGCGTCGGGCGTGACGCGCGGCCGCAAACAGGATCCCAAGCTCTCCGCTCCCGAAACTCCGGCGGCCCAACGCACGCGCGCCCGCAAGATCGAGCGTGCGCTCGCCGACGCGTACCCCGACGCGTGGTGTGCGCTCCGCCACGAGAACGCGTGGCAGCTCCTGGTGGCGACGATTCTCTCGGCTCAATGCACCGACGAGCGCGTCAACATGGTTACGCCGGGTCTCTTCGTGCGCTACCCGACCCCACAGGCGCTTGCGGCCGCCGATCCGCCCGAGCTCGAGGAGCTCATCCACTCGACGGGGTTTTTTCGTCAGAAGGCCAAGTCGCTGCTCGGCGTAGCGGCCGCGGTCAGTGAAACCTTCGGGGGCGAGCTGCCCCGCAAGCTCGATACGCTCGTGACGCTGCCCGGCATCGGCCGGAAAACCGCGAACGTGCTGCTCGGGACCGCCTACGGAATCCCCTCGATCGTCGTCGACACCCATGTCCGACGGCTCGCCAATCGGCTCGGTCTCACCATGGAAGACGACCCGACCAAGATCGAGCACGACCTCCGTGCCCTCTTGCCCGCCGCGTCATGGACGCATTTCACGCATCGCCTGATTCATCACGGTCGCCGCGTCTGCCATGCGCGGAAACCGCGCTGTTCCGAATGCCCGCTGGCGGCCGTCTGTCCGCGCATTGGGGTCGCCGAGCACGATAAATCGGCTACATAGGCGGCGTCCTCGTCCTCGCGCGCCCCCTCCGCAGCTGCGTACGCCATATTCCCTGCCGCATCACATGATGGCCAGAAAACTATTGACTATCGCGGGGTTAGGGTATAACTGAACAACTCTCAACAATCCCCGCGGGCGGTGGGCGATAAAAATGGCAGTGTACACCAATCTCGATAGACGGCAGCTGGCAGAGCTCGTGGAAGAGTTCGGGCTCGGCAAGCTGCAGGCAAACGGCAATGGGGGCGGAACCGACGGCAACTGCCGACTCGACACCGCCAAGGGGCGCTATTGGCTCCGCATCGACGAAGAGCGGAGCGAGATGGAGGTCAAGCGCGAGATCGACCTCTTGCTCTATCTCAAGAAGCATAGCTTCCCGTGTCCTCAACTGATCGTCGATCGCAAAGGGCGCCAGTACCACGAGCTGGGTGGCAAGTGCATCTCGCTCTTCAAGTACATCGACGGTCACAAGCGCGAAGGCGCTACGTTGTCGCTGGCGCAGATCGAGAACGCCGGGCGCGTGCTCGCCGATCTCCACGTCATCGGCAAAGGCTACAAGAAGGGCGTCGACAATCGCTTCAGCTTCGAGCGCGTCTCCGACGTCTATCAGGAAGTGCGCGATCGCTTACCTTCCTACTTCAAGAAGATCACGCGCACGCTCGACGAAGAGGTCGGGTACCTCGAGCACTATCTCGAGTGCAAATTGCCGAAGGGCATCATCCACGGCGACATCTACCTCGACAACATTCTGTTCCGTGGCGAAAAGGTCGTCGGCGTCCTCGATTTCGAGGCGGCGTCGCGCGGCAAGTACATCTTCGATCTGGCCACGGCCGTGAACGCGCTCTGTTATGACGGTGAGCGCTACGACCTGAAGCGCTTCGAGGTCCTGATCGGCGGTTACGAGTCGCTCCGCACCTTGTCGCTCGCCGAGTGGGATGCGTTCCCGAACGAGCTCCGCTTTTCGGCGCTGCGCTTCACCGTGAACCGTCTGCGCGCGTTCTACTTGAACCCCGTGGACGAGGCGCATCGGATCAACCGTGATTTCCGCGAGTTCTACGATCGGTTGATGATTCTCCGGCGCGAGCGCGAAGGCGGCATGGAAGGGCTGCTGATGGCGATGGCTACCGGCTACGACTACCGGAAGTACCAGAAGGTCCGCGCCATCGAGAAGAAAGGCAAGTCTTGAGCGGTGAGGAGCACGTCCGCGCGATCCTGCGGACGATCGGTGAAGATCCCGACCGCGAAGGGTTGCTGAAGACCCCCGAGCGCGTGGCTCGCGCGCTCGAGTTCCTCACCAAGGGCTACCAAGAGGATCCGAACGTGATCCTCAACTCGGCCCTCTTCAGCGAAGAGTACTCCGAGATGATCGTGCTGAAGGATCTCGACTTCTTCACCCTCTGCGAGCATCACATGTTGCCCTTCTTCGGCAAGGCGCATGTCGCGTACATCCCGAGCAAGAAAATCCTCGGGCTCAGCAAGCTCGCGCGGCTGTTCGAGGTGTTCGCGCGTCGTCTTCAGGTGCAGGAGCGGCTGACCACCCAAGTCGCCCACTCGCTGATGGACGCGATCGATCCGCAGGGCGTTGGGGTCGTGGTCGAGGCCGAGCATCTCTGCATGCGCATGCGCGGCGTCGAGAAACAGAACTCCGTCGTGGTGACGAGCTGTATGCTCGGTACCTTCCGCGATCGCCAAGAGACGCGCGAGGAGTTCATGACCTTGATCCGCAGTCGCAACGGGCGCTAGCGCCGCGCCTCGGGGACGCCGCTGATCTCGGAGTGGCGACGAGAGGCGGAGCAGGTCATCGCGGGACTGGTGTTGCCTGCGCCGCCGACGTGGCACGAGTGGGGCGATCCGTGGCTCGACGCGCCGCCGGCCCCGGTCGTGGCGGTCTCGCTCGTCGGTCACGCCCCCTCCGCGGACGAGCGACGCGTCGTCCTAGCGCGGCTGCACACGCAGACGGCACCGCAGACGCTGCTGATCGTCGCCGATCACAACCGACCGCGGCGGCGATCCACTGCCTTCGGGGCACTGCTGGGTGCGCCCCGGGTCCCTGGATGGTCGCTCGGCGCCCGTTGGCGGCGACTCGCGGAGCCGACCGCGCGTGAGGTGCAGGCGGCGGGCTTCCGGGTGCTGCATCTGGCGCTCGTGGCCGGCGAGCGCGTCCAGCTCGTGATGGCTCGACGAGCAGGGCCATGAAGAACGCCCCCGCGTGCCACGACACGCGGGGGCGAAGGCCGAACGTTACGGCAGCGCGACCGTCGAGGGGACGCAGAGATCGCGCGGCCCGAAGAATGGGAACTGATCGTCGCCGAACTGTTTGTGCGTGTAGACGAGGTCCGGAGCCGTGCCCGGACGCACGCCGCGCACCTGGTAGCACAGCATGGCCGCGCCGGGGTTCGGAATGCCTTCGTCGTTCTTGTCGGCCGCCAGACAGAGGTGCAGCGGCCGCTTGATGTCGATCGAGATCGATCCGAACTGATCCGTGATGTTGAGGCCGTCCGCACGGGCCTGTGCCCCGGTCAGCCGGTAACACTTGAAGTGGTTGTCCACGACCGCGAGCGGTGCCGGCGGACCGGTCACGTTCTTCGCCGTCGGCACCAGGGGCCGATCGGGACGCGACACGTTCACCGTCACCGTGCCGAACGCGTTGGTGACGTCGACGTGCTTCACGGGCGTGAACGGGCTCGTCTGATCGATCGTGTAGTAGGTGAGGTGGCCGGGTTTCGACGGCGCCGTCGGGTCGGCACCGTTCAAGTCGGCCGGCGCACAGATGCGTTTGGCGCGCTGGATGCCGACGTCGCTCTCGCCGAGGGCGTCGTCCAACGTCACCGCGAGATTCATGACCGGACGATGGATCTCGTAGCACTGGACCGGATCGATCGTGGCGCCACCAGGCGGAAGCAGCGGCGGGAATTCCATCGTCACGTTGTTGTTCGGATCACCGCTGATGCGCTGCGCCCAGTACCGACCGAACAGCTGATTGCGGTCGCCGAGGTCGAGCCAGCCCGTCGGCGAGAAGAACTGGACGTGGATCTCGGCGTTGTGCGCGAGGTTGGTGACGGGCGACTGGTTGGCGTTGAACCCGAAGGCGCCGAGAAAGATTTGCGCGCCGGAGGTCGTCCCGAGGCCGAACGTGAGGCCGTCGTTGATCGCGGTCGATCTGTAGGAGCGTCTGATCCGTGACGTTGGTGCCGATCGACAGGCTCCGCAGATCGAACACGCCGTCCCCGAAGTTCACGACGACGTTGCCGTTGAGTCGCACGTCGCGGTAGGCGCCAGGCGTGAACGTGAAGGGGCTCGGCACGCCGACGCCGCCAATGTGGAGGTCGCTCGCGTTATCGGTCAGCGCGCGACCCGGCGTGAATGGGGAATGCCGGCAGGTTTGCGGGCTAAATGATCGGCGGCGTGTACGTCGTCGGACCGCTCCCATTGATGACGGCCGCGAAGTTGACGTTCACGCGATTGGCGAAGAGGTCGAAGAAAATCCCTTCCGGGCTCGACGCGCGCACGCTGTCGGCGACCGCTTGCGAGCCGGGATCCATGATCACGCTCCGAAGGTCGCGAACGGCAGCGCGAACTCGTTCGGATTCGAGGTCGGATAGCTGACGCCGATGTCGCCGCCGCGGATGTGCCCGCGCGGTGACGCGCCGGTTGCGCCCTTCAAGATCATCTCGTCGTACGCGAAGAGAACGTAGCTATCGATGATGCGGGGCGGTTCGACGGCGCTCGCAGTGGTGGCCGTCAATACGCACAGGCCGATGAGGAGGGACTTCGCCAGGGTGAAGGTGGAAGAGGATGTCACGATTCTTCTCCTTCCGTGGGGATGAAACGACCGAGGGATCTGGGGTTGAAAGAGTGGCGGGATACGAAGAGAAAACGGCGCGATGCGTCCACCCTATTCGGCGTGGGTGTGCCTCATTCCGACGCTAAAACCGCGCCCACCACGGCGTGAAGTGCTTCCCGGGAACCTCGATCACGACCGAGTACTGATCGAGCAACGTTCCTTGCGCCCGCGCAAGCTCGGCGAGCGAGATGTTGTAGTCCGTGGCCGCCTGGAGCTCGATGCCGCGCGCTTGCGTCAGATCGTCCTGGAAATCGAGCACGTCCTTCGTCGTGGCGATGCCGACTTCCAGCCGCTTCTGCTGGTTGCGGAGGTTTTCTTCGGAGAGCTCGCGGGCAACGCGGGACGACTGGATGCGCTTCATGTTGGCGATCACGTCGTTCACCGCCGTCGAAACCTCGAG
>JBDSJB010000042.1:0-5272 GCA_039917665.1 Binatia bacterium
GTCGTCACCCTGCGGCACTTCGCCGTTCGGCGTCACGTGGTTCACGACTTCCGGCATCAGCTGGGCGAGACCGCGTGAGGTGTCGGCCTCGCTGAGACCGGCGCGGCGCGCGATCTCGGCGAGCCCGCCTTGGCCGAAGATCTGTTCGAGCGCGCCCGACGGGAGCGGCTGATTCTCGCCCGAGCTCACCCACGACCGGGCCTGCTCGCCGAAGCCGGCGCGCTGCAGGCCGTCGAGGATGGCGCCGAGACCGCCGAGCCCCCCACCAGCACCGCCTCCACCGCCACTGCCCGTTCCACCGAGCACCTGACCGAGCAGGTCACCGAGACCACCGCCCGTGCTCGCTTGGCCGACTTGCGCGGACGGGGCGTTGCCACCGCGGTTCCGCAGCATGGCGAGCACCACCGGCAGGAGCGCCATCAAGATCGTGCTCATGCCGATTCCCGTGTTGCCGGCCTGGACCGGAGTCTCACGAGGACGGTTGGCCGTGGCGGCACCAGCGAGCTGACCGAGCAAATCGTCGAGCACTCCCATGACGGTCTCCTTTGTGAGGCAGGCGGGGTTCGTCGGACCCTACGCCCGTCGCGCATCTCGTCGCAACCGGGGCGGAGCGCTTTGACACCCGACTACGAGGTCCAGTACGAGCGCCCCGAGCCCTCCTGATGCTGAGCCCATATCGCGTCCTCGACCTCACCAACGAACGCGGCCAACTCTGCGGCCAGATCCTCGGCGATCTCGGTGCCGACGTCATTCAGATCGAGCCGCCCGGCGGCTCACCGGTGCGACGCCGCGGGCCCTTCGTGGATGACGTCCCCCACCCCGATCGCTCCCTCCAGTGGTGGGCGTGCAATCGGAACAAGCGCGGCGTCACGCTCGATCTCGACTCCCCGCGCGGACAGGAGATGCTACGGCGTTTGGCGGCGCGCGCGGATTTCCTGATCGAGTCGGAGACCCCCGGGGTCCAGGCGCAGCGCGGACTCGGCCATGACGAGCTCGCCGCACTGAATCCGCGCCTCGTCTACGTGTCGATCACGCCGTTCGGGCAGACCGGGCCGAAGGCGCACTGGGCCGACAGCGACCTCGTGCTGATGGCGGCGAGCGGCCCGCTCTTGATGACGGGCGACGAGGATCGCGCCCCGCTTCGCGTGAGCGTGCCGCAGGCCTATCTGCACGCGGGCGCCGAAGCGGCGGGCGCGGCCCTCGTCGCGAACCACGAGCGCCAGCGTTCGGGTCAGGGCCAGCACGTCGACGTCTCGGCGCAACAGGCGATCGCGCTCGCGACCCAGTCGTACGTGCTCGCGACCGCGGCCGGCTTCTTCGATGCGCAGCGCATGTCGGGCGGCGCGAAGATCGGCCCGTTGACGGTGCGGTTCGTGTTTCCCGCGTCGGACGGTCACGTCTCGATCACGTTTCTCTTCGGACCGTCGGCCGGTCCCTTCACGCGTCGGCTCATGCACTACGTCCACGAAGAGGGCTTTTGCGATGTCGCGACGCGCGACAAGGACTGGATCGGCTTCTTCGAGAAGCTCATGAACGGCGACGAGACGATGACCGAGCTCGAACGGATCAAAGAGACGGTCGCCGCCTGCACCCGCACCAAGACGAAGGCCGCGCTGATGCAGATAGCGCTGGAACGCGACCTGCTGATGGCCCCCGTCGCGACGACGCGCGAGGTCATCGAGAACGTGCAGCTCACGCATCGCGGCTATTGGCAGACGGTCGCGCACCCCGAGCTCGGCCGTGACGTGGTCTACCCCGGCCCGTTCGCGCGGCCGTCGGCGATGCCGATCCGTTATCGCCGTCGCCCGCCGACGGTCGGCGAGCACAATCACGAGATCTACGGCGGCGAGCTCGGGCTCGGCGGCGACGAGATCGCCGCGCTCGGCACCGCGGGAGTCGTCTGATGACGGCGGCCGCGCTCGCCGACGTCAAAGTCGTCGACCTCATGTGGGCCATCGCCGGGCCGGCGGCGACGCGCGTCCTCGCCGACTACGGCGCGACCGTCGTACGCATCGAGTCGACGACGCGGACCGACATCTGCCGCACCGTCGCGCCTTTTCGCGACATGCCGCCCGGACCCGAGAGCGCGGTCCTCTTCCACAACGTGAACACCGGGAAGCAGATGATGACGCTCGATCTCGCGAGCGCCGAGGGCCGCGAGGTCTTCTTCGATCTCGTGCGCTGGGCCGACGTCGTCACCGAGGCCTACACGGCCGGCACGATGCGCACGCTCGGGCTCGACTACGACACGCTCCGCGCGGTGAATCCCGGGATCATCATGCTGAGCACGTGCCTCATGGGACAAACCGGACCGCTCGCGGCGTTCGCCGGCTTCGGGAATCTCTCCGCGTCGATCACCGGCTTCGGCAACCTTTGCGGCTGGCCGGACCGCCCACCGGCCGGGCCCTTCGGCGCCTACACCGATTACCTCGCGCCTCGCTTCAGCCTCGCCACGATCCTCGCCGCGCTCGATCACCGCCGCCGCACCGGCGAAGGTCAGTACATCGACCTCGCGCAGGGGGAGGCATCGATTCATTTCCTCACGCCCGCGATGCTCGACTACACCGTGAACGGCCGCATTCAGGGTCCGACCGGCAACGACGACAGCGAGGACGCACCGCACGGCGTCTATCCCGCTGCCGGCAGCGATCGCTGGCTCGCGCTCGCGGTCCGCAGCGACGCGCAATTCGCCGCGCTCGCTGGCGTCATCGGACAAGCCGAGCTCGCGCGCGATCTGCGCTTCGCGACCGCCGCGGCGCGCCGCGAGCACCGCGAGGCGCTCAATGCGCAGATCGCGGACTGGACGCGGCAGCAGGACGCCCACGCCGCCGAGCGCACGCTGCAGGACGCCGGCATCGCGGCCGCCGTCTGCGCCAACAGCGCCGACATGGCGGCCGATCCGCAGCTCGTCCACCGCGAGCACATTCGCGAGCTCTCGCACCCGGCGTACGGCACCACCCCGGTCGAAGGCTCGCGCTTCCGGCTCTCGCGTACGCCGGCTGTCGTCGCCGGAGCCGCGCCAACGCTCGGCCGCGACAATCAGGACGTGCTGACGACGATCCTCGGGTACGACGAAGATCGCATCACCGACCTCGTGATCGCAGGCGCACTCGGCTAGCCTGCACCGACCCTAACGCGGTAGGTCTTGCCTGCCACACGTCACAACTACCGACTCCGCTTGCCCATCGGCGGAGCGACACCGTGATCTTCCACGACTTCGAGGATGGCACTTTGCTTGCTGCGTCGATCCACCACCATGACCTCTCGTTACGACCAGGGAGAACCGAATCGCGCCATGATCGAAGAGATCCGGGGGCCGGTGGCCGTCGAGTTCGGCGCCGATTGGTGCGGGCATTGTCAGGCCGCCCAACCGCTGATCGCGGCAGCGCTGGCGCGCCATCCCGGAGTGCCACACTTGAAGATCGCGGATGGCAAGGGTCGTCCACTCGGACGTTCGTTCGGCGTGAAGCTCTGGCCGACACTCGTGTTCCTGCGCGACGGCCACGAGCTGACACGCGCGATACGGCCGACCGACGGCGCGACGATCATGACGGGCCTCGACGCAATCACGACCAATGCTGCCAGCGTCACGACGACCTGAGCACGCTCGCGAGGCGGGCATGAGTCTCGAGTCGGCACTCACCGCGGCGCTCGACCGACGCCGCCCGCTGGTCGTGCAGCTCGCGGACGAAGGCACCGATTGCGTCCGCTTGCTCCACGGCACCGCCGAGGATGCACCGGGCGTCACCATCGATCGCTACGGCCCGATCCTGCTGGTGCAGACCTGGCGCGAGCCGCTCGTGGACGGCGAGCTCGACGCGCTCGCGGCTGTCGTCAACGACACGCTCGGCACGACGCTCACCGCGTGCTGGAACCATCGTGGCGAAGGACCGGGGGGCTCGGCGCGCCCAGACGCCGCGCTCGAGGCTCCGATCGGACACGAGCTGGGGATCGCCTACGACGTCCGGCCGCGTCATCGCGGTCAGGATCCGCTGCTCTTCCTCGATCTCCGCGTGGGCCGGCGCTGGATCAAAGCGGCGAGCCACACCACGACGGTCTTGAACCTCTTCTCCTACACGTGCGGCATCGGCGTCGCCGCGCTCGCCGGCGGCGCGCTCGAGGTCGTGAACGTGGATTTCGCGCAGTCGGCTCTCGCCGTCGGCCGCACCAACGCCGCTCGCAACTTCGGCGACGACACGGAGATCGACCCGCGTTTCGTCACCATCACCGACGACGTGATCCCCGTCGTCCGTCAGCTCGCCGGGCTCTCCCTTCCGACCCACGGCAAACGCGCGCGCGGCTTCATGCGGCGACCCGCCCGGCAATTCAACCTGGTCGTGCTCGATCCGCCACGTTGGTCGAAAGGCAAGCACGGCGCCGTCGACGTGGTGCGCGACTACGCGTCGCTCTTCAAGCCCGCGCTCCTCGCAACCGCGCCGGGCGGGACCGTGCTCGCGACCAATCACGTGCCCGAGGTGGATCGCGATGAGTGGCTCGGCGGCCTGGAACGCACCGCAATGAAAGCGGGACGGCCGCTTGCGTCGCTCGAGACGTTGACGCCCGAAGAAGACTTCCCGTCGCTTGATGGGCGGCAGCCTTTGAAGATTGCTCTCGCGCACGTTTCGAGTTGATTCCGAGCGTCGCGGGCGGCTCGGACTCGCGTGCGGAGTCGCCTCTGCAGACGCACCTCGCGCTTTCCTGACGTAGTGCGGCGGCGTCCCCCCATACTCGCGGCGGGCTCGCCGAAACGCTCGGCTACGTCTGCTGCCGGCGACCTCGCAAGCTCACCGCCCACCGTCGTGGCTGAATCCAGGAACAGAGACGGACTTCGAGTCGCACCGCCGCAAC
This sequence comes from Binatia bacterium, assembly GCA_039917665.1. Classification (GTDB taxonomy): domain Bacteria; phylum Desulfobacterota; class Binatia; order UTPRO1; family UTPRO1; genus UTPRO1. Next base: position 4,849 of record JBDSJB010000042.1, read on the forward strand.
CAGATCGTCGTGCCGAATGTGATGGATCGGAGAACCGAGCGCAGCGACGGCCCACGTGCGTCGATCTCTTGCTGTGAGTGGTGCGGTCGGGGGTGCCGGGGTGCCGGCAGCGCGCGTTTGCTTCGCGTTTCGGCTCGTCCGCCGTGGGTACGGGGGGACGGATCCGCATTACGTCAGGACAGCGCGAAGTGCGCGCGCAGAGGCACCTCGCTACCCCCCGGACCACCGACCCAGGCATCAGCCACGCGTCTTCAGGACTAACGGTCGCGATCGGCTTTGGCTTGTTCCCAGTTCTGCCCGTCGAACTTGCGGATGCGGAGCTGAGAGACATCGACGTCGTCGAGGCAACGGATGTTGACGTCGATTTTGTCGGGGTCGGAGCGCGGGACGTAGAAGGGGTGCATGCCGCAGTGGCGACAGAACG
>JBDSJB010000043.1:0-5724 GCA_039917665.1 Binatia bacterium
CGGCGACGTCGCGCGCTTCGCGCCGGTCGTCCTCACCGACCTGTGGCGCGAGCTCGCCGACGACTTCGGTGCCCTCACGCCCCGGAGCGACGTTGGGGTGCGCTGGGGATCCGTCGACGGCCTCGAGGTCTTCACCGATCGCCGGAAGCTCAAGATCGTGCTGAAGAACCTGGTCGGGAATGCGCTCAAGTTCACGCCCAAAGGCGAAGTCGTCGCGGCGTGCGAACGCGTCGGCGATCACTGTCGCTTCACGGTTCGCGACACCGGTATCGGCATTCCGTCTGACGCGCTCCCGCTCGTGTTCGACATGTTTCGCCAGGTCGACAGCTCGGAGACGCGTTCGTACGGCGGCGCCGGGCTCGGGCTCTACATCGTGAAGAGCCTCCTGACGCAGCTCGGTGGGCAGGTGCAGGTCGAGAGCCTGATGGGGCAGGGGTCGATCTTCACGGTCGTGTTGCCGGTCGAGCAACGTAGCGTCACGGACGAGCCGGGTGCGTCCGCCGGACATCAGGTGGTCTCCGAGGTCGAGCCCTTGGTGGCCGCGGACGACGTTGCGGCTGGTCCATCGGACGCTCCGCCGCGCGGAGGATGTCCGATCCACGTGCGCCGCCGCTTGCTCTTCGCGGACGATCTTCCTCTCAATCGATTTCTCGTCCGTCGCTTCATCGAACGCGAGTTTCCGGAGGTCGAGGTCTTCGAGGCATGCGACGGCGAGCAAGCCGTCGCGCTCTATGAGATCGAGAAGCCCCACATCGTCGTGCTCGACCTCCACATGCCGAACCTCGACGGCTGGCAAGCCGCGCGCGTGATCCGGCAGCGTGAAGGCGGCCGCCAGGTACCGATCCTGGCCCTCAGCGTCGACGCGAGCCCGACAGCCGAAGCCAACGCCGTCCGCGCCGGCTTCAAGGAATTCATCGCGAAGCCAATCAGCGACTACAGCGCGCTGAAAGCCCGCCTCGAGTTCTGGCTCGGTGCTCGTGACGCCCGCGGCCGGGCCGTCACCATCGTCGGGCCGACTCCGGGCTGCGACGCGTGTCGACCCGAAGCCGGCGCGCGCGTCTCAGCCGCATAGCGCCGTCCCCTTGTGCGCCCTCAGTCGAGATCGGCTAGGGTGCGCCCACCGGAGGGGTGGCCGAGTGGTTGAAGGCACCGGTCTTGAAAACCGGCAGGGTGCAAGCCCTCGTGGGTTCAAATCCCACCCCCTCCGCTCTGGAATCTCAGGTCGTTACGGAATCCGGTGGGACAGGGATTTTGACGGCAAAGAGCAATCTCCCCATCTGTTCCCCATCTGGCTGCGACTGAACTTCCGGCGTCAGTCTCTCCGGCGGGTTCCCGTCAGCGACGGCCCGAGAACTCCGTCGAGCTTCTTGGCGGCGGCCTCCTGCATGTCGGGCAGGACATGCGAGTACGTATCGAGCGTGATGCCGATCGTCGCATGTCCGAGCCGTTCGCTCACGACTTTCGGATGCACGTTCGCCCGCAGGAGGAGGGTGGCGTGCGTATGGCGAAGGCTGTGAAGCGAGTGACGTCGTAGCCCGTTTCTGGCTATGACCCGCGCGAAGGCCTTCGACGTTTCGGCAGGGTCCATCGGGCGGCCGTCGAGACGGGTGAGGACGAGGCCCTGATCCTTGTAGGCGGACCCAAGCGACAGACGACGTTTCGCCTGGTCCGTGCGGTGTCGGCGAAGCGCCTCAACCGTCACATTCGGAAGCGCGACCACCCGCCGCCCTCGTCGCGTCTTGGGCTCCTTGAAGGCCAATCCATTCTTGGTCTGCTCGATCGACTGACGGACCGCGAGCGTTGCTTTTTCCAGATCGACGTCGCGCCAGCGGAGAGCGAGGAGTTCGCCGCGTCGGAGGCCCGTCGAGACGGCGAGTACGACGGGCAGCTCGAGGCGGGTCCCACGCACCGCCTCGAAGAGTCCTGCCACTTCCTCCTCGTCGAGCGTGGTCATCTCGCGATGGTCGACGCGGGGAGGGTCCACCGCTTCGGCGGGATTGCGAATCAGCAGCTGCCACTTGACGGCGTGCTTGAGGGCCTTCCGTAGGACGCGATGGCAATGGACGACGGTCTGTGGGGACAGCCCGCCCTTGCCGTCGCGACGACCGCTCTCTAGCAGCGTCGAATAGAGATGCTGAATGTGTAGAGGCTCGAGCTTCGAGAGCTGGTGCTGTCCAAGCGTTGGAACGACATGAAGCCGGAGCAGCTCGGCGTACCGTTCGGAGGTCCTGGCGGCGACCGTCTGCTTCGCGTAGTCGGCGAGCCATTTCTTGAGGAATTCAGCGACGGTCAGGCGGCCGGCAGCGACGTAGTTGCCCTCGTGGACGGTGCTCAAGAGTTTTGTAAGCTCGCGTTGGGCGTCGCGCCGGCCGCCCTTGATGGTGTGCGATTTGTACAGTCTTCGCCCGTTTGAATCCCTGCCGAGGTAGAGCCGAACCTCCCAGGACCGCTTCCCCTGTTCGCGAATGCTTCCAGTCATGATGGGCTCCGCCGGCTACTTCGTGTGCTTCGGCGCTCGTGAGCGCGACCCGCTCGATTGGGGCGCGGCCTTCTTTCGGAGACGTCTGCTCGGGCCCGCTTCGACCTGCGCTTTGATGCGGTCACGGTAGGTACGCTTCTGGACGGCGTAGCGGCAACGGTCAGCGCAAAAGCGGGCTTGGTACGATGCTGCGAGGAAGAGGTTGTTACACGTGTGGTTGGCGCAGACGACGAGTCTGTTTCCCGCGAGGACGTCCTGAATCGCCATCATCGCGATCGCTCCCATGAGCGATGCGCTGTGCCACTGCATCTGGGGCGATCCATCTGGTGTGAAGTGCAAACACGGATGAATGGAACTGAAGAGGTGATCGAGTTTGGCCATAGCCTGGTGGGCGGCTTGAGCACTCTGCGTTGCCCCGGCATTGGTGTCAGCGGGCCGTCGGCGTAACTGCTTACGTGCGATCGGGCTCTTAAAGGATTCGAGGATCTCGTACAGCATAGCCGTCGCACGCAGAAAGTCTTCGACGGGTTCTGCATACAACTTCCAGAAGTCCGGTCCGCCTGGGGACGGATAAGGGTAGGTCTCGCGTTGAGCTTCGGGAACGTCAGGGAAGAACCTTGCCCACGCGGGCAGAAGCGATTCTTTTACAAGGTCTCCGTCTGCGGAACGACGCAGTACCCAGGGCTGATCCCAACCCTGGGTGCGCCACTGCTCTGGCGCGCGGTCACTAGCGGAGACGAGTTGTCCGTCGTCTATCCGGTCGCGCGGGAACACCGCCCAGATCGTTGATCGCTCGGTCCATCCTCGAACTCCTCGAGTGAAGTGACGCGCGACCGGGTTCACCAAGGCTTGAGCGGCGCCGTGTGCATGGATGCCAGGTGGGGTGCTCCACCGGGGAGCCATGACCGCCATCTCAACCTCTTGCAGCAGCAGACCTAGAAGGCCGTATCGCTCACACCACTTTACGATCGAGGCTTCATCTTTCGGTGGTGGGGTAAGAGACCGGAGGTCGAGATCTTGACGGAGCCTCAGAAGTGCTCGATGCGGCGCCTCGAATGCATCTGGCTGCGTAGCTTGCCGGTACATTTCCCCAGGCGAGTAGGTGCTGAACTCTGCACCCGGCGCCGGCCGGATGTAGCCGTCGCGGATGACGTAGCGGCTGAAGCGCGCCCATCGGGCGGCGGGGGCCTCGAACGCGGACTCATGCATGAGGCGACATGTCTGGCACATGTCTCGTATTTACACAAGACATGTCGTGGCCATAAATTGCCGTCGCCATGAAAGCTGATTCCACCAGGCTTTCGTCAAAGCCCGAATCTTTTCGACCTGCCCATCTCAGTGAGCTCCCCGACATTCTGACGGTCGTAGAGGTCGCGCGGGTCCTGCGAATAGGCCGCAACGCCGCCTACGAAGCGATTCAGCGCGGGCAGATTCCATCGCTTCGCTTTGGTCGGCGCGTGCTTGTCCCCAAGGCCGCGCTCTTGGCGATGATCGGATAAGCGCTGATGCCGTCCAAGGACGCAAGAGAGGGTTCCGCGGAATCGCCAACCGAGTCCGCCAACGATCGTCTCCTGGCGCAATTGAAGGCCTTGTCCGCCGTCCTGAGGTTGCTGCGTGTGCTGCGCGATCGACGGCCGTAGCGTGGACTGCCGTGACTTGCCGAGGTCGCAGTGTGGGCATTGTGAACCGGGGTACCCAGAACCGGGGTCAATGCCGTTCTTAGTTGAAAATGGATGGTGACCTTCGTGGAACATCACGCCGCCTTCTTGGTCTCCGTCTTCATCTGCCCGCGCATCGCCTGACGCAGCAGCGGCAGATGCTGGCAGCCCTTGATGCGGCGCAGACGTGGCTCGATGTCGAGGAGTGCCGTCGCCAGCCATCGTTGTCGTTGATTGCTGGTCTTCCAGTAGTCCACCTTGCCGGTGCGCTGTTCGATCAAGCTGTTGATCGATTCGATGCCGTTCGTGGTGCGGAGACTGATGCCGAGCGTGGCGATCACGCCGAGCTTGTGGAGCGTCAGCGTCTCCTCGAGCCCTTCGTCCAGCGAGCGCGCCGCCGACTCGTTGAGGGTGACGAGCTCGCGACGGACCGTGGCGAGCGCCGCCTTCGCTTCCTTGTAGGTCGGCTTCGCGTAGGCCCGCTCCAATTTACGCCGCCAGGCCGGCTGCTGCGCCTTGGGCAGATACGCGACGATGTTCTCGCGCTTGTGCCACTGGCAGCGTTGGATGAAGGCGGCCGAGGCGAAGGCGTTCTCCACGGCCTTGTGCAGCCCCTTGCCCCCGTCGATCACGACCAGCAGCCCGTCCGCGAAGCGCAGTCCGCGCTCGACGAGCTCCCGCAAGAGGTCGGTGCACACCGTCGCGTTCTCGGTCCCGGCCTCGACCAGCCCCAGTACGATCTTCTCGCCGCGCAGCGTGATCCCGACCGCGACCACCATCGTCTCCGCGGCGAACGTCTTGCCATCGAGCAGCACGGCGACGAAATCGTAGCTCTCGAGGCGGCGCTCCCGTAGCGCCTGGAGGTGCCGACTGCTGACCTGCACGAACCGGCGTGACACCGTCGACGCCGAGAGCCCGAACGCCTGGGGCACCGCTTCCGCACAGCGCGCGTACTCCCGACAGCTCACGCCCGCCAGAATGCGACGCAAGACGCCGTCATCGGCCCCACGCGGTTGGCGCAGCGCCCGGTACGTCGTCAGCGCCACCTCGCGATTCGCCGCGAGATCCCGCACGCGCGGCACCGTGATGCCGAGCTTCTGGTCCGCCAGATAAATCGAGCCCGGCTGCCTCCCGTACCGCACCACGCCGGGCGGACCCTCCTCGCGCTGATACCGGGCGCCGGCGAGCGCCGCGACCTCCTGCTGAAGCGCGTCCTCGACCCACAACAGTCCCAGCGGAATGAGCTCCTGAATCAACGCCACCTTTGCGTTCGTCGTCGTGACATCCGCGGGCGCCGCCGCGAGGCGAGCGCGCACGAGCCGATTCTCTTGCGCCGTCTTCCGAATTCGTCGTACCTGCTTCATGGGTGTGACCTCCTTGATGAGACATCGTTCCTCGCGAGAACGTCTCACCGTTGTGGGAGGTCACCACCCACTTTTCAACTGAGTCTGGCACTCACCCATTTGAAACGACAGCGTCGTTGCCGACTACCGTCGGAACCACGCGCGTAATCCTACGCGAAGGCCCGCCGGGAATGTCCGGGCGGTACGACGTGGAATGAGCGGTCGGTGCCGTACGACTGACGTA
>JBDSJB010000044.1:0-5143 GCA_039917665.1 Binatia bacterium
CTCGAACGCCGGTATTACGCGCTCTCGCGCGAGCTGCACCCGGACTTGTTCCACGATCGTTCGCCGGTCGAGCAGGCCGCGAGCCTGCGCATGACGGCGCTCGTGAACCGCGGCTACAGGACGTTGAGGGATCCGGTGGCGCGCGGGCTCTATTGGCTCGACCTCCATGGTGAGTCGCTCGGCCGCGACAACGAACGGGTGCCGCCGGCGCTCGCGGCACGCGTATTCGAGGTCCAAGAGCAGCTGGAAGAGCTGCGCGCGGCTCGTAAGCAAGGCGCGGCCGAAGCCGAGACCAATGCCATGACGGCGATCCGCGACGAGCTGCGTGGCGATCTCGACGCGTGCGATCAGCGGCTCGCGCGCAACTTCGAGCGCAGTTTCGAGAGTACCGAGGGCACCGAAGCACTGGCCGAAACCAAGACGATTCTGTCGGAGTTGCACTACGTCCGGACGCTGTTGCGGGACGTCGACAAGGAGCTGGGGGCTGCGTGGAACGCATAGTCGGCATCGATCTCGGCACGACCAACAGTCTCGTCGCGTACCTCGACGACGCGACGCCGCGTGTGATCGCTGATCCGGCGACCGCGCGCGTGATCGTGCCGTCGGTGGTGTCGTTCGGCACGAATGGAGGCGTCGCTTCGACGCCGGGCGATCCCATCGTCGGCGATGAGGCGCGCGCGCTCGCGCCGACCACCTCCGCCACCACGATCCAGTCGGTGAAGCGCTTCATGGGCCTCGGCCGCGAGCACCTGAGCGCCGCCGACCTGCAGCGCTACACGTTCGCCGAGGAAGGACGGGGCGTGCTGCGCTTCGTCGTCGGCGAGCGGACCTACAGCCCGCCCGAGATCTCGGCGCTCATCTTGAAAGAGCTGAAGCGCCGCGCCGAAGCGGCCCTCGGTGGTGAGGTGAAGAAGGCCGTCATCACGGTGCCGGCTTATTTCAATGACAGCCAGCGCCAGGCCACCAAGGACGCGGGCCGGCTCGCTGGTCTCGAAGTGCTGCGCCTCGTGAACGAGCCGACGGCGGCGGCGCTGGCCTACGGGCTCGATCAGAAGAGCGAAGGCACGGTCGCCGTCTACGATTTTGGCGGCGGCACCTTCGACGTCTCCATCCTCAAGATGGAGCGCGGCATCTTCGAGGTGAAGGCGACGGGCGGCGACACGCGGCTTGGCGGCGACGACGTCGACGAGGCGGTTGCGTCGTGGCTTCTTGCGACCGCGAAAGTGCCCGCGGACGTCGCGGCGCGCCGCGACGTGCAGGCGCTCGCCCGCCGCGCTGCGGAGGACGCGAAGTGCCGTCTGTCCGAGGCCGACGCGACTGAAGTCGCGATGACGCTGCCCGACGGCACGCGCCTGGCGCACACGCTCACACGCGCCGCGTTCGACGCCTTGATCGTACCCATCATCGCCCGGACGCTCGTGCCGTGCCGGCAGGCGCTCGCCGACGCCGGCCTTGCGGCCGCGGACGTCGATGCCGTCGTGCTGGTCGGCGGGAGCACGCGCATTCCGCTCGTGCGTGCCGAAGTCCAGAAGCTCTTTGGCCGCGAGCCGCTCTGCTCCATCGACCCCGATCAGGTCGTGGCACTTGGGGCGGGGGTGCAGGCGGGCATTCTCGGCGGGCGCCGCAAGGACATGCTGCTCCTCGACGTCGTGCCATTGTCGCTCGGCATCGAGACGATGGGCGGCGTGATGACGCGTCTGATCGAGCGCAACACCACGATCCCGACGAGCCACACCGAAACCTTCACCACGGCGGTGGACAACCAGACGGCGGTCGACCTGCACGTGCTGCAGGGCGAACGCGAGATCGCGAAGGATTGCCGGAGCCTCGCGCGGTTCTCGATTCCGATCGAGCCGGCGACGGCGGGGTTCCCGCGCGTCGACGTAATGTTCATGATCGACGCCAACGGCATCCTGAACGTGACCGCGCGCGACGTCCGCACCGGCCGTGAGCGCTCCCTCGACGTGAAGCCCTCGTATGGTCTCACCGACGATGAGGTCGAGCGCATGCTCGAAGAATCGATCGACTTCGCGGAGGAGGACGTGGCGGCGCGTCTGCTGGCCGAGTCACGGATGGAAGCGTCGACGCTGGTTCGCCAGATCGAGCGGACGCTCGGAGATTCGGCGGCGTTCCTCGAGGCTGGGGAAGAGGATGCAATTCGCGCCGCCGTGGCTACCTTGCAAGGCGCTGCCGAGGGCACCGACTACACCAGGATTCGCGATCTCGCGCAGGCCCTGAGCGATGTCAGCACGCCGTTGGGGCACCGGATCATGGAAGCATCGTTGAAGCGTGCGCTCGAGAACAAGAGCGCGGGAGGTGGATCGTGGGCTTGAAGTGGGAAGATGCGGAAGATCTGGCGATCGAGCTCGCCGATGAGCACGAAGGGGTCGACCCGTTGAAGGTGCGCTTCACCGACCTGCACCGTTTCGTGGTCGGTCTCTCGGAGTTCGACGACGATCCAAAGACCTCCAACGAGGGCAAGCTGGAAGCGATTCAGATGGCTTGGCTCGAAGAATATCGCGATCGCAAGGACGATTGAGGAGACTGCCATGTCGATCATGCAAGTCAGCCGGAAGGTCGACTACGCGCTCCGCGCGGCGATCTACCTCGCCTACCAGAGCGATCGTCGGCCGTGCTCCGTCGCGGAGATCGCGGCGAACGAGGCCATTCCGAAAAAATTTCTCGAGAAGATCATTCAAGACCTGATTCATTCCGGGATCGTACGATCGACCCGCGGGGCGCAGGGCGGCTATGCCCTGGCGCGCGAGCCGGAACGAGTTACGTTCAAAGAAGTCATCGAGGCGATCGAGGGTCCCGTGTCTTTGAACGTCTGCGTCGGAGACGCCGGGGAGGCCTCCGATTGCTGTGCGCAGTCGCCGCGCTGCTCGATGCTGTGGGTGTGGAGGGAAGCGCAGAAGCGGGTGATGGAAGTGTTTGCGACGACGACCCTGGCCTCCGTGCTGCAAAAACGCACGACGATGCCGGGGATCACCGTAGACGCTGCGACGGGGTGAAGGCGACCACGCTCGGACACAGCGCGTCGAAGAACGCGCTCGGGGGTTCGAGCAGAAGGGGGAAGTGATCATGAGCGACACCAATACAGAAGACCGATACGCCGGGTTCCTGCAGCCCGACGTGATATTGCCCGCGCAGTTCTTTCAGTCCCTGCGCACCAAGGGCCAGTTCGACGGCGAGCGCCGACTGATGATCGCGGTTCTCGAGGACGCCGTGAACTGTTTCATGAAGCAGATCCACGCGATCGATCCGAAGGCCCGTCAGCTATTTCTCGACGCCGAGGAATGGATTTCGGCCGACGACCGGACGTGGTTCTTTGCCTTCGAGAACGTCTGCGACACGCTCGACCTGAACCCCGACTACATGCGCGAAGGCCTCTTCAAGTGGCGAGCGGCCGAGCGCCGGCGCGTCGGCGACGCGGCGGTTGCGGCGGCGGTCGCGCACATCGAGGAGGACGACGAGGTCGTCGAGCAGCAGAGCGACCACGGCGGGCTCCGACTGGTGAACCGCGGCTGAGTCTCGCACCTTCGGCTTCGAAGGACGCGACGGGCGGCAGGGCTTCGGCTCCGCCGCCCGTCTGCGTTTGGTGAAAGTGCGATGGCAGCTGTGCGCGAAGGTTGCGGCGTGGCGTCAGGCGTCGGTGAGCGACAGTCCGAGCGCGGACACGATCGCGCCGAGGGTCTCGCCGGCGCTGCCGTGCAGCGTGAGCTCCGCGTAGTCGTCGTACGGCGTCGCGTCGCGATTCACGATGAGGAGCGGGGTGCCGTGCTCGACGGCGGCGCGCGGCAGGCCAGCCGCCGGGTAGACCTCGAGCGACGAGCCGATCACGAGGAAGAGGTCGGCGGCCTCGGCGTCGGCGAAGGCCATGGCGGTTTCGCGCTCGGGCATGGCCTGGCCGAAGGAGATCGTCGCGGGCTTCAGCAGTCCACCGCAGCCGCACCGCAGATCCTGCTCGCCGGCCGCGAAGCGCGCTTGCACCGGACCGCGATCTTGACGCGCGCCGCAGGTCAGACAGCCAACCTCGAGCGCCGTGCCGTGGATCTCGATCATGACGTTCGGCGAGCTGCCGGCTTTCTGGTGCAGCCCGTCGACGTTCTGCGTGACGATCCGCCGCAAGCAGCCGCGCCGTTCGAGAGCGACGAGAGCGCGGTGCGCGGCGTTCGGCTGCGCGTCGCGGAGCGCCGGATAGAGCTCGTTTCCCATCTCCCAGTACAGGCGGCGCGTGTCGGCGCTGGCGCAGAACTTGTCGAACGTGAGCTTGCGCGGGTCGTAGCGGGTCCAGAGGCCGCCGGGGCTGCGGAAATCGGGAATGCCCGACTCGGTGCTGATGCCAGCTCCCGTCAGCACGACGAGGTTGCGCGTGTCGCCGATGAGCGCGGTCGCGGTGTCGAGATCGTGTTGGGAGATGGGATCGATGATCGTGCCCGCCTGGTTGTCGTGTAGCTCAGCGCGCCAACGCTCGCGAGGCCGGCGTCATTCCTCGCGGCGCCGCCCGAGGGCCGCCGGCGCGGCCGCGTTGCCGCTCGCGAACGCCAACACCCCGAGCGTCAGCACGTACGGCAGCATCAGGAGCAGATGGTACGACACCGCAACGCCGGCGGCTTGCAGATGGAATTGCCCGGCGCTGGCAGCGCCGAAGAGCAGCGCGCCGATCAAGACGCCGAGCGGACGCCAGCGTCCGAAGACGACGATGGCGAGCGCGATGAAGCCGCGTCCGGCCGCCATGCCCTCGACGAAGGTGTTGGAGTAGGCGAGCGAGAGATAGCCGCCGCCGATGCCCGCGAGCGCCGCGCCGACGACAATGGCACCGACGCGAATCGCGCCGACGCCGATGCCGAGGCTCGCGGCGGCCTCCGGCGCCTCGCCGACCGCGCGGAGCGTCAGGCCGAGCCGCGTCCGCGCGAGCACGAGCCACACGAGCGGCACGAGCGCGAGCGCGACGTAGACCGGCGCCGGTTGGCGGAACGGTGCGAGCCACGCGGCGTCGCCGCCGATCGCGAACGGCGCGAAGGTCGTCACGCTGAGCGCCGAGCCGGTGACGCCGAAGAAGGCCCGGTACGCAACGCCCGTGAGGCCGAGCGCCAGGATATTGAGGGCGGCACCGGCCACGACCTGGTCGGCGTCGAGC
>JBDSJB010000045.1:0-3737 GCA_039917665.1 Binatia bacterium
AGCCCTGCCGTCTCATTGCGTCCGGCAGCCGCCACCCTTCACGTCGGTGTTGGCGTCGCCGCCGATGTCGTAGCGCGAGCACCACGTGTCGGAGAGGTGGACGTGGCTCATCTTCAAGCGCGCCGTCGCCGAGTAGCAGTCTGGGCCGCTCGTGCACTCGAAGTAGTCGCTGTAGGGGTCGACGCTCTGGATGACGTTGGCGGTGACCGCGCCCATCGTGCGGCCGAGATCGCCGCGGAGATACTTGTCGAACCAGGCGAGCGTGTAGTGGTACTGCACTTCCTCGCCCCAGGTCGGGTAGTAGGCCCACGGCACCTGCGAGTAGCTCAGGTGGGTGCCGTCCTCGAGCATGACGATCTGCCGGTCGTGGGGGGTGAAGTCGGGCGTCCCGTTCAGATCGCGGTCACCGCGCAGCCGATCGTAGCGCCGCTCCATCGCCGGCCCCTGATTCCCCGAGCCCGGCGGCTGGATGAAGCCCGAGTCCTCGTCGCCCGAGTGCATCTGGATCGGCACGTTGCCGATGGTGCCCGCGGCGTCGAAGTGCGACCAGCCGACGACGGCGCGCGTCCGCACCGGATACGCGGCCACGGTCGACTGCTGGTAGGTGATCGCCCCGGTCGCCCCCGCCGAGTGGCCGGCAAGCCCGAGCACGTAGTCCTCGGTGATGCTGGTCGCGCCGGTGCCCTGGTTGGGGATGAGCAGCGGATCGATCGCCACCAGATTGCGGATGGGATTGGCGCTGCTCACGAACCAATTGAGCGCGGCACCGCTGTCGCGCGCGAAGCCGGAGCCCCCGCCGCTCTGGTCGGCGGCGATGCCGGCGTCACCGTTCGGAAAGCTCCCCTGCGAGCGGCCCTGCCCCGAGACGTCGAAGGTCATGGTGACGTAGCCTTGCGCCGCGAGCCGGTGCGCCGCCCAGAAGTACATGCGCTGCGAGCCGGTGAAGCCCTCGGTGATGACGACGGCCGGATAGGTGGCGCCGCCCGGCGCGGTGCAGACGACGGGATCGGTGACGCCGTCGCAGACCGGCGCGTCGTCGGGCGTGCAGGTCACGCCCGGCGGCAGGAAGATGGTGGCGGCGAGGCGATTGCCGCTCTCGTCGGGAAAGTTCGCCTCGACGGTCGCGCCGAGCTCGTAGAAGCCGTGCTCGGGGACGCCGCTCCACGGCCAGTTGCCGTTGCAGGCCTCCGGCGAGCCGATGTTGGGCGTGGTCTGGCAGTAAACGCCGCAGTCGGCCGCGTTCTGCGCCTGGAGGGTCGTCGTCGCGATGCCGTAGGTCGGCTCGGCGAGTTTGTTGGTGTTGCCCCAGGCGGGGCCGCGCGCGTCGGAGAATATGGTGTTGTTGTTGCAGAAGCTGGCGTCGTTTTCGGGCGTGCTCGCCGGGTCGGCGGGATTGGAGCAGGACGCGAGCTCGATCGTGTTGGAGAAGCCGTCACCGTCGGCGTCCCCGTCGGGCGCGACGAGGCCCCTCAGATCGCCGACGCCCGGGCCCGCCGTGGGCGTCGCGATCGGCGTCAGGGTGGGAATGGGCGTCGGGGTCGCGGTCGGCCCGCCGTCGGTCGCGGTTGCGGTCGGCGCGGTCGCGGTCGGCGTCGGCGCGACCGTCGGCGACGAGGTCGGGATCGGTCCCGGCCCGCCCGGGTACTCGAACTCGATCAGGTCGTGCGCCACCTGCCGGTAGAGGCCGCCGACGCAGGCGGTGAGATCGCTCGCCGTGAAGGGCGCGCCATCGGGATCGGCGCAGGCGCCGGGGAAGCCGAGCTCCTCGAGTACGACCCCGCCACAGCCGCGCGCGACGATGCTCTCGAGCTTGGCGCCCGCTTTGCCGAGCCGGCGGTCGGTCGTGGCGTCACCGGTGCCGGGGCCGAAGGGCGGCACCGCGGCGCGACACTGCACCGCCGACGACGTCTTGCCGGCGAGCTGGCGATCGAGACAGCGCTGGCGGGTCTTGGCGACGGCGAGGACGAGGCGCTCGCTCGCGACGCCGATCTGCGCCTGGCAGCGGAGCCGGGTGGCGACGAGCACCGCGTCGCCCGGATAGGCGGTGCCGAGGGCGGCGATCAAGCGCGGCCGGTGCGAGCCGTCGAGGCAGCTCAGGAGATCGGAGGTGGTGAAGGGCGGGCCCGCCGCGTCCGGACAGGCGCCGGGAAAGCCGAGGTTCCCGAGGGCCACAGATTCGCAGCGGTTGGTGAGCTCCTTCACCAGACGCTCGGCGGCGCGCATCACCCGCGCCGCGCGCCGGTCCTGCGTGCAGCTCCCCTGCTTCACGCGCTCGTCCTCGCAGCGCCGATGCGCCTGGTGGATCGTCTTCGCGAAGCGCGACGACGCCTTGCCGATCTCGCTCTGGCACTTGAGCTCGGCGCCGGACAGCGCGCGCGCGGACGGCGGGAACAGCAGGAGCGCCGCGACGAGGGCGCAGACGAGAACGTGCAGGTGGCGAATGGTCGGCATAGTCGCCGGACGCTACGGGGGCCGCCGGCACCCGACAACCCCGACAACGGACGAGATTGCGGAGGAAAGTCGGGGAGTCGCCGCGGAAAAACGTGGCGACGCGCCGCGTGTCGGCCGCCGCGGACTCAGCACTCGACGACGAGCACGGCCGGCTCGATACGCCGAGCAGTGCGACGCGATCCTCGAAACGTAACGAGGGCCTTCGCGAGTGCTCTGAAGGCAGCCAAACTGCCGCCACATTTCACCCCCCACTCAATGCGTCACAGCTAGGCGTCGATCCTCATCGCCAAAGGTGTGGCAGCTCGGTCACGCCAGCATAGGCTCGACCGTGGACACTTACGGTAGCTGGTGCCGCGCATCGACACGTCGCCAGTCGATCGCCTCGACAGCGCACGTGCGGTGTCAAACAGTAGCAAGTGGTAGCGCCCGCAGGCGGAAGCAGCCTCGAGACGCTGCCAGTTGTTGATTCAGAAATGGGCCGGGGCGGGATCGAACCGCCAACCCGCTGATTAAGAGTCAGCTGCTCTGCCAATTGAGCTACCGGCCCACGCCTCAGTTGGCGAGGAACGCGGGAATCTAGACGATTCGTCGCGCGCTGTCACGTCACGGCGAAGACAAAATCGCGCGCGGCCTACGACACCGCGCAGTGATCAGTCGGCAGCGACCGCATGCTGCTGCGATCGCTGCCGTGATCTAGGGTGACTGAAGGGTTTCGAACCCTCGACCCCCGGAGCCACAATCCGGTGCTCTGCCAACTGAGCTACAGTCACCACACGTTGAAGTTGCGAAACAGCCGAGCGCGCCAGAGAGGATTCGAACCTCTGACCTACGGCTTAGAAGGCCGTTGCTCTATCCACCTGAGCTACTGGCGCAAGGCGGAAGCGGGAAAGTGGAAGCCAATCGGGGCGAGAGGATTCGAACCTCCGACCCCCTGCACCCAAGGCAGGTGCGCTACCAGGCTGCGCCACGCCCCGTCTAGAACTTACACATCCCGCGCCGTCTCGCATGGTCATTAGAGGTCGTCGGGCGCGCCCTGACCTGACGCGGGAGTACCATCGCGTTCCCGCCCTTTCAAGCGCGCGTTCGGGCAACCAACTCAAGCCGAAGCGCGTCCAACGCGCGGCGCCGGTGACTGAAATCGTTCTTGGCTTCGGCCGGGAGTTCGCCAAACGTACGGCCGCTTGCGGGATCGACGAAGACGGGGTCGTAGCCGAAGCCGCCGCTGCCGCGCGGGGACCGTGCGATCGTACCCGCGCAGTGGCCGTCGGCCTCGACGATCGTCCCGT
>JBDSJB010000046.1:0-5918 GCA_039917665.1 Binatia bacterium
CCGCGCTGGCGCGCCAACATCGCCGGCAAGGCCCGCCGCGTGATCCACATGGGGCCGAGCAAGTTCGTCCGCAGCTCGCGTTCGAGATCCGCGGCGGACAGCTCATGCAGCAACCCGGGCACACCAACGCCGGCATTGCTCACGACCACGTCCACCGGTCCAACCGCGGCCTCGGTCGCCGTGAAGAACGCGTCGATCGCGGCGGCATCACTCACGTCGAGCGCGTGCACGAACGACCGGCCACCGGCCGACTCGACGCCGCCCGCGACTTCCTTCAGAAGCTCAGTCCGGCGCGCCCCGAGTGCAACCGTCCAACCGAGCGCGCCGAGCGCGCGAGCGATCGCGGCGCCGATCCCGGCCGAGGCTCCGGTGACGACCGCCGTACGTGGCCCGCTCATCGTCCGCTTTCCCTGGCGCCCGTGAACGTGAGCGGCAACGCGGCGAATCCCCGCACGTTCACCGAGTGCACGCGGGCCATTCCGGCCTCGTCGATGGCGTAGTCCGGGAACCGCCGCTGCACTTCCTCGAGCGCCACCCGCGCCTCGAGGCGCGCCAGCGCCGCGCCGAGACAAAAATGCGTGCCCTGCCCGAAGGACAACATCGCGTTGGTATCGCGCAGAATGTCGTAACAGTCCGGCTCGGCGAAGACGCGCTCGTCACGATTCGCCGACCCGACCAGCAACACGACGCGATCGCCGTCGCGCATCGTCTGTCCGTAGAGGTCGAGGTCGCCGACCACGGTGCGGGCCAGCGCTTGCGTCGACCCATCGTAGCGCAGCGTCTCCTCCACCCAGCGCGGGATCAGGGTCGGATCCTGCGCGACGAGTCGGCGCTGGTCGGGATTCCGCCACAACCAGTACACCGCGTTCCCCAGCAGCTTCGTCGTCGTCTCGTTGCCGGCGATGATCATCAGAAAGAGGAAGCCCAGGATCTCGCCGTCGTCGAGGCGGTCGCCATCGATCTCCGCCGCGAGCAACGCCGCGGTCAGATCATCTCGCGGATGCGCCCGGTGATCGGCCACCAGCTGTCCGAAGTATCCGAGCATGTGCATGGCCGCTTCCATGCCGGCGGGCGGCACGTCGGTCATGCCCTCCTCGCGGTGCACGACGGTATCCGCCCAGGCCCGGAGTTGATCGCGATCGGCCTCGGGAACACCGAGCATTTCGCTGATCACGTCCATCGGGAACTTGCCGGCAAAGTCCTTGATGAAATCGCAGCGACCCGACGCAATGAAGCGATCGATGTGTCCGTTGGCGATTTCACGAATGCGCGGCTCGAGCTCGGCGATGCGGCGCGGGGTGAATCCGCGCGAGACCAGCGCCCGCATGCGCGTGTGGCGCGGCGGATCCAACGCGAGGAACGACATCATCGCGTGGGCCCGCGGATGCGAGGACGCCGGATCGAGCGACACGCCGTTCCGATTGGAGAACTTGGTGATGTCGCGAAAACCGGCCATCACGTCGACGTGGCGCGACAGCGCCCAGAACCCGAGGCGCTCGTTCCGATACAGCGGCGCTTCGGTGCGGAGCGCCGCGTACGTCGGGTATGGGTCCTCGTGCATCTCGTACGCGTAGGGATCGTATTCGGGCATGGTGCGCTCGTCGCCGAGGCGCTTACCACCATTTACATATTGCTTACAAGGTAAATTGACACTAAGGTCCGCCGTCATGACGGTACGTGCCGGTTTTGTCGGTCTCGGTGCCATCGGCCGCCCCATGGCGCGCCGACTCTGCTCCGGCGGTCTCGCGACGACCGTCTTCGATCTCATGCCCGCTGCCGTCGACGAGCTGGTGGGGGCCGGCGCGACCCGTGCTGCGTCGGCGCGAGCCGTTGCGGCAGCAAGCGACGTCATCGGCGTCTGCGTCCGCGACGACGCGGACGTGACGGCGGTCCTGCTCGGCGACGACGGACTGTTGGCCGGCGCCAGCGCGGGAACCGTGATTGCCATTCACAGCACGATCCTGCCACGGACGGTACGGGAGCTCGGCGCCGTCGCCGCGACGCACGGCGTCGCGCTCGTCGACGCGTGCGTCACCGGCGGGCCGATGGGCGCGGAGCAAGGTCGCCTCACCTACATGGTCGGCGGCCATGCCGACGATCTCGAACGGTGCCGGCCCGTGTTCGCGACGGCCGCCAAAAGCATCGTCCACACCGGTCCGCTCGGCACGGGGACGGCCACCAAGCTCTGCAATAATCTGATGACCTACCTCGGCTTCCTCGCCGCCTACGAAGCGACGTTGCTGGCACGCGAGTCGGGCCTTTCGCAGACGGCCTTCGAGGAGGTCACGCGCAGCAACGGCAACCTCACCGATCAGATGCTGGCCTTCCTCGTCCTGCATCGCTTGCCCGAGGAGCAACGCCACGAGGCCGGGTTCCAGCAGATGCTGCGGGGGTACACCACGCTCGCCGAGAAGGACCTCGCCGTCACGCTCGCGTTCGCGCGCGAGCACGGGATCGCCCTGCCCGGCACGGCGCTCTGCCAACAACTGATGGCGCGGGTCTACGGGCTCGACGACCCGAACCGACGCTGAGGAGACCCTTCATGTCCAACGCCAACCGCGCCAAAGGCTTCGCCACATTCGGCGAGGTCATGCAGTTCACCCCGCCCGACATGCCGGGCGACGTCTTCCTCGACGCCACGATCGAGCACCTCTTCGCCGCCGTCTGGGCGCGACCGGGGCTCGGGGTGCGCGAGCGCCGCCTCGTCACGCTCACGATCTTGATGGGTATGGGCAACGAGATGACGCTCCGTCTCCACTTCGGCGCCGCGATGAAAAGCGGTGACCTGACGGACACCGAGATCGACGAGCTCATCCTGCACGTTGCGCATTACGGCGGTTGGCCGCAGGCGGCCGTCGCGTCGCAAGTCGTGCGGCAGCTCCGCGCCGAACGGACCTGACGCCCGTGGCGGCACCCTCGACGCGACGCGCAGCGCCGTCCGCAGCCCCGCGTCGCCGGCGTTCGCACGCCGAGCGCAGCGCTACGACCCGCGCGAAGATCATCGCCGCCGTCGTCGAGGTGATCGCGCGCGACGGGTTCCAGGGTCTGACGGCGCAGCAGATCGCGCAGCGCTCCGGCCTCACCTGGGGCGCCGTGCAACATCACTTCGGCGGCAAGGACGAGCTGCTGCTCGCCGTCCTGCAAGATTCGTTCGAGCGCTTCGCGCAGCGCCTCGAGCCCGTCACGGTCGAGGGCACCAGCATCACGGCACGCGCGACGCAGTTCGTCGATCTCGCGTGGCAGCACTTCCGTGGCCGCCACTACCGCGCGACCTTCGAGATTCTCCTCAACTACCTTGGCCGTGCCGAGCACCGTGGCGTCGGCAACTGGCGCCTCGAAATGTCGCGCGCGTGGGACCGCGTCTGGTCGCGCATCTTCGCCGATACGCGCCTGCCGCGGAAGCGCAGCCTACTCCTCCAGCACTTCACCGTCTCGACGCTTTCCGGGTTGGCGTCGACCCTGATGCTGCAAGGAAGCAAGCCGACGCTGCCCACGTGGGAGCTCGAGGTGCTGAAGGCGACCCTGGTGCGCGAGCTGACGCGCACTTGATAGGCCGCGAGCTCACGAGCCCTCGCCGACCCGCGGGCTGACGCGCACTTGATCGCCGGCGCGCTCACTCGCGCGGCTGAATCCCCTACCGGTCGCCGCTGCGACGCATCCCGCCGCCACCACCGTACCCGTGACGCGCGCCGCTGCCGCCAGCACCGCCGGCCCCACCACCGCCCGAGCCCGGCCCCTCGTCGATGAGCTCGATCTCACCGGCCTCGACCAGCTTCTTCAGGCCGGGGTGCTCCGAAGCTTCGACCGTAATCTGTCCGCTCTTGTTCGGTCCGAGGTGCACGGTCTTGCCACGCGGCAACGGCACCCGGATCGGCTTGGTCGTCTTGTTCTTGATCGTCTTCATGCAGTCACCTTGTACGTGATTCGAGGGCGGTGTCGAACGAGAAGCCGGTGGCTGGTTCGAGGCCGACGCTCTTGCCGGCGAGGTCGCCGTAGCGCCCATCGTGGCTGATCGTCGCCGAGCCGCTCACCCCGGGGGCCGCGACTTGCGTCTGGATCACCGCCAGGGCTTTCGGCGCCAATGTGAACGCGTCGGTCGCGAGCAGCGCGCCGGCGGCACTCCAGTAGTGCACGTCCCCCGTCACCGCCTGATGGCTCGGGTTCTGCACGATGAGGACGGTGATCTGTGACCCCGAGTTGTTGAAGCGCGACAGGCGGTAGGTCGTCTCGAACGCGCGGATGCGATAGAGCGCGTCCTTCTTGCACTTCACGCACCCGCCGCTCCGCACGCGGACGTACTGATCGTCGACGGCCGCGGCGCCGTTCTGCCAGCGCAGGCTGCGCGTGAACCCCACGCCCCCGACGCCGACGGACGTTTGCGTCACGGTCGTACCGTCGGCGGCGAGGCGCTCGAGGACCGGCGTCGCGATCTCCCCCGCCGTCGCCTCGACGACGACCTCGTAGGACGCGTACGGCTGCTGACTGATGCGATACCAGTCCTCGTCCGGCTTGCTGCCTTTGGACTGGAGATCGTGCAGCTCGTCGCTGCCGTGCACCAGCTCACTGCGCGTGGCGACCGTCCCGTCACCGGGCACGCTGCGATCCCACGCGTCCGCCTCCGCGACGTCGGCGCGTCCGCCGACCACGCCGAGTGTCATCACGATACCCATCACCATGCCGGTTCGAGTCATGCCGAGCCTCCTTTGCGCGTACGCGTGGAACGCGACGCGGACGCTAACGAACGGCTGCAGTGAGGGCAACGTGCATCGCGTCCGGCCTGCGCACTTGACACGGCAGGTGTCGGTCCGGAGTGTGAATCCCGAATCGCCACTGCGCATGTCGCACGGTGGACGCCGAAGGAGCTTGCGATGGGTCGTCCTCGTTCGTCGGTTTTGCTCGTGCTGGTCGGCTTGTTGACGCTCCCGCGCCTCGCCGCAGCGACGTTCCATCTAATGAGCATCAGCGAGATTGGTGCCGGCTTCGGCGGCAACGCCGACGTCCAGTTCGTCGAGCTCCGCCTCGACTTCGCCGGCCAGTCCCACGTCGCCGACACGCGGCTCACGGCCTTCGACGCCGCCGGCAACGCGACCGAGCTGCTCATCACGCCGACCGACGTCGCCAATGGCACCGCTGGCGCCAACATCCTCTATGCGACGCAAGCCTTCACGACCCTCACGACCATCGCACCCGACTTCCTGATCCCGGCCGGCATCATCACGCCGACGGGCATGATCTGCTGGGGCGCCCCGGGCGCGTCGGCGCCCGACCCCAGCACCTGGGATCTCGAGAAGCCGAACAACTACGTCGATTGCGTCGCGTACGGCGGCTTCACGAGTGCCACTCGGAACGCGTCAGGCACCCCGACGACCTTGCCGCCCGGCACCGCTACGCAGACGCTGGCTCGCACCAAAAATACCGGTGCGAACGGCAGCAACGACGGCGACTTCGGGCTCGCCGCGCCGAATGTCTGCAACAACGCCGGCGCCTGCACCGATCTCGCCGGCGGGGGCGACACGACCTGTGGCGACGCGGATGGCAGTGGCGCGGTCACCGTCACCGACGGGGTGCAGACCTTGCGCGCCGCGGCCGGGCTCACGACCCCATGCACGCTCGCGACCTGCGACATCAACGGCAGCGGCGCGATCACCGTCACCGACGGCGTCGCGGTGTTGCGAGGCGCCGCGGGTCTTCCACTCGGCGGCACCTGCGAGCCCGCGAGTTAGCCGGCGACGAAACCGCTCAGCGCACCGTCACCGCCGCGTTCGAGATCACCATCGCGTCCCGTTCCTTTGCCTTCGACTGGAGGAGGATGGTGTTGCCATCCTTCCAGTACGACGTGACGTAGGTCTCGCCCGGGAATGCCACGCCCGCGAAGCGCGCCTGGTAGCGCGCGACCTTGGTGACGTCACCGTCGAGGA
>JBDSJB010000047.1:0-3033 GCA_039917665.1 Binatia bacterium
GGTCCAGGCTTGCGAGCTCGTCGCGCAGATCGGGACGAGTGGCGAGCAGGCGCTGCATCTCCGTCGTATCGGCCTCGCCGAGCTCGCCGAGGACATAGCGCACCATCAAATCTTCGAGCGTCTCGCGGTCGTTCGGGTCGATCATGGGATCATCCGGGTCAGCCGACCAGGGGCGCGAGCGACGCGCGCATGGTGAGGAGACCGCGCCGCATCCAGCTCTTCACCGTGCCGAGCGGCGTCTCGAGCTCGGCGGCGATCTCGGCCTGACTGAGGTCGCGATAGTACGCCATCTCGAGCACCCGGCGCTGGCTCTCGGGAAGCTCGGCGAGCGCGGCACGGACGCGCACCGAGGACTCCCCGATCGACACCGCCTCGAGCAGCGACTGACCGGAAGCCTCGGGGATCAGCGCGTCACCCCAACGCTCGAGCGACCGGGTCTTCCGCGTGCGCGCCCGGATCTTGTCGATGGCCCGCGAGCGCGTGAGCATCACCAGGAAACCGCTCAGGGTGCCGCGCGACGCGTCGTAGTCGCTCTTGGTGCAGAAGGTCAAAAAGATCTCCTGGGTGAGGTCTTCGGCCTCCGCGGGCGCCCCGAGAATCTTCATTGCCAATCCGTACACCAGGCCTCCGTAGCGATCGTACAATGCCCCGAGCGCGCCCGGCGGATCGACCGCGAGCGCCGCAAGAAGCTCGGCGTCCGTCGTCACCTCTGCATCCGCCGTATCAAAGGACGTCGCTTTCATGCCCCTGGACGACCGCATCATTGATTGAGATCCCGGCCGTCACGACTTTCCCGCCGTTCGACCAGGGTACGCCGACCCCGACGGGTCGGATGCAACGCGTCCGGCCTGAGGGGGCGGCGGGCCTCACGGGGTCGCCGACGCCGTCTCCGGCAGGATCGTGAGTCCGATGATGGTCGTGCCGGACGGCGCGCCAATAGGTCCGAGGGCGCGGGCGGTTCCCGTCGCCAAATCGACCTCGTAGAGCACCCCGCGCGACGCAGCGAAGGCCCGATCGGCCCCGTTCTCGGTCACGATGTCGAACCCGGCGCGTGCGTCGAAGTCGACCCCGAGCGGCCCGATGGTCACCAGCACGCCGTCATTGGGCGGGTCCTGCAAGGCCAGGACGTCGAGGTCGCTGTCGATGTCGAAAAGCTTGGTCGTAGGCGCGTCGGGGATCGAGCTCGTGTACGCGATCGCCGCGATCGCTGGGCGCTTGCCGCCGTTCGGATCGGTCGCGGCGTAGCGCAGCGGCGCATCCGTCGCCGCCGCGCCGAGATCGACGTTCACGCGGAGATTCTGCCCACTGCCGCCGACCAGTCGGAGCCGGTCGCTCTGCGGATTGAAGTCCACCCCCGACCGCGCGCCGCCGTCGAAGGCAGACGTGAGCGTGCTGATCGCGGTCGCGGCGCCTGTAGTCGGATCGATCGTATAGAGGTCGTTCGCGTCGCTGAGGCCGTAGAGCAGCCGCTTCGTCGGACGGCGATCGATGCCGACGAGCGTCCCGCGCACCCCCGTCACCGCAATGATCCTCACCTCGCCAGGTCGCGCCGAGTCGAAACGCAGCAGCGCGCCCGTCGCGTCGAGCGCGACGATGTCGACGTCGCGTGCGGCCGCCGGTGCTGCGCCCATCAAGAGAATGACGGCGGCGATCATGAGCTTCGTGCGCATGCAGCGTCCTGCCTGCCACATCGCCCGAGGCGATCCAAATTCTCACCTCGCATCCGCGCGCCGGAGGTCGCCGTATCGTCGGCAGCACAACGAATGGTGGATCAATCCACCGAAGGAGAATGCAATGCGGAAGTCACGTGAGAACACGAGCATCAAGTTGACGTTCACGGCGCCGGCGCGGCTCGCGGGTCGGATCGCGGCAGCGGCACTCTGCGCGATGGTCGGAAGCGGCAGCAGCGGCACGGCGCACGCCGCGTTCGTCGCGGGCACGAACGGCGCCGACCTGCTCTTCGGTCTCGACGACGACAGCCAAGCGAACGAGCAGATCCAACCGCCGGGCGCGGTCAACCAAAGCCTCGACAAGTCCGACGTGCTCGTCGGACGGAACGGCGACGACGTGTTGATCGGCCTCGCCGGCAGCGACGTGATGCTCGGGGGCCGCGGGAACGACATCCTCGTCGGCGGCACCGAGCAGGCACAGGCGCCGAACAGCGACACCATGATCGGCGGCGACGGCAACGACATTGCGCTCTGGCGCGGCGGCGATGGCAGCGAGGCCTTCGTCGGTGGCTGGGGCGGCGCGGATGCGCTGATCTTCGGCACCATCGACCGCGACGCCGGCAACATTCCCGTCGTCAGTCCGACGACCGGCCGTCACGCCAAGACCGGCATCCCGACCGCCGACGTCACGAATCAGGGCGGCTGGTGCGAGCTCGAGCGCGTGCAGGATCCGAACGCCGGCTACCACTTTCTGGTCCGCTTCTTCGTGCGTGCCACCGGCAATCTCGCCGTGACGCTGCGGACGGTCGACGTCGAGGAGGTCTACTGCACGAGCGTCGCGGGCGGCCAGATCATCTTCGCCGATCTCACCGCGCCCGAGCCCGCATTCGTCGAGGTCTCGCTCGACCGCGTGAAGAAGATCAACCCGACGGTCGGCAAGATCATTCGCTAGCCCATTCGCTAGCCGGGTCGCTTCACCGTGAACGCGGAACCCGAGGCGGCGCGTCGCACGCGCCGCCTCGGGACTCCCTTCCTCGGAGGCTTTCGATGAACCGACTCGGTACTCTCGTCGTGATCGCGGTGCTGGTTGGCAGCGCGACCGCCGCGCCCGCAACCCTGACCACACCCGCCTGTCTCGCGAAGAAGCTCGAGGCGTGGGGAAAGCTCCGCGCCTGTCCGCGATGGCCAACGCGAAGACGCTGCGGGGCAAGCCCGCGAGCGCGGCGCCCTGCGCAGCGAAGCACGCCGCGCGGCTCGCGAGCGTGAGCGCGCAGGCTCGGTCGGCGGTGATCGTATGCCGCGACGGCGTCAACGGCGACGGCACCGTGACGGACGACGACACGGGGCTGCAGTGGGAGCAGAA
>JBDSJB010000048.1:0-3577 GCA_039917665.1 Binatia bacterium
CCGGTGCGGACGACGGCGCTCGCCACCGGCGAGACGATCGGCGCGCTCGTCGATCGCGAGCTCGACGCCCCCATCGATCCGTACCGCGAGGTTCCGCTCCGCATCACGATCGTCACCGACGGGGCCGCCTCGCATCTCGTGCTGACGTGGGCGCACGCGCTGATGGACCCTCACGGGAGCGAGCACCTGCTGCGGTTGCTCGCCGAACTCGACGAGCGCTCACCGGATGCGCCGCGCGGAGACGCCCCGCTGTTGGTCGCACCCCCGGATGGACGGTCGTTCCGCGAGCGCGGCGCGCTCGCGAGCCGCGGGGCGACACACCTCCGGAGGTTGGCGCCGACGCCCCCATCGTCGCTCGCCGCCGCGCGGCCGCCGCACGGCCCTCTCCGACGACGCCATCGACGCTTTCGCTTCGTCGCCCCGGCGCCCCCGAGCGACCGTCTTCATCGCGGGCTACCGTGGCAGCTCGCCGTCGTGTCGGCGGCGATGACCGAACGCTTCGCGGCGCGTGGCCTTCCGACCGACGTTCCGTTTCTCATCCCGGTGTCGGTGAACCGGCGGGCGCGCGGGGAGCACGGCCCCGTGCTCGGAAACTATCTGGCATTTCATTTCGCCCGCTGCCGACCCCCGATCGACGGCGACCTCGAGAAGACGGCCCGCGAGCTCCGTGATCAGCTCGCCGACGCCCTCCGACACGACGAGCTCGAAGCGACGTGGGCCGGCATGAGCTTCGCGCGCTACCGGCCGCTCAGCGGCATGTTCCGCGAGCTGCCGTGGACCTCAGCCGGCGACTTCTGCTCGTTCAACTTCGCCGATACCGATGCGCTGCTACCCGATCGCACCGATGTATTCGACGCACGCATCGTCGACGGCTACCACGTCGCCGCGGTGCCGCCGCGCCCGGGAGCCGGCGTCTTCTTCGGCCGCCGCGCCGGGGTCCAGCATCTGGTGGTGAGCTTCGTGGAGCCCGTATTGGACGACGCCGACGCGGCGCACATCGCCGGCGTCGTCCAACGCGCAATGGGGTGGCAGCCCCTTACGGAGGGGTGATGTCGTCGGCGACGAGCACCGGCGGCGCGCTGTTCGGCATCGTGACGATGAGCCGGTACTTGCCGCCGCTACAGCCGTTCGCGCCGCTCGACACGACGGCCGCGTAGAAGGTGCCGCTGAACGGCAGCACGCGTTGGAACTGGGGGCACTGGCCGCCGCAGGTGTTCGGCACCGCGCAGGGCACGCTGTTGAGGATCGTGTCCGCCACGGGTGTCGTTTGATCGGCCCCGAGCAAGACGACCGTAGGCTGGAGCGTCGATTGGTTGCTGCCAGTATCGTCGCGGGTCTTCACGCGGACGATCACCTTGTCGCCGGCATCGCCCGTGATCCTCCAGACGTCGGCCTTGCCGGCCGCGGGCAGATCGTCACGCACCTTGTACGTGACCGGAAGATCGGGAAACGCCGCCTGCAGATTGCCGGCGCGCACCGCATCGCTCGCGCGCGGGCTCAACAGCCCGCTGATCTGATCGATGAACTGGCGCTGCAGCGGGCCGCCGAGACAGGTGATGAGGTTGGCCAGGTTGCAGGTGTACGTCGGATTGAGCGCCAGACAGCCGGCGTTCACCAGCGCGAAGTTCAGGCCGTTGCCGGTGGCGCCGCAAAGCTCGTCCTGCGTGAGGACACTGCAGGCCGCGACGATCTTGTTCTGTTTGGTCTCCTCGTACTTGTCGATCTTGATCTCTTGCGCCGCACAGGTCTCGTCGGCGTCCGCCATGCAGGCCGCGAAGGTCGAGTTGGAGGCGCGATCGTCCGAGTCGCAGCAGGGCGGCGGACCGTCGTCGCACGAGGTGCCGAAGACTCCCTCGTCGCACTGGACCTGACACTCCGCGATCTCCTCGGTGCACTTGAGGGTCGTGACGATCACGCGTTTCGCGTAGTCGGCGCCAGCGGTGGCGATCTTCTTCTGACAACGGGCGACCGACGTGATGTCGGCCGCGGCGGGCGACGCGAACGCGCACAGCAGCGCGGCGCCGACGACGAACCCTCGGGCGAAGTGACCCATGACTTATCCTCCTCGTTGCTGCGATCGAACGACGTCAGACTGCGGCAGGCACTACCGGCACGCCGGGACAGTGCCACAGTGGTCGCAAGCGAGACAAGAAAAAACGCGCGGACGGCGCTCAGCGATACGACTTCTGCAACGTGTCCAACGCGGCCGAGCCCGGGCAGAGCACCTCGTGGCCGAGGCTCGCGAGCGGGGCCGTCACCGTGTGGTTCGCGGCGTGCATCTCGTTGCCCTCGGGGTCGAGAAAGAGCAGCCCCGTCGGTATGCTGCCCTCGCTCTGCCGCTCGCGGAGAAACAGCGTCACGGCGTCACGATCGGTCGGGTCGTAACCCTCCGGGATCTTGGTGAAACGCACCGTGCTGCCGTCGTGCATGGCGATCTCGATCTCGGCACCGTCGTCGTACTCCGCCGTGATCTCGGCAGCGGGGGGCACGAAGTCGGCCTCGACGATCGGCGACTGGTTCTTCCGGGTGTAGCGGTAGCTCTTGGTCGAGCCCTCGTGGTCGTTGAACGTGACGCAGGGCGAGATCACGTCGACGAGGGCAAATCCCCGGTGGCTGAGCGCGGCCTTCAGGATCGGCACGAGCTGGGTCTTGTCGCCCGAGAAGCTCCGCGCCACGAAGGTCGCCCCGAGGCTGAGTGCCAGCATCACCGGGTCGATCGCCTGCTGGGTGTTCTGCTCCCCGTACTTCGACTTCGAGCCGGGATCGGCCGAAGCGGAGAATTGCCCCTTGGTGAGCCCGTACACGCCGTTGTTCTCGATGACGTAGAGCGCGTCGACGTTCCGACGAATCGCGTGGCTCATCTGACCGAGGCCGATCGAGAGCGAGTCGCCGTCACCGCTGACCCCGATGTAGATGAGACCGCGGTTGGCCGCCGACGCGCCCGTCAGGATCGCCGGCATGCGGCCGTGCGCCGAGTTGAAGCCGTGCGCGCCCGAGAGAAAGTACGTCGGTGTCTTCGACGAGCACCCGATGCCCGAGAGCTTCGCGACCATGTGCGGCGCCACGTCGAGCTCGAAGAACGCGCGCGTGATCGCCGCCGTGATCGAATCGTGGCCGCAGCCGGCACAGAGCGTCGACATCGCGCCCTCGTAGTCGCGGACGGTGAGGCCGAGCTTGTTTGGTTGCAGCGACGGATTCCGAGCCGAAGGTTTCTTGATGTAGCTCATTGGGTTTTCACCACACGCTCCGTCTCGCGGATCTGGTGCACGATGCTGGCGACGACCTGGCTCGCTTGCAGCGGCAGCCCGCCGTACGCGAGCACCGAGTAGAGCTGATCCTTGCGGACGCCGGTCTCGAGCGTGAGGAGCGAGCGCAGCTGGCCGTCGCGGTTCTGCTCGATGATGAACATGCGATCGTGGGTGCGGAGGAACGACTCGACTTCCGGCCCGAACGGGAACGCGCGAACGCGCAGGTAATCGCCGTGCAGACCGTTGGTCGCGAGCTCGGCCAGCGCCTCGCGGACGGCAAGGTCGCAGCTGCCGACGGTCACGACGCCGAACGTCGCCTCGGGTTGGGT
>JBDSJB010000049.1:0-5855 GCA_039917665.1 Binatia bacterium
CGCGTCCGCGAACGACGCGGGCCGCAACGAATACACCGGCCACGTGCTCGCACCGGCCGTCGCGAACACGCGTAGGAACTCGGCGAACGTCTCGCCGTGCGCGGGATCGGCGCCGAGCGGCACCTCCCAGAGATCGAGCAGCTCGAAATCCGGCGCCAGCGTATGAACGCGCCAGGGACGGGCGCGATGCGCGGCCACGTCGGCACTCATCGGCGCACCGCTTTCAAGAGCGGGGTTTCCGCGTCACTCGCCGGCATCTGCGCGGACGACTCGGATGACGACGCGCGCGTCGGCCGGGCGCTCAATCGCCGCGCGCGGAGCCAGCTCTGCAGGCTCGCGACCACCGCGCCGCCGAGGACGGCAAGCACGATCCAGCGTCCGCCGGCGGCGAAGAGGCTCGCGTGCGCGAAGCGCAGCAGTACGGCACCGCCGACGCCACCGGCGAGCGCCCCGAACGGCAACTCACTCCACACGAGCCGCTGACGCCCAGTGAAGATCGCCGCGAAGGGCAACGCGGAGGTGACGGCGAGGTAGTCGGCGTAGGGCTTCCCGCGTGCCGCGAGATGGCGGGCGTCC
This sequence comes from Binatia bacterium, assembly GCA_039917665.1. GTDB lineage: Bacteria > Desulfobacterota > Binatia > UTPRO1 > UTPRO1 > UTPRO1. The sequence continues at coordinate 577 of JBDSJB010000049.1, forward strand.
TGATGGCGGGAGCCGGCGATCGACAACAGCGCGAGCGCGCCCATCACTATCGCGCCGGCGAGGTGCGTCGCGAGGAGCGCGTGCGCGATCCCGAGGAGCGCCGTGCCCGCGAAGAACGGATGGCGGGTGACGCGCTCGATGCCGCGCGGCTCGCGGATCGGCTGCCCGAAGACCGCGACCGGGAGGCCCGGATACGCGACGAGACCGGCCGACGTGAGCGCGATCCCGATCACGATCACGCCGGTGAGCAGCGCGTGCAGGATCGGGTTCGCGCCGAGCGCCAATCCGGCCGCACCGTCGAAGCGATGCGCCGCGTAGTACGCGATCAACGCCCAGAAGGTGATGGCCGCGACCAGCGAGTAGACGCCGAAAAAGCCGCCGACGCCGATGCGTGGGACCAGCCGCGTCCGCACGGCCGGGGTTGCGAGACCGACGTGCGTACCAATGAAGAGAAGCGCGAGCAGCGTGACACCGAGCGGAGCTTCCATCGCAAACCTCCTGCGGCGCTCAGCGCCGCTTGTGGGCCGGCGCCATGAGCGGGACGACGTTCCGAAGCGTCTCGCCGTCGACGGCCTTGCCTTGCGTGAACGCGCCGATGGCGGTGTCCACGGCCGTGAAGAAGAGCCGAAGTCCCATGAGCCGTCCGGTGATGAACGCGGCCGACTCACGACTCGGCGCATCGCTGCCCCGCCCTCCCTGCTCGAGCGCGCGCTCGGCCTCCGACGCGGCGGCGAGCGCCTGGCGCAGGTTCCAGCGGAACCGCCGCTCCATGACCTCCTGCATGACGCGCCAGAAGTTGGTCGCCGCCTCGTAGTGATCCTTGCGCGACCCCGCAATCGGCGTCCGGCGGACGAGATGCCACTCGACCAGCCCGCGGATCGTGACCGAGATGTTGCTCTTGCTCTGCTGGAGCTCGGCCGCGACCTCCTCCAGTGAGAGCGCACGCGGCTGCAGATACAGCAGCGCGAAGATTCGTCCCTGGAGCTGGGTCAGGATGCCCGACGTCGCCGCCGCCGTGCCGATGCCGTCCACGAATATCGCCGTCGCTCGATCCATTGCGTAGCCTCCACCATCCCGAATATTCTGAGCGTTTAGAATATTCTGAACGCTCAAGCAATACCCAACGATCCCTGCCAGTCCGCGGGTGTGCGCCACCCAGGGACCGTGTTAGGACCGTCGCGATGCCTGCGGCGGCGGTGGCGCTCCTTCTCTTGCTCTCCCTCTTCGTCGGCGCCGGGCCGGCCACGGGTGAAGACCTCCGCACCCCCTCGCCCGCGGCGAAAGCCACCTGCGATTGCAGTCGTTTCGAGCTCGGCCTGGCGGAGGCGAAGGGGCTGTTCGCGAGCCGGCAAGAGGGCATCGCCATGCCTCTCACCCCCGTCATGCACGACCGCTACCGGACCCGGGTCGATACGACGTTCGGCCGCGCCGCCTGCCTCGCCGGTTGCACCAACGTGGCCGAGCCGGCCCGCAATCGTGCCCGGCTGCTGCTCGCCGACGCCGGCTTCAAGGACGCCAGCATCGGCGCCCCCGAGTTCCTGGCACGGCTCGCGGTCGTGTTCACCGAGATGCAGGCGTGTCTCGCCGCCGAGCCCGACAACCGCGAATGCCACCTCTGGCATGCAAGCTCACGCGGCCTTCTGGCCCGCGGCAGCTGGAACCCGCTGAACATCCGTTTGCCGTCGGCGCTGATGGCGGAGTTTCGCCTCGCCCGCGGCAGCAGCGCGCCCGGCGCGGACTTCGTGGACGGTGCCGCGACCCGCGGCGAAGCATCGATGCTGCTGAAAATCCCCCGCTACGTCGGCGGCGATCCGGCGGCCGGTCGGCAGCTGATCGAGGAAGCGCGCCGCCATCCGAAGTTCGGGTGCCGGGTCCGGAATCGCCTCGTCGTCGCCGAGGCCTTCGCGCGGACCGGCGACCTGCCGGCAGCGCACGCCGAGCTCAAGTCGATCGTGGGCGACGGTTTGCCCGAGTGCGGCTCCCAGCGCTACGAGAACGCGATGTCGCTCGAGGAGGCCGCGCGTTGCATCACCCGCATGGACGAGAAGCCCAACGAAGAGCCCAATTGGGACGACGGCTGCCGCCGCCCCTAGGATCGACCCCCCGATGGACCTCGAGCTGAACGATACCGAGCGCCTGCTGCGCGACACCTTCCGAAGCTACTTCACGCGCGAGATCGAGCCGCACGTTCCCGCAATGGAAAGCGGGGCCATGCTGCCGTATCCATTGATGCGGCCGATGCACGACGCGCTCGGCTTGGACGCGCTCCTCAGCCGAACGCCGCGCTCGGGTGACGCGCGCGAACGCGACGACGCCGCCGACCCGAGCGGGTTCACCGCCAACACCACCCGGTACGCCCGCACCACGTTCTCGGTGGAGATGGCGCGGATCAGCCCGTCGTTCACGCTCAGCTACGGCGCGAGCCTCGGTCTCTTTGCCGGCAACGTCCTCAGCAAGGGCACCGCCGAGCAGATCGAACGCTTCGCCCGCCCAGTGCTACGCGCGGAAAGGATCGGGTGTTGGGGTCTCACCGAGCCGGGGAGCGGCAGCGACGCGCTCGGCGGCATGAAGACGACCGCACGGCGCGACGGCGATCACTACGTCCTGAACGGCAGCAAGACCTTCATCACCAACGCGCCCTATGCCGACACGTTCCTGGTCCTCGCGCGCGTCGAAGAGTCCGGCGCCGGCGCGGGACCAGCCGGCATCCAGAGCTTCATCGTCGAGCGCGGCACGCCGGGTCTCACGACCGGCCCGGCGATGAAGAAGATGGGCATGCGCGGCTCGCCGACCGGCGAGATCTTTCTCGACGACGTGCGTATTCCCGCCGACCAACTCCTCGGTGGCGGCGTCCGCGAGCGCGGGCACGTGAAATCGAGCCTCGCGAGCGAGCGCGTCGGCCTCGCCGTCATGTCCTACGCGATCGCCGAGCGCTGCTACGAGATCGCCCGCGACTACTCGCTCGCTCGCCGCCAATTCGGCCGCCCGATCGCGGAGTTTCAGATGATCCAGAGCCGGCTCGCGCGCATGTACGTCGCGCTTTCGAACAGTCGGCGCATCGTCTATGCCGACTACCTCGCCGGACGGACGCTGAAGGAGTCGGTCGCGGACATTTGCGCCGGAAAGCTGTATTGCGCCGAGATGGGCACCTTCGTCGCGTTCGAAGCGATCCACATCCTCGCCGGCAACGGCTACATGGAGGAATACGTCGTCGAGCGACTGGCACGCGATGCCAAGCTCATCGAGCTCGGCGGCGGCACGACCGAAATGCAAATCCTGACCATCGCCCGCGAATTGTTGCGTCCGAATGACTAGAGTCGACATCTTCACCGACGGTGCCTGCCAGGGGAATCCCGGCCCCGGCGGTTGGGCCGCCGTCTTGGTCTCCGGCCAGCATCGCCGCGAGATCACCGGCTACGAGCCCGCCACCACCAACAATCGCATGGAGCTGATGGCCGCGCTCGAAGGTCTGCGCAACCTGAAGCAGCCGTGCGAGGTCGACCTCTACACCGACTCGCAATACCTCAAGAACGGCATGGAGCAGTGGCTCGCCAAGTGGAAGAAGAACGGCTGGCGGACCGCCGGGAAGCAACCCGTGAAGAATGCCGACATCTGGGAGCTGCTCGAGGCCGAGGCGACGAAACACACGATGCGTTGGCATTGGGTGAAAGGACACTCCGGCCACCCCGAGAACGAGCGCTGTGACGCCCTCGCGAACGAAGCGATTCGCCGCCGCGCACCGGTCATGGGTCGCACCCAGTGACGATGCGCGCGACGCCGACCGTCATCGCTTACGGCTCTCTGATGAGCGGGCTCGGCCTCGCGGCGCTGGCGCCGCTGCCGGTCACCGACGCCTATCGCGTCCGCTTGCACGGCTGTCGCCGCGGATTCGGCAAGCTCTCGCAATACGGCGACCGCTTCGCGATGGTCCTCGAGCCGAGTGCCACCGCCACGCCCATCCGTGCCACCGCCGTCACCGACGCGACGTCGACGACCGACGGCGGCCTCGACGCGCTCGCCTTCACCCTCGCGGTGCCCCAGCTCGCTCGCGTCGCCCAGCGTGAAGGCTACCGCGCCGAGGCGCTCCTCGCGCTGGCCCATGCGGCCGAGCGCGCCGGCCGCGGTCTCGGCGCGCACCTCTGGGCGCTGCTCGAGAATGCGTCGTTCGACGTGGCCCGCTACCGACGCCTGCTCGCCGACCTCGTCGACTACGCGTCCCCACACTATCTGCCGCACCCGGTCGCGACGGATTTCGGCGAGCCCGCCATCGTGTTCATCCCGCCCGGACCGGAAGGCAGCGGCCGTGCGGATGTCGTCCCGATCCGGGTGCAGAGCGCGGAGACCCGCCTACTCTCGTTCCGCCAGGTCTGGAGCGTGAAGCCGAACCCGAGCCAGCTCGACTACGGCGCCATGTGCGCGCTGGCCGAGGTCCACAACGTCTCGCTCGCGGACGTGCTCGGCAGTCTGCGCGACTATCCGCCGTTGGCGCGCTGCCTCGACCAGCGGCTCGCCGCGGAACGGGACGCCGAGTCCGCACGGTTTCGCGAGACGCTGGGCCTCACGGCCGAGCGCTATGCGACGTCGTTTCCGCAGACGCCGCGGCGCGCCGCGTTCGTCGCCGCCTGACGGCGCCCGACACCCCGCGGCACCAAAAGCAACGCGGCACCGACGCCGCTGCGCCGATGCCGCCCGCTCGTCACCGTCGACGACTACTTGCCGTGCGGATCCTTCACTTCTTTGCCGCCCTTCTCTTTGCACTCTTTGGACGTGCTCTTCACGATGCCTTCGCCCTTGCAGCCGTTCTTGCCGGCGCAGGCGTGATCGGCACCGGCGCACGCGCCCGCGCCCTTGCAGGAGTTGATGCCCGTGCAGTAGACGTCGCCTCCCGTCTTCGCCTCTTCGGCGCGCGCACCGACCGCACCCGACAGCACCAAGCCCGCGGCAGCAGACGCGATCAGGAATCCCGTAACCTTGTTCATGTGACCTCTCCTTCTGTGGTGGTTGAGCCGACCCACGCGTCTCATACGCGCGTGGCCATGTAACAGTTGTCATCGTTGCGATGCCAGGGGGGCTCGTGAGGATGCGCGACCCGACGTCGCAGGCTGCTCAACCCGTCACCAGTCGCCGGAGCTCGGCGATTTCTGCCGCGAAAGCGTCGCGGATCGCCGGCTGACCGGGAAGCTCGGCGAGCGGGGCGACACATCCCAGGCGCTCCGCGCTCGGATGGAGCGCGATACGAACCCCCCGGCCGTGCTTCTGCAGGACGAGCGGGAAGTGTC
>JBDSJB010000050.1:0-41435 GCA_039917665.1 Binatia bacterium
TCGCGTGGAAGCACTACTTCGTCTTCTTGTTGCTCGGGCAGGTCGTCCTCTGGCGGGCCGCCTTCGGTGACGGGTACGGCGTCGCGACGACCGTGCGAAGACGGATCGCGGGGATGCTCGCGCTCTCGTACGTGCTGACGACGCTCACCGTTCGCGGGGTCGTCGGCAAGCACCTCGCGCAGACACTCGAGACGATGTCGGCGGTTACGCTCGGGGCCTTCGTCGTCTTGGCGGCGCTCCTGTATCTGCGCGCTGCGGTCGGCGCCGTCGAGCACGCGCCCCCGCCCGCCACGGTCGGATCCTGACGCATGCGGACACAAGCGACGCGCATCCTCATCGTCCTCCTCGGCGCGATCGGCGACGTCGTCCGCGCGTTACCGCTCGCCAATCGCCTCCGCGCCGGGTACCCGGACGCCCACATCGCATGGGCCGTCGAGCCGCGCTCCGCGCCCGTGCTCGCCGAGCATCCCGCCCTCGACGAGATTCTCATCTTCGAACGCAGCGGGGGGACGCGCGCCTTCCTCGCGTTTCTCCGCCGCGTCCGCGCCGAGCGCTTCGACCTCGTGCTCGACCTGCAGCGCCATCTCAAGAGCGGGCTCGTGAGCCGCGCGAGCGCCGCCCCCGTGCGGATCGGGTTCCACCGGCGGAACGCCAAGGAGCTCAATTGGCTCTGGAACACGCACACGATCGAGCCCGTCGCGGGGCGCGGCTGGAAGCTCGAGCAGTATCTGCGCTTCGCGGACTTTCTCGAGCTGCCGTCCGCGCCGCCGCGCTTCGACGTGCGGCTTACCAGCGTCGAGGACACGCGCGTCCGCGAGGTCCTGGCGCCGCTCACGCGCCCGTTCGCCGCCCTGTTCCTCGGCTCCACGTGGGAGAGCCGGCTCTGGTTCGCGGATCGCTATGCCGCGGTGATCGATGCGCTCGACGCGCGCGGGCTCGACGCGGTGCTGGTCGGCGGGACCGACGTACGTGCGCTCGCCGCCGCGACGCTCCGCCAAGCCACGCGGCCGCCGCTCGATCTGACCGCGCAAACGACGCTCCGCGAGAGTTACGGGGTGCTCGCGCGCGCGGCCGTCGCGATCGGCCCCGACTCTGGTCCGATGCACCTCGCCGCCGCCGCCGGGACGCCGGTCGTGTCGCTCTGGGGGGCGACCACGCCGGCACGGTCCGCCCCCGCCGGCTCGCAGGATCTCGTGCTGGTCGGACGGGTGGCGTGTGCCCCGTGCTATCTCCGGGACTGTCCGATCGGCCGCCAATGCATGCAGGACATCACGCCCGAGCGTGTCATGGCGCACGTCGCCCGCGTCCTCGACGGCAGCCGCGTCCCGAGCCTCCCATGACGACGGCACCCACGCGGTCCTGGACGCGCACCGGCGACTGGCGGGTCTGGACGGACGCCACGATCGGGCTCGCGCCCGATGAATGGCTCACGACGGTCGAGCATTTGATCGCGTCGGGGCGCTCGTTGCACCGCTCGAAGCATGCCGATACGTACCGCTGGGCGCGACCGGGAGGAGACGTCTACGTCAAGGTCTATCGTCGCTACCGCCGCTGGACGTCGTTCAAGGATTGGTTTCGGCCCACGAAGGCCGCGAACGTGCTGGCCATGACCCTCCGACTCTCCGATCTCGGTTTCTTGGTCCCACCCGTGCTCGCCGTCGGCGAGGAGCGGACGCGCGGCGGCGGCCGGACGTGGTGCGCGACGGCCGCGCTCGGGGGGGAGCCGATCGCGACCCGCCTCGCGGCCTTGAGCGAGCGACCCAACTCGGAAGCGCCCGGCATTGATCACACGCCGCTGCGCGGCGACGACCACACCGCGCTGCGCGCGAAACGCGGGATGCTGACCTCGCTCGGACGCGAGGTCGCGCGCTTGCACCAGGCCGGCGTGGTCCCCGGGGATCTCGTGCCCGCGAACGTCTGGATCGCACTCGCCGCGGCCGAGCTCCGCGTTGCATTCCTCGACCACGATCGCACCCGTGTCGGTAGCGCCCCGACTGCGTGGCGCCGCGCCCGCCGCAATCTCGTCCAGCTGAATCGCGTCGTGCTGACGGGCATGACGACGAGCGATCGCCTGCGGGTCTTTCGCGCGTACGCGGACGCCGCCGGCTGGTCGCGGGCCGCCGCACGCCGGCGTCTGCCGTGGATCGTCGCGAAGACCGTGGCGCGCCGCCGCGCCGAGCGTAGCGTCGTCCCGATCCCGCGCGACGCCGACTTTCGCACCGTCATGCGCGCGAACGGTCCCTACGCGCTGCCGCCGTCGCCGGAACGCCACGTGCGAGGTCGACCGGTATGACGACGCGCCGTCCCAACGTGTTGTTCCTCTTGGTCGACTGCATGCGCGCCGACGCGCTCGGTGGTCGCGGCGTGCCGACCCCGACGCTCGATGCGCTGATCGCACGTGGCACGTCTTGCACGCAGGCCATCGCCTCCGCGTCGTCGACCACCCCGTGCGTCGCGACGATGCTGAGCGGCCTGTACTCGCCCCGGCACGGCGTACGCTCGATCGGCGCGCACCGGCTTCACCCGCACGTCCCCATGCTCGCGAGCGAGCTCGCCGCGGCCGGCTACTACACCATCGCCGAGGTCACCGGCCCGCTCGGTCGCGAGAGCGGCCTCGATCGCGGCTTTGCCGAGTACCAAGTGCGGCCGGCATCGGTGTATTTGAGCGATCAATGGGGCCGCGATCTCGTCGCGCGGCTCGCGAGCGGCTCGATTCCCGAGCCGTGGTTTCTCTTCCTGCACGTCTGGGAGCTGCACGCGCCGCGAAAGATCCTCCCGGCGTTTCGCCATCGCCGCTTCGGCAAGACGCGCTACGATCGCGCACTTGCGAGCTTCGATGCCACGGTGGCGACGCTGCTCGGCGCGCTCCCCGAGGACACGGTCGGCGTGCTGCACGGCGATCACGGCGAGCGCGTCGTCGCGAGCACGCTCGCGTACCGCTGGTACCGCTTGCGCCGCGACCTCCTTGGTGCGCGCCGTACCCAGAAGCTCGAAGGCCACGAGACCGACGTCTACGAGGATCTCGTGCGTGTGCCGCTCGCGGTGGTCGCGCCGGGCCGCGTCCCCGCAGGGGCGCGCATCACCCAGCTGGTGCGCCAGGTGGACATCACGCCGACCCTCCTCGATCTCCTGAGCCTTCCCGTACCCGACGGCCTCGACGGCACGAGCTTGATGCCGGCGATCCGCGACGGGCGTCCGCTCGGCCTCGAAGCCTTCGTCGAAGCGTTTGGCCGGGTCCGTGGCACCGATCGTGATCGCCGACTCGGCTGGCGCACCGAGCGCTGGAAGTACGTCGAGGCTCCGCACGCGCCCGACGTCCCGGTCGAGCTGTTCGATCTCGCCGCCGATCCGCGCGAGCGCCGGAACGTCGCCGCAAGCGAGCCCGACCGCGTCGCCGAATATCGCGCCCGGGTCGCCGGCGTCGAGGCCACGGCGGTCGGGGAGGGCGACGCCCTCAGTGCCGAGGAGGAAGCGGCCGTGGAGGCACGGCTCCGCGACCTCGGCTACATCGAGTGACGCCGGGATGAAGATCGCGCTGGTCCACAAGCGCTACGACCGGCTCGGCGGCGCCGAGTGGGATTGCCACGAGCTCTCGCGCCAGCTCCTCGCGCGTGGCCACGACGTGCACCTCGTCGTCGGCGAGTGTCGCGTCCCGGTGCCGCCGGGGATGACCATGCACCGGGTTCCGGTCGTGCGCGCCGGGAAGCTCACCAAACTCGCATCGTTCGCCGTGCGCGCACCACAGGTCTGGCGCCAGATAGACGCCGACGTCGTGATCGGCTTCGGACGCACGGTCGGCCACGACCTCTTCCGCGCGAGCGGCGGCGTCCACAAGCGCTATCTCCAGCGCGTCGCCGCCGAGCGCGGGGTGCTGAAGGATCTCCGCCAACGGCTCTCGCCGTACCACCAGCTGATGCTCGCGATCGAGCGCCGCCAGTACGCGGCCGACGGCCACACGATGGTGCTCGCGGTCTCCGAGCTGTCGCGGCAGGAGATCCTCGACACGTATCCAACGATGCCGGCGGCACGCGTCGCCGTCCTGCACTACGGCGTCGACGTCGAGCGCTTCCATCCCGCTCGGCGCGCTAGTGACGGCCTGGCGATCCGGGCGGAGCTCGGCCTCGATGCGACGCAACCGGTCGTGTTGCTCGTCGGTACCGGGTTCCGTCGGAAAGGCGTCGACGTCCTGCTCGAGGTCTGGCGTCAGGGGCCGCCGGCCGGCGCCGCGCTCGTCATCGTCGGCAACGATCAGACGCTCGTGCAACGAACGCGGACGGCGGCGGATCTCCCCGGGCCGGTACGTTTCGTCGGGCCCCGGCACGACGTGGAACGCTTCTACGCCGCAGCCGATCTCTTCGCGCTGCCGTCGCTGCACGAAGGGTGTCCCGTCGCGATCTTGGAGGCGCTGGCGAGCGGCGTCCCGGTCGTTACCTCGCGCGCGACCGGGGCTCCTGAGCTCCTGCCGGGACCGCTCGCGGAGCTCGTCGTCGACGATCCGCGCGACGTCACGGCGGTCGCGGCCGCGCTCCGATTCGGGCTCGATCCGGCGCGGCGGGAAACGCTGGTTGCCGCCGCCCGCGCCGCCGGCTGCGTCAACGGGCTCGACGTCGCGGTCGACCGCCTCGAGGCGTGGTGTCGTTGGGTCGTGTCGGCTACGGAGCACGCGCATGCCTGACGTGCCGCCCTGGACGATCCGCGACGGTGCGCTCGCCCCGGCGCTCCGTGCGGTCGAGAGCGTGCTGGCCGCGCCTACGACGCGCATCCTGAAGGAGAGCGACCGCGTCACCGTCGGCGTCGTCTCGCACGCGAGCGACACGCTCGTGCTCAAGCGCTTTCGCGACGGGACGCTCACGCGCGCGCTCGTGGTGGTCGCACTCGGGTCGAGCGCACGGCGGGTGTGGCACGCTGCCGGACTCATGCGCGCGGCGGGCTTCGCCGTCCCGGAGCCGATCGCCACGCTCGAGCAGCGGCGTCTGGGGCTCGCCGTCCGCAGCTGCGCCGTCGCGCGTTTCGTCGCCGGATCGCCGCTCGACGAGGTGTGGCGCGCCCGGCGCGGAACGGCCCGGCGCGCGCTCACGATCGGCTTCGCCGATTACTTGCGGCGCTTGCACGCGGCAGGGCTGTATCCGCAAGATCTCCGGGCCGCGAACGTGCTCGTCGCCGCGGAGCACCCGGCCGAGTTCGTGCTCGTCGATCTCGACCGGGTTCGGCGCTATCGCGCGTTGTCCTGGGAGCGCCGACAGAAGAACCTCGTCCAAGTGCATCGCTCGGTCGGACGCGGCGCCCCGCGCCGGGAGAGCCTGCGCTTCCTGCACCGCTACCTCGGCGAGCCTTCGCGCGAGAAGCTCCGCCGTATCGCCATGGAGATCGTCGCGATGGGGGAGCGCAAGGACGCCGAGTACGCCCGCCGTCGCGGTCTCACCGTGCCGCGCCCGGACCAGCCCCGGAGCGTCCCCTCATGAGCCCGCGCGCGCAACTCTCCTGCACCATCATCTGCTTCGACGAGGAGTCGAACATCCGCGCCGCGCTCGAGACGGTGAAATGGTGCGACGAGATCGTCGTCGTCGACTCGTTCTCGAGCGATCGCACCGTCGAGATCTGCCGCGAGTACACGGACCAGATCCACCAACGGCCGTGGCCGGGATTCGTCGAGCAGAAGGCCTTCGCCCTCGCGCAGGCGCGTCATCCGTGGGTGTTCAACCTCGACGCCGACGAGCGCGTGTCGCCCGAGCTGCGCCGCGAGATCGAGACCGTGCTCGAGAATCCGGAAGCCGACGGCTACTACGTGCCGCGCCTCGTCTATTACCTCGGACGGTGGTGGTGGCGCGGCGGCTGGTACCCCGACTATCGCCTCCGGCTCTTCCGCCGCGACCGCGTCGTCTGGGGCGGCGTCGACCCGCACGAGAAGGTCATCCTGCACGGCCGGAGCGCGCGCCTCGGCGGACCGCTCTTGCACTACACCTACCGCGACATCGCCGATCATCTCCGGACGATCAACGTCTTCACGGGCGTGGCGGCGCGTGAGCTCGAGCTCCGTGGCCAGCACGCCACGCTCACCGACATGGTGCTGCGCCCGCTCTGGCGGTTCCTCCGCTTCTTCGTGATGCGGCGGGGCTTCATGGAAGGGCTCGCCGGCTTGTTCGTCGCGCAATCGGCGGCGTTCTACGTCTTCGCGAAATACGCCAAGCTCTGGGAAGCGACGCAGAGCCGGCCCCCCGAGCTGCCGCGCGCATGAGCGCGCCGCGCTCGCTCGCGGTCCTGCACGTCGATCCCGAGCGCGGGCTCGGGGGCGGAGAACGGCAGGTCCTCGGCCTCGTCGAGCATTTGCAACGGGCGGGCGTCCGCCAAACGGTCGCCGCACACCCGGACGGCCGCCTCGCCCCGCTCATCGCCCACCTCGGCGTCGGCGTCGCCCCGCTCGCCATCCGGAACCACCTCGACATCCTGGCCGCCCGGCGCCTTTCTGGATTGCTGGCCCGGGAACGCTATGACATCCTCCACTTCCACACCGCGCGAGCGCACGCGATGGCGGCTTTTCTCGGAGCCGGCCGAGGCTTTTCGCGAGGCATCGCGCGTATCGTCACGCGGCGGATGGACTATCGCCTGCGGGGCGGCTGGTACACGCGGCGACTCTACAATCACGAGGTGCAGGCGGTGGTGGCGATCTCGGACGGGGTGCGGGCGATGTTGATCGAAAGCGGCGTCGCGCCCACGCGCATCACCGTCGTGCCGAGCGGCGTCGAGGCCGATCGTTTCGTGCCATCGGCCGAGGCTCGCGCGCGTGCGCGTCGGCAATACGCCGCGCCCGACAACGCCTGCGTCCTGGTCGTCGTCGGCGCGCTCGAAGCGCGGAAAGGCCACGACGTGTTGCTCGACGCGCTCGCGCGGCTCGGCCATCCGACGCTGGTCGTGTGGTGTGCCGGCGAGGGCGGGGCGCGCGCCGCGCTCGAAGCCCAGCGCGCCACGCTCGGGCTCGAAGCGCAGGTGCGCTTCCTCGGCCGCGTCGACGACGTCGCCGGGCTGTTGGCGGGCGCCGACGTGATGGTGATGCCGTCGCGTCAGGAAGGCCTCGGCGTCGCGGCACTCGAAGCCATGGCGGCCGGCGTGCCCGTGATCGCGAGCCGCGTCGGCGGCCTGCCCGAGGCCGTCGTCGACGGCGAAACAGGACTGCTCGTTCCCCCGGACGACGCCGCGGCACTCGGCGTGGCGCTCGCGCGTCTCGCCGCCGATTCCGGTCTGCGTCGCCGGCTGGGCGCGGCGGGCGCTACGCGCCTCCGGGCACGCTTCACGATGGCCGGCATGGCCGCCGCGACCCTCGCCGTGTACCGGCAGGTCGCGCACGAGGTGGGACATGGCTGAGGCGGCGCGGCTCACGCGACTGGTGCGACGCTTTCCCGGCACCCGCGTGCTGGTGATCGGCGACTTGATGCTCGATCAGTTCGTCTGGGGCGACGTCAGCCGGATCTCACCGGAAGCCCCGGTGCCGATCGTGCGTGTCCGGAAGCAGGAAGGTCGACCGGGCGGCGCCGGCAACGTCGTCACCAACGTGGTCGCGCTCGGCGGCCGCGCCGACGCGTGCGGCTTCGTCGGCGACGACCTCGCGGGACGCGCGCTCAGCAAGGCGCTCACGTCCGCCGGTGGCGGGCTCGCCGGTGTCGTGCGGAGTCGGGCGATCGGCACGACGGCCAAGACGCGCGTGATCGCGCACAGTCAGCAGGTCGTGCGCTTCGACCAAGACCCGGACGACGGTGCCTTGCCGGCGCGCTTGACCTCGCGGCTCCGGACTTGGGTCTCGACGCACGCCCGCCGCTACGCGGTGATCGTCGTCTCCGACTACGGGAAGGGCGTCGTCACGCCGGAGCTACTCGGCGACCTGGCCGAGCTCCGTCGCCGGCACGGCTTCGTGTACGTCATCGATCCCAAGCGGCCGAACTTCGCCCACTACCGCGGCGCCAGTCTGATCAAACCGAACCTCGGTGAGGCGAGCGTCGCCGCCGGCATCGACATCGTCGGGCGCGCCTCGCTCGACGCCGCCGGGGCCGCGTTGCTGCGACGCTGGGAAGCCGACGCGATTCTCATCTCGCGCGGTGAGGCCGGCATGTCGCTCTTCAAGCCGAAGGCGCGGGCGCAGCATTTCCCGACCGCGGCCCAAGAGGTCTACGACGTTACCGGTGCCGGCGACACGGTGCTCGCCGCCTGCTCGCTCGCGCTCGCGGGCGGCGGCACGTTCGAAGAGGCCGCGCGCCTCGCCAATCACGCCGCCGGTGTCGCCGTCGGCAAGGTCGGGACTGCGACGGTCACGGCCCGCGAGCTCGTCCGCGCGCTCGCCCCCATCGCTCGAGGAGCTTGAGGTTCCCATGAAAAAAACTGTCCGCGGCGTACGATCGATGACCGGCTACGGTGCCGCCTCCGAAGCCATTCCCGGCGGTCGGATCAGCCTCGAGCTTCGCACCGTGAACCAACGCTTCCTCGACGTCCGCATCACGGCGCCCCGTGAGTACGCGCCCTGGGAGGCGACGTGTCGCGAGCTCGTGCAGAAGCACGTCGCGCGCGGCCGGGTCGAGGTGCACGTGAACCGTCAGGCGCCGGCGCGCGGCCGCACCCGGATCGTGCTGAACGTCGAGGCGGCGCGCGACTATGCCGCCGCATGGCGGAAGGTCGCAACCGAGCTCGGCATCAAGGGCGAGCTCGACCTCGGGCTGCTGCGCGGCTCGGAGATCTTCGAGACCGTCGAGGTGCCGCGCGACCTCCACAAGGAGTTTCCGGTGGCCGGCCGCGTGCTGGCACACGCGCTCGAGACCCTCGATCGCGCCCGCCGGCGCGAGGGCCGCAACCTGCAGCGCGACATGCAGGCGCGCGTGGCCCGGCTCGGTGCCATCGAGCGCACCATTCGCGCCCACGCCGCCGCGGTCGCGGGCGAGCTCCAGACGAAGGTGAACGAGCGCCTGCAAAGCGTCCTCAAGGGCTCGACCGTCGACCCCGCGCGGGTGGCTCAAGAAGTCGCCTACCTCGCCGAGCGCAGCGACGTCACGGAGGAGCTGGTTCGGCTCCGGAGCCACCTCGACGAGCTGAAGAAGCTGCTCGGGGGCGGGGGTCCGGTCGGCAAACAGATCGAGTTCCTGCTGCAGGAAACCCACCGCGAGATCAACACCATCGGCTCCAAGGTGAATCAGCTCGAAATCACCCGTCTCGTGGTCGAGGCGAAGGGGGAAGTCGAGCGCCTGCGAGAGCAGGTGCAGAACGTCGAGTAGTTCCGTAGAATCCAGCATGGGTGCCGACCTCACGTTCGACCGTCATGGGATCATCTTCATCGTCTCCGGCCCGTCCGGGGCAGGGAAGAGCACCTTGGTCGAGGCGCTCATGAGCCGCTTTCCCGAGCTCACCCTCTCGGTGTCGTGCACGACCCGAAGCCGCCGCGGCGCCGAGGTCGACGGCCGCGAGTATCACTTCGTCGACCCGCGAGAGTTCACCGAGCGCCGCGACGCCGATGCCTTCGCGGAATGGGCCGAAGTGCACGGGGCGCTCTACGGCACGCCGCGGGCGCCGCTCGACGACGCGATCACCGAAGGCCGCGACATGCTGCTCGACGTCGACGTGCAGGGCGCGCATCGGTTGAAGCGGCTCTACCGTGACTCGGCCGTCGCCATCATGGTGTTCCCTCCGACCTGGGACGAGCTCGAGCGCCGCCTCCGCGATCGGCGCACCGACGACGAGGCGACGATCGAGCGCCGGCTCGGGCGCGCGCGCCAGGAAGCCGACGCGCTGTTCGAGTACGACTACTGGATCCGGAACGCCGAGCGCGACGAGGCCATCGCACTCGTGTCGTCGATCGTGCTCGCCGAGCGGGCGCGTGTCAGCCGCATCGTCGTCGAGAGTGGTCCGTGAATCTCTCAGGGCTCCTCGACAAGGTCCGGGAGTACAACCCCGCGGCCGACGTCGGTACCGTGCAGCGGGCGTACGAGTTCTCCGCCGAGATGCACCGCGGCCAGAAGCGCAAGTCTGGCGAGCCCTACCTGGTGCACCCGCTCGAGGTCGCGGGCTTGATCGCGGACCTCCGCCTCGACGTCCCGAGCATCGCGACCGGTCTCCTGCACGACACCGTGGAAGACACGCTGACGACGCTCGGCCAGGTCGAGTCGCTCTTCGGCAGCGAGATCGCCTCGCTCGTCGACGGCGTCACGAAGATCGGCCAGATCAACTTCAAGAGCCGCGCCGAGTCGCAGGCCGAGAATTTCCGCAAGATGATCATCGCGATGGCGCGCGACATTCGCGTCATTCTGATCAAGCTCGCGGACCGCACGCACAACATGCGGACGCTGTCGCACCTCCCGGCCGAACGGCAAACCGACATCGCGCAGGAGACGCTCGACATCTACGCGCCGCTCGCGCACCGCCTCGGCATCTACTGGATCAAAAGCGAGCTCGAGGACAACGCGCTTCGCTACATGCACCCGGAGATTTATTACCAGCTGAAGCGCAACGTCGCGAAGAAGAAGACGGAGCGCGAAGGGTACATCGAGCACGTCCGCGACGTGCTCACGAAGAAGCTCGAAGCCGCGGGACTCGAAGCCGCCGTGACCGGCCGCCCGAAGCACTTCTACTCGATCTACCAGAAGATGCAGTCGCAGCATCTCCTCTACGACCAGATCTACGACCTCGTCGCGTTTCGCTTGCTCGTCGACTCACTGCGCGAGTGCTACGAGGCGCTCGGCATCGTGCACCAGAACTGGAAGCCGGTGCCAGGACGGTTTCGCGACTACATCGCGATGCCGAAGGCGAACATGTACCAGTCGCTGCACACCACCGTGATCGGCCCGTTCGGCGAGCGCATGGAAGTGCAGATCCGAACCCACGAGATGCACCGGGTGGCCGAGGCCGGCATCGCCGCCCACTGGCGCTACAAGGGGCAGAACCACACTGATTCACCGCAGGAGATCGAGCGCTTCGCCTGGCTCCGGCAGCTGCTGCACTGGCAGCAGCACCTCGAAGACCCGCAGGAGTTCATGCGCTCCGTCAAGGAGGATCTCTTCGACGAGGAGGTCTTCGCGTTCACGCCGAAGGGGGATCTCTTCAACTTCCCGGCCGGCGCGACGATCATCGACTTCGCCTACCGCGTGCACTCGCAAGTCGGCGAGCACTGCGCCGGCGCCCGCGTGAACGGCAAGCTCGTCCCACTCAAGTACCAACTGCAGAGCGGCGACACGATCGAGATCGTCACCACCACCCGTCAGACCCCGAGCAAGGATTGGCTGAAGTTCGCCACGACGACGCGCGCGAAGGAACGGATCCGCAACTGGATCAAGATCCAGCAGCGCAAGCGCAGCCTCGAGATCGGCACCGAGCTGCTCGACCGCGATCTGCGCCGCTACCGGCGCGAGCTCAGCAAGCTGCGCAAGAGCGGCGACGTCGAGCGCGTCGCGAAGGAGCTCGGGTTCAAGGACGAGGAGAATCTGATCGCGGCGATCGGGTACGGCCGCCTGCCGACCCAGCACGTGCTCGCGAAGCTCGTACCCGCCGACACGCCCGAAGATCAGAAGGCGCGCAGCGAAGGCGCGCTGCAGAAGCTCTTCCGCTTGGTCGGCCGCCAGACCAAGGGCGGCGTCCAAGTGAGCGGGCTCGACGACGTGATGGTGCGCTTCGGCCGGTGCTGCAATCCGCTTCCGGGCGAGCCGATCACCGGCTTCATCACGCGTGGACGCGGCGTCACCGTGCACGCCATCGATTGTCTCCGCGTCATGGAGAGCGACCCGCAGCGTCGCGTCGAGGTCGCGTGGGATCCCACCGACGGCCATTTCCGCCCGGTCGAGATCGAGGTGACGGGCGTCGACGCGCCCGGTCTGCTCGCCGCGATGAGCAAAGCCATCAGCTCGTCGAGCGTCAACATCTCGCGCGCCGAGGTCCGCACCGGCATCGACAAGAAAGCCGTGAACATGTTCGAGGTGATGGTCGACAGCGTCGACGCGCTGAACCGCGTCATGCGCGCCCTCGGGAAAGTGAAAGGCGTCATGAAGGTCCAACGGGTACGGGCATGAGCACGGACAAGCGCGCCATCGCCACCACCGAAGCTCCCCAAGCCATCGGCCCGTACTCCCAAGCCATCGCGACGGCCAACCTGGTCTTCCTCTCCGGCCAAATCGCCCTCGACCCCGAACGCGGCAGACTCGTCGAAGGCACCATCGAAGAAGAAACACGTCGCGTGCTGAACCATCTCAAAGCCGTCCTAGCCACCGAGTCTCTGACGATGAACGCCATCGTCCGAACGACGGTCTACCTAACGGACCTCGCCGACTTCCCGAGAGTCAACCAAACCTACGCCGAGTTCTTCGAAGAGCCGTACCCAGCCCGAGCCACAGTCCAGGTCGCAGCCCTTCCGCGCGGAGCCAGGGTAGAGATCGACGCGATCGCCGTACGCTAGCGAAGCGGAGCGAGCGTAGACGCAGCTCTGCCCGCCACGTGCGGGGAGCGGGCGGTCGAGAAGGGCTGAGATGCGAGGCGCGAGGGGGCGGAGGCGTAGCGGAGCTACGCCGCACCCTCTTCGAGGGCGCGGCAACTGAGCGACCGAGCAACGAAGCAGATCGGCCCTTATCGGCCGCCCGCGTCGCTCAGGCCGCCCACCACCTCAAGCGGCTTTGGCGATCTTTCCTGAGCGAATACAGCGCGTGCAAACCAGCAGCTTCTTGACGCCACCACCGACCTTGGCGCGAACCGACTGCAGGTTCGGCTTCCAGCGGCGTCGCGTGCGATTGTTGGCGTGGCTCACGGTGTTGCCGCTCGACGGCGCCTTGCCACAGATCTCACAGGTGCGTGCCATTGTGACCCCTTTCGAAGCTGGCCTGGGTACCACATGCATCCGTGAGCGGCAATCAGCCGCGCCCGCTAGACGCAATCAGCCGTGCCGGCGTAACCGTTCGACGAGGGCCGTCGTGGAGAAGCCCTCCACGACCGGAATCAACGAGACCCGGCCGCCGTGGGCCTCGACCACCTCACGCCCGACCACCTGCTCCGGGGCCCAATCGGCCCCCTTCACGAGGACGTCCGGGAGGAGGGCGGTGATGACCTCGGCGGGGGTGTCCTCGCCGAAGGTCGTCACCAGATCGACGGCGGCGAGCGCGGCGAGGACCTCGGCACGGGCATCCTCGGGGACGAGCGGGCGCTCGGGACCCTTCAGCCGGCGGACCGAGGCGTCGTCGTTGATCGCGACCACCAGCATGTCACCCGTGTCACGAGCGGCAGCGAGGTAACGGACGTGGCCCACGTGCATGAGGTCGAAGCAGCCGTTGGTGAAGACGATCCGCTTGCCGTCGCGACGCGCGTCGGCGACCCGCGCCACCGCCGTCGCGCGATCGACGATCTTATCCCGATAACGCATGGCGGCACGTCTACCAATCAATTCCCGGCGTCGCCATAGCGCCGGCCATGCGTCTCTTGCGCCGCTGCTTCGCAATCGGTGATCGGGCAAGACTGCCACGTGCGAGGCGCGGCGCGCGGGAGCGAACACACGCGTTGGCGCGGGTCCGCGCGCCGGCGGGTGGCATGGTTCTCGCTCATTTCGAACGCTGCGCACTATGACGGCACACACGATCGAGCGTCATGCACTCCACTTCATGACGCGCTCGAGTTTCCACACTCCAGCCGATCGCCACCTCACCCCCCGTCAGGGTGCGTGCTGTGAAACGGTGGGAGGGTGATCTAGCGGGGCTTGACCCACCCCGTGCCCTCCCACCGCCCCTCCTTCATTTCGGCCCCGTGCGCTTTTTCGAGCGCAAAAGGGCGCTCGAAAAATGCTCCGATGACCCTCGGGCCGCGGAGTGAATCCGCGGCCCTCGCCCAAACGCCCACGGCTCCGAAACTAGAAATGGCGATTCGCGGCGCGGTGTGTTATCCGCGGCCGGATGCCGGGCGGCTTCAGGCGCAAGCGCGCGCGGGATGAGCAGCGGTTGCGCGTCGATGGCAATGGATTGATGGCCGCCTTGATCGGGGCGGCCGGCCTGGAGGACGCGGAGCTGGTCGAAATCGGCCTCGAGCTCGACGCCCGAGCCGAGGGCTTCGATCGCCAGCGGCGGGTGGGCTTTGGCGCACCGCCCATCGGTAAGACCGACCTCCGCAACACGATCCAGCTGGCGGAGCAGATTCGTGGGGCGTTCGGAGACGTCGTCGTCTTCGGCAGCGGCAGCCTGGCACTCGGGATTCGTGCCCTCGCCGACGCGCTCGCACAGGCGGCCGACCCGGAGGATGCGTCGCCCACGGTTCGTCTGCACGTGATCGACGGCTTCGACACCGACGCCTTCGTGGATCTGCTCGCGCGACTCGACCTCCCGCGCACGCTTTTCGCGGTCATGGGCGGCCGCGACGACACGCTCGCGACGATGAGCCACTTCGTGATCGTGCGTGATCGCCTCCTGCGAGAGCTCGGCGCGGTGACGTACCAGCGGCACATCGTGATCGCGACCGACCCGAATGACGGCCCGCTTCGCCAGATCGTCAACGACGAGGGTTTTTGCGATCTGCCGCTCGCGCTCGGCAGCGAGGACGGGTTCACCCCGCTGACGGCGGCGGCGCTCTTTCCGCTCGCGTGCGTCGGCCACGACGTCGCGGCCATCGTGGCTGGAGCCGCCGACATGACGGAGCGTTGTCGCGTCCGCGGTGAGGACGGCAACCCGGCCCGGCTTCTCGCGACGGCGCTGCTCCGGGGTTCGACGCCGAGTCTCCAGGTCGTCGCAGCGTCGGCGCGCGCGCGCACGCTCGCGTACTGGCTCGAGCGCCGCTGTGCCGGCCTCGCCGCCGACCCGAGCGCGACGCATCCGGCCCTCACGATCGTGCTCGCGGTCACCCCCACCGAGGACGACCTCACGATACCGGCGGCGTACCAAGATCTGGAGAACGTCGGGTACCTGCGCGGTCAAAGCCTCGCCGCGCTCGGCGAGCACGCGCGCACCGCGGTGGAGATGGCATACTGGAGCGCTGGCCAACCGACGCTCACGCTGACGTGCCCGGATCTCGGCCCCCACGTCCTCGGTCAATTGGTGCAGCTCGTCGAATCGGCGTGCGCCCTCGCGCGCGGCGTGGACGCGCCGTCGAGCACCGTCGCCGCCACGGCCGCGCGCCTGACGTTCGCGCTCGCGGGCCGACCCGGCTCCGAGGCCGAGCGCGCCGTGGTCCAGCGCCTCGCGACCAAACGGGAGGCCCGCTACGTCGTCTGAACATCCAGTCGAGGCCGTGGCCGCCGGCCGCATCCGAGTGCTTCCGGACGTGCTCGCCAATCAGATCGCGGCGGGCGAGGTCGTCGAGCGTCCGGCCTCCGTCGTGAAAGAGCTCGTCGAGAACGCGCTCGACGCCGGTGCCCGCCGGATCGTCGTCGAGCTCGAGGAAGGCGGCATGCGCCTCATCCGCGTGACCGACGACGGCGACGGCATGAGCGCCGACGACGCGCCGCTCGCGTTTCTCCGTCACGCCACCAGCAAGATCCGCGATCAAGACGACCTCTGGCGCATTGCCACGCTCGGCTTCCGCGGCGAGGCGTTGCCGAGCATCGCGGCCGTCGCCGCGGTCGAGCTCGTGTCGCGCCAGCGGACGGCGTCGACGGCCGTCGCCGTGCGCGCGGAAGCAGGGCGCGTGATCGACGTCCGTGAAGCGGGAGCCGCCGAAGGCACGATGGTGACGGTCCGCGATCTCTTCGCGCCCGTCCCGGCGCGGCGCAAGTTTCTGAAGAGCCTGCAGACCGAGCTCGGTCACGTCGTGGATCTGCTGACCCGCATCAGCCTGGTGGTGCCGCACGTGCACGTGCGTTTGCTCCATCAGGGCCGCGAGGTCGCCGTGCATCCCCCGGTTGCGACGCTCGCTGAGCGAGCGCGCCAGGTGTTCGGGGCCGACCGCGTCCGCGGTGGCCGGAGCTTCACCGACGAGCGGCTCGGCATCACCATCGAAGGGTTCGCGTTCTCGCCGCACCTCTCGTTCGCGAGCGCGCGGTACGTCTATCAATACGTGAATGGCCGGGCGATTCGCGATCGCGCACTCCAGCACGCCGTCGGGGAAGGCTACGCGAGCTTGATCCCGCGCGGACGCTGGCCGGGCGCGATCGTGAAGCTCGGCCTCCCGCCTGCCGACGTCGACGTCAACGTGCACCCGGCGAAGCACGAAGTGCGCTTCCGCCTCGCCCACGTCGTGCACGACAGCGTGCTCGGTGCGCTGCGCCGCGCACTCGCGGGCGCGAACGGGCTCGGCGATGGTGCTGCCGAGACGCCGCCCGTTGCGACGGCCCTCCGCACGTACACCTTGCGGAAGGACGGGCAGGGCGCCGGTGTGCCGCTCCTTGCCGGCATCCGGCGCGACTCGCACGGTTGGCCGACGGCCGCGCCATCCGCACCGCTCGTGCGCGAGCATCCCAGCGATTCACCGGTGATCGACGAAGCACCCGCGACCTCGCCCCCCGGCGAGTCGATCCGCTACGGTGCGCTGCGCTTCGTCGGACAGGTCTTCCGCGGCTATCTCGTCTGTGAGGGTGCCGACCGGCTCGTGCTCGTCGACCAGCACGCGGCACACGAACGGGTCGCGTTCGAACGGCTACGGGCGCAGCATCAGAACGGTGCGATCGAGCGCCAGGCGCTGCTACTGCCGATCATCGTCGACCTCGATCCCGCGCAAGCCGAAGCCGTCCAGGCCAGCCTCGCCGAGCTCGCCGGTCTCGGTTTCGAGATCGAGCCGTTCGGCGAGCACGCGTTCCTGGTCCGTGAGGTACCGGCCTTACTCGGGCATGACGACCCGCGACTGCTCCTCGAGGACCTCGCCGATGGACTGGCGGCCGTCGGCTCGCACCTCTCGGCGGCGGAAGCGCTCGACACTGTGCTCGGTCGCATCGCGTGCCACAGCGTCATCCGCATCGGCCGCGGGCTCGCGCCAGCGGAAGTCGATCAGCTGCTCGCCGACCTCGACGCGTTGACGTTCGGCAGCAATTGCCCGCACGGCCGGCCCGTCTCCGTCGAGTTCACGCGCGGCCAGATCGAACGGATGTTCGGACGATGAGCGGCGCACAGCGTATCGTCGCAATCGTCGGGCCGACCGCCGTCGGCAAGAGCGCGCTCGCCCTCGCGGTCGCCGCCGAGCTCGACGCCGAGATCGTGAGTGCCGACTCGCGGCAGATCTATCGCGGCCTCGACGTCGGGACCGCGAAGCCGACCCGCGAGGAGCAGGCGCGCGTGCCACATCATCTGATCGACGTCGCCGACCCCGACGAGCGCTTCGACGCGGCTCGTTTTCGCGAGCTCGCGCTCGCCGCCATCGCGGCGAGCGCCGAACGCCGCCGACCGGTCGTCGTCTGCGGCGGCACCGGTCTCTACGTACGCGCGCTCCGTCAGGGGCTTTTCGCGGGCCCGGCCGCCGTTCCCGAGCTCCGCGCCGCGCTCTACGACCGCGAGCGTCTGCACGGCGCCGGGACCCTGCACCGCGATCTGACGGAGTTCGACCTCACGACCGCCGCGCGGCTGCACCCGCACGACACCGTTCGGATCGTGCGTGCGCTCGAGGTCCTGCGCGTCACGGGGCGCCCCATCAGTGCCTGGCAACGCGAGCACGCCTTCGGCGACGACGACGTCGCCATGCTCGTCCTCGGCTGTACGCGCCCGCGCGAAGAGCTCGCCGAGCGCATCACGCAACGGTGTCGTGCCATGCTCGATGCCGGTCTGCTCGACGAGATCCGCACGCTCGCCGGCCGCGGCTATGGACCCGAGCTGTCGCCACTCGACAGCGTCGGGTACCGCGAGATGGGCGCGTACCTGCGCGATGAGCGCACCTTCGAAGCCGCCTTCGAGGCGTTCACGCGCGCCACCCGTCGTCTCGCCAAACGACAAATGACCTGGTGGCGCTCCGATCCGACCGTCGAATGGCATCACCCCGACCACGACGCCGCGACCCTGATCGCGCGCGCCGCTACTTGGCTCCGACCCACGTGCCCGTCACCTATCTCGACTTCGAGCAACCTCTCGCCGCGCTAGACGCGCGGGTCGAGACGCTGCGCCGGGACGGCGCGCGTGGCCCGGACGAGCGACGCGAGCTGCGCCGTCTCGCCGGCGAGCGCCGCAGGCTCGAGCGCGAGGTCTACGACTCGCTCAGCGCGTGGGAGCGCGTGCAGCTCGCCCGCCACGTCGATCGCCCGCAGACGCTCGACTATCTCGGTCGCTCGTGTCGCGAATTCTTCGAGCTCCGCGGCGACCGCGTGTTCGGCGACGACCCGGCGATCGTGGCCGGCATCGGGCTCTGGCAGGGCAAACCGCTCGCCGTCGTGGGCCACCAACGCGGCCACACCACCGCCGAGCGCATGCAACGCAACTTCGGGATGGCCAATCCCGAGGGATACCGCAAGGCCATGCGCGTGTTTCGTCTCGCCGAACGCCTCGGGATTCCCATCCTGACGCTGGTCGACACGCAAGGCGCGTATCCGGGCGTCGGCGCGGAGGAGCGGGGGCAGGCCGAAGCGATCGCCCACACGATGCGCACGATGACCGAGCTGCGCGTCCCGATCGTGAGCGTGGTGATCGGGGAGGGCGGCAGCGGTGGCGCGCTCGCCCTCGCGGTCGCCGATCGCGTGCTGATGTCACAGTACGCCTGCTACTCGGTGATCTCACCCGAGGGTTGCGCCGCGATCCTCCATCGCGACAAGGCGCCCGCGAGCATTGCGCGCGCCGCGGCCGCGCTCCGTCTCACCGCCGACGATCTCCTCGCCGCTGGCGTGGTCGACGCGCTCGTCCCCGAGCCGGCCGGCGGCGCGCATCGCAATCCGCGGCGCGCCTGCGAAGCGCTCGAGCAGGCCGTGACGCACGCGCTCGCCGAGCTGCGCGACGTCGCACCGGCGACCCTGCTGCGGACGCGCTACGAGAAGTTTCGTCGGCTCGGCGCGCACGTCGAGGCCGGGGCACCACCTCCGCGCTCCGGCAGCACGCCACGCACCCGCCGCTCAATTGCAAAGCCGAAGACGGTACGGTAGCTCTGCCGGTTCTGAAGGACGCGACGACCGTGGCACGCAAGAGCGCCGGAGATCCCTTGGTCGATCGCGAGCGGGCCAAGATCGATCGGATCGACGAACGCATCCTCGATCTCTTGAGCACGCGCGCTCGAATCGCGCAGCGCATCGGCCGCCGGAAAGCGCAGCAGCGGGGCGCGCAGGCGACCGGCAACGGTGGATTCTGGGTCCCGAGCCGCGAGAAGCAGATCCTGCAGCGCCTCCGCAGCCTCAATAAGGGTCCACTTGCAGACGACGTCGTCCGCGCGATCTTCCGCGAGATCATCTCGGCGTCGCGCGCGCTCGAAGCGCGCCTCACCGTCGCCTACCTCGGTCCGGAAGGTACGTTCACCAACGCGGCGGCGCGCGAGGTCTTCGGCGCCGGGGCGACGCTCGCACCGGCCGAGTCGATCGCCGACGTGTTCACCGAAGTGGAGCATCGGCGCGCCGACTTCGGCGTCGTCCCGGTCGAAAACTCGACCGAGGGAGCCGTGACCTCCACGCTCGACCTGCTGATCGAGTCGTCGCTTCGCATCACGGCCGAAGTCCGGCTCGACGTCGAGCAATGCCTCCTCGGCACCGCGACCGACTGGTCGACGATTCGGCGCGTGCGCTCGCACCCGCAAGGGCTGGCGCAATGTCGGCGTTGGCTCGCCGCGCACCTGCCACACGCCGAGCTCGAAGCCGTCGCGAGCACGAGTCGCGCTGCCGATCTCGCGAAGGACGATCCCACGAGCGCCGCGATCGCGAGCCGCATGGCGGGGGAACGCTGTGGTCTGACGGTGCTCGCGGCCAAGGTTCAGGACGAGCTCGCCAACGCGACGCGCTTCTTCGTCCTTGGCCATCGCGACGCCGAGAGCCCATCGGGTGACGACAAGACGTCGGTCGTCTGCACGGTGAAAGACCAGGTCGGGGTGCTGGCAAAGCTGCTGCACCCGCTCGCCACGTCAGGCGTCAGCCTGCACAAGATCGAGTCGCGGCCTTTGCGAGGTCAGCCGTGGCAGTACGTCTTTTTTCTCGATCTCCGCGGTCATCGCACGGACGCGCGCGTGAAGCGCGCCCTCGCGCGCATGGCGCCGCTCACGATCTCCATGAAGATTCTCGGCTCGTACCCAGCTGCATGAACAGGAACCCATGAGCCCCCGCGATACAGGCCTCGACATGAAGGACATGATCCCCGAGTGGATCCAGCGCTTGGCACCGTACCCGCCCGGCATGCCGCTCGAAGAGCTCGAGCGCGAGTACGGCATCACCGGCTCGATCAAGCTCGCGTCGAACGAGAATCCCTTTGGGCCGTCGCCGCGCGCGATCGCCGCGATCGCCGACGCGTTGACGACGTTGCACCGCTATCCCGACGGCAGCGGCTTCTACCTGCGCCAGGCGCTCGCCGAGCGCATCGGCGTCGCCGCGGACGCGATCATCCTCGGCAACGGCTCGAACGACATCATCGAGCTCGCGGTCCGCGCCTTTCTGCGCCCGGGTGACGAAGCCGTCATGGCCGACCAGGCGTTCGTCATCTACCAGATGGTCGTGCAAGCCGCGGGCGCCTTGCCACGACAAGTGCCACTCCGCCGCTACACCCACGATCTCGAGGCCATCCACGCCGCGATCGGTCCGACCACGCGTCTCGTGTTCCTCGCCAACCCCAACAACCCGACGGGGACGATCTACAAGCGCGACGAGTGGGAGGAGTTTCTCGACGCGGTGCCGCCGCACGTGCTGGTCATCGCGGACGACGCGTACGCCGATTACGTCGAAGACCCCGACTATCCCGACTCGCTTTCCTATCAACGCCGCGATCGTCTGCTGCTGACGCTGCGGACGTTCTCGAAGATCTACGGGCTCGCGGGAGTCCGCGTCGGCTACGGCGTCGGCCCGCTCGAGGTGATCGAGGTCCTGAACCGGATCCGACAACCCTTCAACGTGAACGCACTGGCACAGGTCGCCGCGCTCGCCGCCCTCGACGATCAAGCCCACGTCGAGCGCACGCGCGCCAACAACCGCGAGGGCCTCGCCTATCTGCGCGCGGCCTGCGAGCGCATGAGCCGCCCCTACGTTCCGAGCTGGGCCAATTTTCTTTTGATCGACGTTGGCGACGGCGCGAAGGTGTACGACGCGCTCCTCCGCCGCGGCGTCATCGTGCGCCCGATGGCCGTGTACGGCTTCCCGCACCATCTGCGCGTCACCGTCGGCACGCCCGCCGAGAATCAGCGCTTCGCCGAGTCGCTCGCGGCCGTCCTCGGCACGGCGGCACAGTGACCCGCGTTGCCGACCGGCTGCTGATCGCCGGCGTCGGCTTGATCGGAGCGTCGCTCGGATTGGCGCTCCGTGAGCGTGGGGCGGTCGGCGAGATCGTCGGGCTCGGCCGCTCGGCGGCGAACCTCGCCGTCGCCAAACGCCGGGGCGCGATCGACCGGAGCGAACGCGATCCGGAGCGCGCCTGTCGTGACGTCGATCTCGTCGTCGTCGCGGCGCCGGTCGGCACGATCGCCCCGCTGATCGCCACCCTGGCTCGCACGCTGTCGCCCGACGCCGTGATCACCGACGCCGGCAGCGTCAAAGGACCCGTCGTCGCCGCCGTCGAGCGCGTGCTCGGGAAGACCGCGCGGCGTTTTTGCGGGAGCCACCCGATCGCCGGCACCGAGCGCGCGGGCGCCGACGCCGCCGAACGCGACCTCCTGCGGGATCGCCGCTGCATCCTGACCCCGACCGCGACGACCGCACCGGCGACGCGCCGACGCGTCCGGGCGCTCTGGACGGCAGCCGGGATGGTCGTCGAGCCACTCCCGGCCGCCCGCCACGATCATCTCTACGCGCTGGTGAGCCACCTCCCGCAGACCGTCGCCACGGCGCTGGTCAACGCGGTGTCGGACGCGGAGCCCCGTGGCCGGGCGCTCGCGTATGCCGGCGGCGGCTTTCGCGACACGACTCGCATCGCGAAGAGCCCGGCGCCCATGTGGCGCGACATTCTGCTCGCCAATCGCGAGTCGGTGCTCGCGGCCCTCGATCGCTTCGCGATCGCGTGCGACCGCCTCCGCGACGCGATCGCGAACGGCGACGGAGCGGCGATCGAGGCTGAGTTGACACGCGCCGCGCGGGCTCGCCGTCGCATCGATCAATCTCCACTTGCTTCACCTGCCTCACCGGCCGTAGCGGTCACGCGCGTCGCCGCCGCCCAGCGCAGCAAGACCGCCAAAACCGCCAAACGAGGACGCGCATGAGCACCGCCATCAGCGTGGCACCAGCGGGCCGCGGACTCCGCGGCCAGCTCGCGATCCCAAGCGACAAGTCGATCGCGCATCGCGCGCTGCTCGTCGGGGCGATCGCGCGCGGCACTACGACGATCCACCGCTTTCAAGGCGGCCGCGACAATCGCGCGACGATGGCGGCCGCCCGCGCGCTCGGCGTCACGATCGACGAAGCCGGCGAGACCTTGCACGTGCATGGCGGCGGCTTCGAGGGCCTCCGCGCTCCCACCGCCGCGATCGACTGCGAGAACTCGGGCACGACGATGCGGCTCCTGACCGGCGTGCTCGCGGGCCGGCCGTTTCCGAGCCGCCTCGTCGGCGACGAATCGCTGCTCCGCCGGCCGATGCGGCGCGTGATGGCGCCGCTCGGACGCATGGGCGCCGCCATCACGAGCGAGTCCGGCGACGGGCGCGCACCGCTCCACATCGACGGCCGCGCACTGCACGCCGCAGAGCACACGCTCGCGGTCGCGAGCGCGCAGGTGAAGTCGGCGATCCTGCTCGCCGGCTTGCAAGCGGCTGGACGCACGCGGGTCGCCGAGCCGGTGCGCTCGCGCGATCACACCGAGCGCATGCTGCGCGACTTCGGCGTGACGCTCGAAGGCGATGAGCTCTGGATGGCGATCACCGGCCCGCAGGCCCTGCAGGCGACGACGATCACGCTGCCGGGTGATTTCTCGTCGGCGGCCTTCCTGATGGTGGCCGCAACGGTGATTCCGGGATCGGAGCTGACGCTCACCAACGTCGGCCTGAACCCGACCCGCACCGGCTTGCTCGATGCGCTCACCGCCATGGGGGCGGCCGTCGAGGTCGTCCCGGAAGGCGGCGGCGCCGAGCCGGTTGGATCGCTCGTGATTCGCCATCGCCCCCTCCGCGCGATCCGCATCGCCGGCGATCTGCTCGTTCGCAGCATCGACGAGTTTCCAATTCTCTGCATCGCCGCAGCCTGCGCCGAGGGGACGACCGAGATCCGCGACGCGGCCGAGCTGCGCGTGAAGGAGAGCGACCGCATCGCCGTCATGGCCGAGCTGCTGCGCGATCTCGGCGTCGTCGTCGAGGAGCTACCCGACGGCCTCGTCATCACCGGGCCGGCGCGCCTCGCGGGTGCGCGCGTCGATCCACGCGGCGATCATCGCATCGCGATGGCGGCGGCCGTCGCCGGCCTCGCCGGCACGGCGGCGGTCACGATCGACGACCCCGAGTGCGCCGAGGTGTCGTTCCCCGGCTTCTACCGAACGCTCGCGGCCGCGGCCGGCGCATGAGCACCAGTGGCCGCCGACTCGTGGTCGCGATCGACGGACCCGCCGGCGCGGGGAAGAGCACGCTCGCGCGCGCGCTCGCGCGGGCGCTCGGCTACACGTACGTCGACAGTGGCGCGATGTATCGCGTGGTCGGGCTCGCCGCCCGCGAGCGCGGCATCGACCCCGCGGACGCCGGTGCCCTGGCCACGCTCGTCGACGGCCTCGACTTTTCGCTCGTCCCCGACGCGGGAGGCCAGCGGGTGCTGCTCGAAGGCCGCGACGTGACCACCGACCTCCGGACGCCGCCGGCCGCCGAATGGGCATCGCGGGTCGCCGCCATTCCCGAGGTACGCACACGCCTGGTGATCCGCCAACGGCAGCTCGGGGCCGCCGGGGGCATCGTGATGGACGGCCGCGACATCGGTACCGTCGTTTTTCCGACGGCCGACTGCAAATTCTTCGTGACAGCCAGCCCGGCCGAACGGGCGCGCCGTCGGGCCCACGAGATCGGTGCCCCGGAAACCGAGCTTTCGGCCATCCAGCAGGAGATCGAGGCACGCGATTCACGGGATTCCGCCCGGGTACATGCGCCCCTCCACGCCGCCTCTGACGCCGAGATCGTGGACACGACCGACCTCGCGGCCGACGAGGTCGCGGAGCGCCTGCTCAAGCGGGTGCTGGAGCGCGCAAGGCCTTGAACTTCCAAGAGCAGGGCGCTAAGGAGGTTGACTCTCGCGCGGCGGCAGCCTTGCGGCGGATCTCAAAACCATTGGGGGTGAGCAGTTGATGACCGAGGACAATCACGAATCGCATGCAGGTGCAGCCGGAGGTCCGGATGATTTCGGCCACCTATTCGAGCAGAGCATGCGTGCGGTTCGACCCGGCGAGATCGTCAAAGGACGCGTCGTCTTGGTTGCGCGAGACCACGTCACTGTCGACATCGGTTACAAGAGTGAAGGGCAGATCGGCATCCACGAGTTTCGCAGCCGCGATGGCAGCATCGGCGTCAAAGAAGGCGACGAGATCGACGTCTACTTCGAGGCGTCGGAGTCGGAAGACGGCGGCATCGTGCTCTCGCGCCAAAAGGCCGAGCAGCTGCGCGTGTGGAAAGACATCGAAGCCGCGTTCGAGGCGCAAGGCGCCGTCGAGGGCACGATCGTCGGCAAGGTGAAGGGCGGCCTCAAGGTCGACATCGGCGTCGCCGCGTTCTTGCCCGGCTCGCACGCCGACCTCCGCCCCGCGCGCAATCTCGATCGCTTCATCGGTCAACGCACTCGCTTCTCGATCCTCAAGTTCAATCGCTCGCGCGGTAACGTCGTCGTCTCGCGTCGCGCCGTGATGGAACGCGAGCGCATGTCGCTCAAGGGTGAGACGCTGAAGGTGCTCGAGGAAGGCGTCATCCTCGAAGGGACCGTCAAGAACATCACCGACTACGGCGCGTTCGTCGACCTCGGTGGCATCGACGGCCTCCTGCACATCACCGACATGTCGTGGGGCCGCATCGGTCATCCGTCCGAAGTGCTCAACGTCGCCGACAAGGTTCGCGTCGTGGTCCTCAAGTACGATCCCGAGCGCGAGCGCGTCTCCCTCGGCATGAAGCAAATTCTTCCCGACCCGTGGCACACCGTCCACGATCGCTTTACTCCCGGGATGAAGGTCCGCGGCAAAGTCGTGAGCCTCACCGACTACGGCGCGTTCGTCGAGCTCGAGAAGGGCGTCGAAGGTCTCATCCACGTTTCCGAGATGTCGTGGACCAAGCGCGTGAGTCATCCGTCGAAGGTCCTGAATCCCGGTGATGAGGTCGACGTGGTCGTGCTCGACGTCGATCCCGCGAATCGCCGCATCTCGCTCGGCTTGAAGCAGGCGGAGCCGAATCCCTGGGAGATGGTGAAGATCAACCATCCCATCGGCAGCCACATCAACGGCAAGGTGAAGAGCATCACCGACTTCGGCATCTTCGTCGGTGTCGACGAGGGGATCGACGGCCTGGTGCACGTCTCCGACCTGCACTGGACGAAGAAGCTCAAGCACCCCTCCGACATGTACAAGAAGGGTGACGACGTCGAGGCAGTCGTGCTCGGCATCGACGTCGAGAACGAGCGCATCTCGCTCGGCGTGAAGCAGCTGCAGGAAGATCCGTGGAACGCGATGCCGACCCGGTATCCCGTCGGTGGCCGCGTGACCGGCACCGTCACCAGCGTCACCGATTTCGGCGTCTTCGTCGAGCTCGAGGAAGGGCTCGAAGGTCTCATTCACGTGAGCCAGCTCTCGACCGAGCGCGTCGACCGGCCGTCGCAGCTCTTCAATGTGGGCGACAGCGTCGAAGCGGAAGTCACCAACGTCGATCCGCGCGAGCGCCGCATCGGCCTCAGCATCAAGGCCCTGAAGCGCAGCGAGGAACGCGACGAGGTCGACAGCTACCTCCGCCGCGAGCGCGAGAACTCGAAATTCTCCTTCGAGGACATCCTGAGCGAGGAGCTCCGGCTCGACCGTGATGAGGGCGATCGACCCGTCAAGGCGAAGGGTACGCTCGAGAAGTAGTAGCCGACTCGACGACCTCATGGCGCAAGGGCATCCGATCATGCGCGGTTTGATGGTGCTCTCGACCGTCGTCGTGCTTTTCTTCGCCGCGGTCTTCGCGCTCACCGTCGGAACCGACGGGAAAATGGGCGACCTCCTGTCGCTCGGCGGGAAGATCGGCATCGTCGAGGTGAAGGGGGTCATCAGCGAGAGCGACGACGTCGTCGACGCGCTCAAGACCTTCTCCAAGTCGCCGACGGTGAAAGCCGTCGTCGTGCGGATCGAGTCGCCGGGCGGTGGCGTCGCGCCCTCGCAGGAAATCTACCAGGCGATTCGCGAGCTCCGGAAGGACAAGCCCGTGATCGCGTCCATGGGTGGCGTCGCGGCGTCGGGCGGGTACTACATCGCGAGTGCCTGCGACACGATCATGGCCAACCCGGGCACGCTCACCGGCTCGATCGGCGTGATCATGGAGCTCGGCAACGTCGAGGGGCTGCTGCAAAAGCTCGGCGTGCAGCCCGAAGTCATCAAAGCCGGCGCCTACAAGGACATGGGATCGCTCGTCCGTCCGATGACCGAGGCCGAGCGCGGGCTCTTCCAGGAAATGATCGACAGCGTCCACACCCAGTTCATCACCGCGGTCGCTGCCGGCCGCGGCATGAACAAGGATCAAGTGCGCGGCTTGGCCGACGGCCGCATTTTCTCCGGCGAGCAGGCCAAAGTTGCGGGGCTCGTCGACGAGCTCGGCGGCCTCGAGGACGCCATTGCGCTCGCGCAGTCGAAGGCGGGATTGGAAGGGGAGCCGCACACGACCCACGCTCGCTCGAGTCGCGAGCCGTGGTGGTGGAAGTTGCTCTTCAGTCTCGTGCCGGTCGGACCGTTCTCGTCCGCTCGCACGTTGGGACTGCAAATCATATACGACGGGCCGTTTCTGCGCTGAAGCCGAGGAGGGAGCATGACCACGAATCCGGCACCGGGAGGCGGTTCGATGACGAAACGCGACCTCATCGACGAGGTCGTCAAGATCTACCCGCGCTTCTCGGGTCGAGACGCTGAAGTCATCGTCAACGCGGTGTTCGACAGCATGACCGAAGCGCTGGCCCGCGGAGAGCGCATCGAGATCCGCGGCTTCGGAAGCTTCGTCGTGAAGCATCGCCAAGCGCGTGAGGGACGGAATCCGAAGACGGGCGCGGTCGTTCCGGTCGCGGCGAAACGCGTCCCGTTCTTCAAGGTCGGCAAGGAGCTGAAGCTCCGGGTCGACGGCAAGCCGGTTCCCGAGAGCGAGCGCGAGGGCGAGGTCGGGCAACCGGCCTGACGCTTCCGGGGCTCCGCTCCGATCTTCGCCAGTCATCGCGCATGGAACGGCTCTGGGCACCCTGGCGGATGCAGTACCTCGAGGAGCCGGCGCCGCCACCCGGTTGCTTCTTCTGTGCCGCGGGTGCCAGCGACGACCTCGCACCGCATCTCGCGATCGCACGTGATGCGCACGCCGTGACGATGCTGAACAAGTTTCCCTACGGTCACGGCCATCTGCTCGTCGCGCCGATCCGTCACGTCGCACTGCCCGAAGAGCTGAGCGACGGCGAGTATGACGGCCTGATGCACGCCGTCCGGCGAGCTGCGCGCGCGCTCCGCGCCGCCTTCAGCCCCGAAGGGATGAACCTCGGCATGAACCTCGGGCGTGCCGCCGGAGCGGGCGTCGCCGATCATTGCCACTGGCACCTGCTGCCGCGCTGGAACGGCGACACGAACTTCATGCCCGTGATCGGCGACGTCCGGGTCATGTCCGAGCATCTGCAGGCCACGCTCGAGCGCGTCCGCGCGCACTACGCGTGAGCACCGCCGCGCCGGCGCTCGCCGCCCTCCTGGCGGCACGCCGTTCGGACCTCGCCGGCACGATCCTCACCGAGAGCACCGTGGACGCGGCGACGCCGTTCGATCCCCTCCGATTCGAGGCGCTCTTCGGGGCCGCCGGCCGCCGCTTCGGGACGATCGTGCTCGGTGGGGAAGCCACGGTCAGCGACTCCACGGCCCCTTCGTGGTCGATCGCCACCTGGGGCCTCGACGAGCTCGCGCGGGCGCTGCTGATCGTCGCCGGCATCAGCCGCATCGCGGCCGCCGACCAGGTCACCTGGCTCGACGGGCTCCATCGCGCCGGCGCCATGCGCGAACGTCAGGCGATCCTCCGCTGCCTCGCCCTTTTGCCCGACCCCGCCCGCTTCGTGCCGATCGCCCTCGACGCCTGCCGCGCCAGCACCCAACCCGTCTTCGAGGCGATCGCCTGTGAGAATCCCTATCCCGCGTCGTACTTCCCTGAAACGAGCTTCAACCACATGGTGCTGAAAGCCGTCTTCACCGAGGTCGCTCTGGCGCGTATCCTCGGGCTCGCGACCCGACGGAGCACCGAGCTCGCCCGCATGGCGGCCGACTACGCGAGCGAGCGCACCGCTGCCGGGCGCAGCGTGCCGGCCGATCTCGCACTGGTGATGTCCCGATGAAAATCTTCGATCCCCACATCCACATGAGCTCACGCACCACCGCCGACTACGAGGCGATGGCGGCCGCGGGCATCACGGTCATCGTCGAGCCGGCCTTCTGGCTCGGGCAGCCGCGCACCCACGTCGGGACCTTCGAGGACTATTTCGGATCGCTCCTCGGCTGGGAGCCGTTTCGCGCAAGCCAGTTCGGCATTCGCCACTTCTGCACGCTCGCGCTCAATCCCAAAGAAGCCAACGACGAGCGCATCGCGGAAGGCGTCGTCGCGCTCCTGCCGCGCTATCTCGGCAAGGACGGCGTCGTCGCCGTCGGCGAGATCGGCTACGACGAGCAGACGCCGGCCGAGGATCGCTGGTTCGCGGAGCAGCTCGAGCTCGCCAAGGGCTTCGGCCTTCCCGCACTCGTCCACACCCCGCATCGCGACAAGAAGCGCGGGACGGAACGCAGCCTGGCGCTGGTCCGCGAGGCGGGATTCCCCGAGGAGCGCGTCCTGATCGATCACAACACGGAAGAGACGCTGCCCATGGTGCTCGCCACCGGATGCTGGGCGGGGCACTCGATCTACCCGAAGAGCAAGATGGACGAAGCGCGCATGGCGGCGCTCGTCCGCCAGTACGGCAGCGAGCGCATGATCGTGAATAGCGCCGCCGATTGGGGCGTGAGCGATCCGCTCAAGGTTCCGAAGACGGTCGCCGTGATGCGGGAGCAGGGCATCGCCGAGGACCTCATCGAAACGATCGTGTGGGAGAATCCGGTGCGCTTCTTCGCGCAGAGCGGCCGGCTGACGCTCGACGAGGCGCCGTCCACCGCCGACTCGTGGGAAGGCAACTCGGTCCGCCGCGGCTGACCGCAAGCACCTCGTGCAACGCACTGTCGTTCTGAACGTCGTCGGGCTGACCCGCGCGCTGCTCGGCGATGCCACGCCCAATCTGTCCCGCTTCGCGGCCACGGGCGCGTTGCGCGCGATGACGACGGTCCTCCCAGCCGTCACGTGCACGGCCCAGTCGACGCTCGTGACCGGCACGCTGCCACGTGAGCATGGCTGCGTGGCCAACGGCTGGTACTTCCGCGACCTCGCCGAGATCTGGTTCTGGCGGCAATCGAATCATCTCGTCGGTGGCGAGAAGATCTGGGATGCCGCGACACGGCGCGATCCCGACTTCACCTGCGCCCAGCTCTTCTGGTGGTACAACATGTACAGCAGCGCCACCTGGTCGGTGACGCCGCGCCCGCTCTACCCCGCCGATGGCCGGAAGCTCCCCGACGTCTACAGCACGCCGATCGCGCTCCGCGACGAGCTCCAGGCCAAGCTCGGCACGTTCCCGCTCTTCAGCTTCTGGGGACCCGCGACCGACATCAGCGCGACCCGCTGGATCGCCGACTCCGCCCGCCACGTCTACGACACGCGGAAGCCGACGCTCACCCTCGTCTATCTCCCGCACCTCGACTACGTACTGCAGCGCGTGGGACCGAACGACCCGGCGGTCGCGAAGGACTTGCAAGAGATCGACGCGGTCTGCGGAGACTTGATCGAGCACGTCCAACGCGACGGGGCTCGTGTGATCGTTCTCTCGGAGTACGGGATCACCGAAGTGCGCGACGCGGTCCACATCAACCGCGCGCTCCGCCAGGCCGGGCTCCTCGCCGTGAAACCCGAGCTCGGCCGCGAGATGCTCGACGCGGGCGCGTCGGAGGCGTTCGCCGTCGCCGATCACCAACTCGCCCACGTCTACGTCCGCCGTCCCGAGCGCATTGCCGAGGTGCAGCAGCTGCTCCGCAATCTCGACGGCATCGAAACGGTCCTCGACGCGGAAGGGAAGCGCGCCGTTGGGCTCGATCATCCGCGCTCGGGCGAGCTCGTCGCGGTGTCGGCGGCCGATCGTTGGTTCAGCTACTATTTCTGGCTCGACGACGCGCTCGCGCCCGACTTCGCCCGCACCGTCGACATCCACCGCAAGCCTGGTTACGACCCGGTCGAGCTGTTCCTCGACCCGACGCTCTGGCTGCCGCAGCTCAAGGTCGGTTGGACGCTCGCGAAGAAGGCCGCGGGCTTTCGGTATCTGATGGACGTGATCCCCCTCGACACCACGCTGGTCCGCGGATCACACGGGCGACTCACCGACGACCCGGCCGCCGGCCCGCTCTTCATGAGCAGCGACCCGACCCTCGTCCCCGCGACTGTCGCGGCGACCGACGTCAAAGACATCGTCCTCGCGCACGTCTTCGGCGACGCGGCGGGGCGAACGACGCAAACCGCGTCGTAGCGAGGGCGGTTCAGCTCGCGGCGGCGAGCGCGGCACCGAGCACTCGGGCGGCGGCGAGCAACGCGGCCGTCTCATCGTCACTGATCGTGCGCTCGCCCATCCAGCCGATACCGAGCGTTCCGACGACGCGCGTACCGCCGAACACCGGGACGCAGAGCGAGCCCCCGAGCCCCGTGGCCTTGGCTCCGGGCCGCGCGACGCCGCTCGTGTCCGTCTGCAGATTGCAGAGCGACACAGGCTTCGCGGTTGCCGCTGCCTCGCCCGCAATACCTTTGCCCAGCGGGATGCGACGGCTCGCGGCGAGCACGGGTTCCGGTAGGCCTGGGCTCGCGGCGACCAGATGGAGATGATCGTCGGCACCGAGCCGATGGAGCGTCCCCATCTGGGCGTGGAAGGCCTGCTGCACGACGGCCAATGCGGCCACGAAACGTGCATCATCCGACGTGCCGGCGAGCGCGGCCTGGATGCGTTGGTCGAGGGTGTCGGTCATGTCCGTTCGCTAACACGGAAGACCGAGGTCGCGAACCCCGCCCGTCTCAGGTGCCGGGTACCCAACGCTGCAGGCCGAGCGTCAGAAGAAACGCGCCCGCCGCGACCACGACCGTTCCCGCACCGCCATGACCCGCCATGATCAAGCCGTCGAGCAACGCGATGCCGGCGATCAGGCTCACCACCGCCCGTGGCACATTGGTCTCAGCGCGCCACCCGAGATGCGACAGGCTGAAAAGGACCCAGCCGAGGAACCCGAGATACACCAGGCTGCCGATACCGCCCGCCATGAGCGTCGGGACGCCGTAGGCGAACGGCAGAGCGAGAAAGAGCAACGGCCAGAGATTCTCGACGCGTCCGAGCGTCTCTTGGCGCGCGACGTACGTGAGCCCGATGAGATAGGCGAGCACGACAATGGCACCGACGAGCACCCCACTCGCGACCCCACCGGTCAGCGTCGCCGCCGCCGTCACGTAGACCAACACGCGACAGACACCCATGAGCAGCGGTGCGTAGGGATTCGCTTTGTGCCACACGTCGTAGAGGACGATCGCGCCGGCGAGGGCGAGCGCGCTCGCCACGGCGAGACCGGCGCCGGCATCCAGCGTCAGCCGCGCCGTGACGACGACCAACAGCAGCCCGACGCCCAGCAGCACGAAGCCGGCCGCGAACACCGCTGACGGCGCCACCGTCCCCGCGGGAATGGGTCGCTCGGGACGGAGCCGCGCGTCGAGCTCGCGATCGAACGCGTCGTTCAGGAACATACCGCCGACATACGAGAGCGAGCACGCGACCGCGACGACGAGCCACGCGAGGCTCGGGATCGCCGCTCCCGCGAGCACGGCCGCCGCCGTCACGTTCGTCCAGACCGTCGGCAGGTTGGACACGCGGCCGAGGCGAAGCGCCGTCTGCCAGGTCACGACTCGAGCCGCTCCAGGACCCAATTGAGCTCGCGGGCGACGGCACGCTCGACGGGCTCACCGCGAAACGACGCGGGCAACACGTCCCATGTGTAGGTCTCGACTTCGAGATGGCCGTCGTAGGCGCCGCTGCGCAGTGCTTCCAGCAACGTCGCCACCCACGGCTGCGTGCTGCGCACGACCCCGAGCGTCTCGCGAAAGAGCGGAACGTGGAAATGCACCCGCCACTCGCGTGGCTCGCGATCATCCGCCGCCGCCACGAGCGCCTCAGGCAGATCGACGAAGCGGTACAGCGCTCCATCCCGACACTCGACGACTTGATGCAGATAGACGTCGTCGGCGAAGCTCGCGAGCGCGCTCTGGATGGCGGCGTCGTCGGGCCCGAGGGTCGCCACCATGCCGGCGCTGATCTGCACTTTGACCACGGCGATCTCCGCGGCGGCGAGCCGTGCCAACGCCGCCGCGGGCTCCTCGAACTCGACGGCCATGTGACAGGCGTCGAAGCAGACGCCGAGGTGCCGGCGAATCGCCGCGGCGCTCGCCACCACGGAACGACCCGAGAGCGCGGCGAGGCGTTCCGCCGCGGCCAGGGTGTAGAGGTGGCTTTGGAAGAACGCGATCGCGTCGTCGACGGTTTCGAGGACGCACCACGGCTCGGGCTCCAGGGCCGTTCGAATGCACCGTTTCGTCCGTTCTTCGAGCTCGATCAGGTGCGCGACGTGCTGCAGGAGGCGATCGGCGATCGCCGCCTCCGCGGCCGGCGACGAAGCGCGCGCCCGAAACGCGCCGGGCACGGTGCTGACACTGCCGTACGGCGTCTCAGCGGGCACGAGCGCAGCGAGCAGCGTCGCGAGCCGATTGGTATAGGCGACGCGCGCATCGTCGAGCCAATCGGGGGCATACACCTGCTCCTTCACCCGCGTCCCGTGAAAAGCGCCGAATGGGAATCCGTTGATCGTGAAGACATAGAGGTCGTGCGCAGCGAGGAACGCCTGCAGCTCGGCCAGCGCGGCGGGGACGGCGAGCGCTTCGGCCGCCGCTCCGGACAGGCGTAGACCGATGCCAAAGCGTCGGCCGGGTGCGACCAGCGTGCGCACGGGCAGCACGTAGCGCTCGAGATTCGCCCGTACCTCGGTCCACGTCTCACCGGGGTGGATGTTGGTGCAGTACGTGAGATGTGGCGCGCCCGGCGCCGCGAGCTTCACTGGCCGTTCCGGGCGGCGAGATGATCGATAGCCTGCAGGATCGCGTCGTCACGCATTTCGTGGACCTCGATCCCGCGTCCGACGTCGGCGAGGAGCGTCACGGTCAGCTCACCGCCGAGATGCTCGCGAAACTCCGCCAGCCCATCCAGCAAGAGTGGGCGCTCGTCGGGACCCAACAGCCGGAGCGTCACGTCCCAGATCGGCAACCCGAGCGCCGTGAGCAACCCGAGGATCCGTTCGCGCGCCGGCACGGAGAGCAGGCCGATCTCCGCGGCATAGCAAGTGTCGAGCGCCATCCCGATCGCCACGGCTTCCCCGTGGCGCAGCCGGTGCTCGGTGAGCATCTCGAGCTTGTGCGCGGCCCAGTGTCCGAAGTCGAGCGGCCGGGCGCTGCCGAGCTCGAACGGATCACCCGACCCCGCGATGTGCGCCAGATGGAGCCGGGCCGCGCGCTCGATTTGTTCGCTCACAAGTACGAGATCGCATGCGGCGAGCGCCTCCGCATGCGTCTCGTTCCATGCGAAGAACTCGGCGTCGCGGACGAGCGCGACCTTCACCGCCTCCGCCATCCCGGCGATCGTGTCGCGCGCGGGGAGGGTGCTGAGGAACGCGGTGTCGTTCAGGACGGCGAATGGCGGTGCGAACGTGCCGAGAAAATTCTTGGCCCCGAAGGCATTGACGCCGTTCTTGACGCTCACTCCGGAGTCGTTCTGGGCGAGCACGGTGGTCGGTACGCGCACGATCCGGACGCCACGATGCGCCGTCGCGGCCGCATACCCCACCATGTCGAGGAGCGCGCCGCCGCCGATGACCACGACGACGCTCTGCCGATCGAACCCGAGCGCGTGCAGCCGTGCGTGCAACGCCGCGAGCGCCGCCGGATCGTTCTTGGATCGTTCG
This sequence comes from Binatia bacterium, assembly GCA_039917665.1. Classification (GTDB taxonomy): domain Bacteria; phylum Desulfobacterota; class Binatia; order UTPRO1; family UTPRO1; genus UTPRO1. The sequence continues at coordinate 34,275 of JBDSJB010000050.1, forward strand.
CCGCCCGCGACGACGAGCGGCTCGGCTGCGAGCACGAGCCTTCCGCTGAAGTGCTCGACGTAGCCGGTGATGGCCGCTGCGAGACCGGGCCACGCGGCGGCGACACCGTCGTCGACGATCATCAGCAAACGGTGACGGCGGTCCGGCTCGGAGCGCGTGATTGCATCGACGAGGTCGGTGTTGGAGGTCGCAAAGGCATCGCGAGTGAAGAAAACCGGATATTCGAACGGAACCGCGATCCTCTGCCAGTGCACACCCATGCCGGCGAGCATTGTTGCAATGGGCCGATGGGCCAGCAAGGCCCGTTCGGCGGCTCGGAAAAGCGGGGTTGGCGGCCCGGAATGCACCGACGCGATTTACTCTCGCGAGACGGCGCGCCTATAATGCACGGCATTTTGCGACCCCTGGGAGGTACGGTTGATGGAGCAGGCGCGTACGGTCGGCGAACTGAGAGCGGCGGGATACCAAGTCCTCCCAGTCCGCGAAGAGATGCGCCGGAACCTTCTCGGCAAGCTCGCCGCCCGCGAGGCGCTCCTGACCGGCATCGTCGGCTACGACGACACGGTCATCCCCGAGATCGAGAACGCGGTCCTGGCGGGACATCACATCGTGTTCCTCGGCGAGCGCGGCCAGGGGAAGTCGCGCATCATGCGCGGCCTCCTCGGATTGCTCGATCCCCTCGTTCCCGCGGTGGCCGGCTGTGAGATCAACGACGACCCGTTCGCGCCGATCTGCCGTGGCTGCCGCCAGCGTGCCGCCGCCGAGGGTGACGCGCTCCCGATCGTCTGGTTGGAACGCGACCGGCGCTATGGCGAGAAGCTCGCCACCCCCGACGTCTCGATGGCCGACCTGATCGGCGAGATCGATCCCATCAAGGTCGCCGAAGGCCGCTACCTCGCGGACGAGGAAACCATCCACTACGGACTCGTACCGCGCACTCATCGCGGCATCTTCGCCATCAACGAGCTCCCCGACCTCACCGAGAAGGTCCAGGTCGGTCTGTTCAACGTGATGGAAGAGAAGGACGTCCAGATCAAAGGCTACAAGATCCGTCTGCCGCTCGACGTCGTCATCATCGCGACCGCCAACCCGGAGGACTACACGAGCCGCGGCCGGATCATCACGCCGTTGAAGGATCGTTTCGACGCCCAGATCCGCACGCACTACCCGAGTCGCATCGAGGACGAGATCGCGATCATGGAGCAGGAAGTGCCGACCGCGGAACGGGGAGGGCGCGAGGTGCGCGTCCCGGACTTCATCAAGGAGCTCCTGGCGCAGATCACCATGGAGGCGCGCGAGTCGAACGAGATCAATCAGGCCTCGGGCGTCAGCGTGCGCATCACCATCAACAACTACGAGAGCGTGCTCGCCAACGCCGAGAAGCGGGCCGTCCGTTGCGGCGAGCGCGAGATCGTTCCGCGCCTGACCGACCTGCACGCGGTACTGTCGTCGACGGCCGGCAAGATCGAGCTCGAGTACGCGGGCGAGGAGAAGAAGGCGAGCGACCTCGTCGATCGCCTCACCAATCGCGCGGTGCTGAAAGTGTTCGATCGGGTCATTCCGATCGACTCGCTGAAGCGCGTGATCGAGTACTTCGAAGGCGGCGGAGGCGTGGAAGTGTCCGATCGCATGCCGGCTGCCGACTACCTCGAAGGCATTCGCGGCATCCCGGGCCTGCGCGAGGCCATCATGGCCGTCGGGCCGTTCGAGAGCCCCGCGCTCATGGCGGCGGCGAGCGAGCTCATCCTCGAAGGCCTCCACGTGCACCGGAAGCTCAACAAAGAGCGCGCCGGCGGCCGGACGGTGTACAAGAGCTGAGCATGCTCACGGTCCGTTATACCCGTTGGGACGGGCGCCAACGGGTTCGGCTCGATCCCGACGAGATCTTCAGCAAGCTCGGCGAGTACCTCTCGTACACCGACGACGTCCGTCAGGCGCTCGAGTGGCTGATGCGTCAGGGTGCCGAACTGTCCGGCATGCGCGTCCCCGGGCTCGACGAGCTCCTCGAGCAAGTCCGGAACCGCATGCGCGAGCACCATCGCGACTTCGACTTGAGCCATGCGCTCGACGAGATGCGCCGGAAGCTCGACGAGCTCCTCGACCTCGAACGCGACACGCTGGCCGAGCGCAAGCCCGGGAATTCCGATCTCGCTGCCAAAGAGGCGTTTCTCGACCAGCTGCCGCACGGCCTCTCCGAGTCAATCACCAAGCTCAAGGACTACGCGTTCGAGGACGACCAAGCCGCCGGCGAGTTCGCCAACCTCCTCGAGGAGCTCGAGAACATCCAGCGTCTCGAAGAATTCATGAAGAAGCACGGCGAGTCGTTCCACGGACCCGACAAGCTCGATTACGAGCGCGCCCTCGAGATGATGCGCGAGATGGAACGCCTACGACAGCTCGAGCAGAGCCTCATGAGCGGCGATCTCCAGGGCGTCGGGCTCGACGAGCTCCGGCAGCTGCTCGGCGCCGAAGCGGCGCAAGACTTCGAGAACCTCCGGCAGATGATGGCGATGCTGCAGGAGTCCGGGTATCTGATGGATCGGGAAGGGCAGACGGCGCTCTCCCCGAAGGGCGTCCGCAAGATCGGCCAGCTCGCGCTCCGCGACATCTATCAGGGGCTGCTGCGCGACCGCCCCGGCTCGCACCCGAACGAACTGCGCGGCGCCGCCGCGATTCGTCCCGAGGTCAGCAAGCCCTATCAGCACGGCGACCCGCTCAATCTCGATCTCGTCGGGACGTTGAAGGAAGCGTTGACGCGCGGACCGGCGTCACCGCTCCGACTCGCTCCCAACGACTTCCAGGTCTTCGACGCCGACGACACCACCAGCACCTCGACCGTGCTGCTGCTCGACATGAGCTGGTCGATGAGCTGGGAGGGCCGCTTCGCCGCCGCCAAGAAGGTCGCGCTCGCGATGGAGAGCCTGATCCGCTCGCGCTACCCGCGTGACTACTTCGCGATCGTCGGCTTCTTCACGCGTGCCGTGGAGCTCAAGTTGAAGGACCTGCCCGAGGCGAGCTGGAACATGGGCGACCCGTTCACCAATCTTCAGGACGGACTCCGCCTCGGCGCCGAGCTCCTGTCGCGGCACCGCAGCACGAACCAACACTTGATCGTGATCACCGACGGCCAACCAACGGCCTACTTCCAGAAGGGCCGGCTCTTCTGCGAGTGGCCGCTGAGCTTCGGCGGGATCAGCATGCGGGCGGCGCAGGAAACCTTGAAAGAGGTCGAGCGCGTCACGCGCCTCGGCATCACCATCAACACCTTCATGCTGGACGACAGCCCGAGCTTGCGCGCGTTCGTCGAACGCATGACCAGGATCAACCGCGGCCGCGCGCTCTACACGCGGCCCGATCGCCTCGGCGAGTACCTGCTCGTCGACTACCTCAGCCAGAAGCGCAAGAAGATCTGACGCGCGTCGCAGCCAACGAATGCCGGTAGTCGAAGGGACGGGCGTGAAGCTGACGCCGATGCTGGCGCAGTACCTGCGCCTGAAAGAGCAGCATCGCGACGCGGTCCTGATGTTCCGGCTCGGCGACTTCTACGAGATGTTCTTCGAGGACGCCCAGCGCGCGTCGGCCATTCTCGACATCACGCTCACCGCCCGCAACAAGCAAGACCCGAATCCGATCCCGCTTTGCGGCGTCCCGTTCCATGCCGTCGACGGCTACATCCAGAAGCTGCTTGCCGCGGGCTGTAAGGTCGCCATCTGCGAGCAGGTCGAGGATCCGCGCGGCGCCAAGGGGCTCGTCGATCGCGACGTCGTCCGCGTCATCACGCCGGGGACGGTGCTCGAGGAGGAGAATCTCGACCCGAAGAGCGCGAGTTTCCTCGCCGTCGTGGCCCGGACGACCGGCGGATACGGCCTCAGCGCCTGCGATCTCTCGACCGGCGAAGTACGCGTCATGGAGTTCGCGCTTCCGAGCCCCGCGGGTAGTGGAGACGCGCCGACGCTGCTCGCGCGCGACGAAGCGCTCGACGCGATCGCGGAGGAGATCTCGCGGCTCGGCGCGAAAGAGCTCGTCGTCGCCCCGGAGCTGCAACCGGTGCTGCCGCAGCTGACGGCACAGGCGCGGGACGTCTTCCAGAGCCTCGCGCCGGCCGAATGGTTCGACGGAGCCGATGCGGCCGCGTGGGTCGCCGACGGCGTGGAGGCGACCAGTCCCGCGATCGGCGACGCCGGCCTCGCGGCGCTCGGCGGCCTCCGCGCGTACCTCCGCGCCACGTTTCGCGGCAAGCTCGACCATCTCCGTGCGCCCGAGCTCGTGCAGCCGCACGACACGCTCGTCCTCGACCAAACCACCCGCGCCAACCTGAATCTGCTCGACGGCGGCGGCGGGGAGCGGCGCGGCTCGCTGCTGCACGTCATCGACCGCACGGCAACCCCGATGGGAAGCCGGACGCTCCGGCGTTGGATGCTGGCGCCGCTCACGAGTCCAGCCGCGATCGGGCGCCGCCTCGATGCGGTGGCACGGCTCGTCGACGGTATCGAGCTGCGGAGCGACGTGCGCGCGGCACTCGCGGGGATGGGCGATCTCGAGCGACTCGTCGGTCGGATCGGGACGGGCGGGGCGTCGCCGCGCGATTGCCTCCGGCTCACCGTCGCCCTCGGCCGGGCCGGCACGCTGCGCGAACGGCTCGCCGGCGAAGACGGCCTGCTCGGCGAGATCGCCGCGGCGCTCGATCCGCTGCCGACGGTGCACGAGCGGATCGTCACGACGCTCGTCGACGAGCCGCCCGTGAACCTGCGCGCCGGCGGTCCCGTCATCCGCGACGGCGCCCATCCGCAGGTCGACGAGCTGCGCGGGCTCTCGCGCGACGGGAAAGGTTGGGTCGTCGCGTTGGAGGCGCGCGAACGGAAACGCACCGGCATCGGCTCGCTCAAGGTGCGGTACAACCGCGTCTCCGGCTACGGGATCGAGGTGACGAAGCCGAACCTCGCGCTCGTCCCCGACGACTACATCCGGAAGCAGACGCTCGCCGGTGCCGAGCGCTTCGTCACGACCGAGCTGAAGGAGCAGGAGCACAAGCTCCTCGGCGCGGAAGCGCGGCTCGGCCAGCTCGAGTCGGCCCTGTTCGCGGAGCTCACCGCCGAGATCGCGACGCACCAACGCGTGCTCGCCGAGAACGCCCGCGCGCTCGCCGTGCTCGATACGCTGGCCGCGCTCGCCGACCTGGCGCACGACCGCGGCTACGTCCGCCCAGTCCTCGACCGTGGCGACGCGATCGTCATTCGCGACGGACGTCACCCGGTCATCGAAACCACCCTCGGTGGTGCCGCGTTCGTCCCGAACGACTGCACCCTCGACGGCTCGCAGCAGCTGCTCTTGATCACCGGTCCCAACATGGCCGGCAAATCGACCTACCTCCGCCAGGTCGCGCTCATTTGTTGCCTCGCCCAGATGGGGAGCTTCGTGCCGGCGTCGGAGGCGAAGATCGGCGTGCTCGACCGGATCTTCACGCGCGTCGGCGCGGCCGACAACCTGGCGGCCGGCGACTCGACGTTCATGGTCGAGATGCGGGAGACCGCCAACATCCTGCGCGAGCTCGGTCCCCGCAGCCTCGTCATCCTCGACGAGATCGGCCGCGGCACGAGCACCTACGACGGGATCGCGATCGCGTGGGCCGTCGCCGAGTACCTCCACGACAAGCAACCGGGGGCGAAGACCCTGTTCGCCACCCACTACTACGAGCTCACGACGCTCGCCCGGCAGCGGCCGCGGGTGCGCAACTACTCGGTCGCGGTCCGGGAGTGGAACGACCAGGTCATTTTCCTCCGCCGAATCGTTGCGGGGCCGGCCAACCGGAGCTATGGCGTAGAAGTGGCACGGCTGGCGGGTTTGCCGGTCGAGGTGGTGGAGAGGGCGCGGGGTCTGTTGGCGACGCTCGAACGCGGGGAGCTGCTGTCGGAGGCGGGGCGGGACGCACCTGCGGCGGAAGCGTCTGCCGGTGCGCAGCTCGGGCTGTTCGCGCCCCGCCCGTCGGTGATCGAAACGCGTCTTCGTGCGATCGACGTGACGCGCATGACGCCCCTCGAAGCCCTGAACGAGCTCCACGCCTTGGCTGAGGCCGTGCGCGGCGGAAACGGCGACGACGATGCCTGACCGGCGCGGACGGCGTGCCCTGGCGGGCTTCGTCGCAATGCTGCTCTTTTCGCTGCTCGCGTCGACGGCCCTCGCCGCAGCCGCGAGGCCTGGACGCATCGAGCGGGTCCGGTACGAGGCCGACGGGTCGTCGACACGCGTGATCATCATGCTGTCGCGTCCCGTGCCCTTCGAGGTTCACGTGTACGCCGGGGAGGCATCCCGCAAAACCGCTCGGCGCGTCGTCCTCGACTTCTCGAACGCGACGCTCGGCCCTGGCGCGTCGACGCCCATCGGTGTCGAGAACGGCCTCTTGCAGCAGATCCGCACCGGCCAGTTCACCGCCCGCACGGCCCGCGTCGTCCTCGACCTCGCCAGCATCAGCAAGCATTCGATCGACGCATACGAGGATCCGCCGCGCGTGGTCATCGACATCTCGGGAACCCCGACCGACGCGCCTCCCTTCATCGCCGCGCCGTCGCGCGACGCACAGGAGTCGAAGCCGTCCGATCTTGCCGCAGTCGCGCCGCCCGTGCTCTTGGAAGAACGTCGGCCCCCCAGCGCCGCGCCGCCCGCCAAACCGGTCGAGCCAGCGCCGCTTCCCGAGCGCGCGGCACCGGCCGTCGCGCCGACCCCGCCACCGCCTCCCACGCGTCGCGTCGAGGCGCCCACGACCGTCGCTTCCCCGAAGCGCGCCGAAAGCGAGCTCGCCAGCAAGGCCGAGCCCATTCCCGGTCGGCCCGCGAATCGGCCGTGGCGCATCGTGCTCGATCCTGGCCACGGTGGCGCCGATCCCGGCGCACAGGGCGTCAACGGCATTCTCGAGAAGGACGTCGTGCTCGCCATCGCCCAGCGATTGAAGCGGCGGCTCGAGGAGTCCTCCAACGCGAAGGTGCTCCTCACGCGCGAGACCGATGCCACGCGTACGCTCGCCGAGCGCACGGCGTTCGCCAACGCCAACAGCGCCGATCTTTTCGTCTCGATCCACGCCAACGCCGATCGCTCCGGCGAGCTGCAGGGCATCGAAACCTACACCCTCAACAACTCGAACGACCGCGCCACGATCCGTCTCGCCAA
>JBDSJB010000051.1:0-7848 GCA_039917665.1 Binatia bacterium
GGCGGCAATGGCGGTGCCCTCCTCGGACATCGGGTCGCCGAGCGCGCGGGCCGCGAGATCACGCGGGGAGAGGCCGCCGCGCAGCAACGCAGCGATGACGGCGCCCGCCGAGGTGCCGACGATGACGTCGGCCGTACGCGGATCCCATCCGGTCGCCTCCTCCAATGCGGAGAGGACACCGATGTGGAATGCATGACCGGTGGCGCCGCCGGCGCCGAGGACGAGACCGATACGTGCCATTGCTCGTCAGGTAAATGCCTGACGGCCGGCTGGTCGGCAAGTTCAGCCTCTGGAGCGGATGCGCTATCCCGCGTGACGGCGCTGGTAGTGGTCGAGGAACTTGCCGATGCGGCCGATCGACTCGGTGAGGTCGTCGGCGTTCGGCAGGAAGACGATCCGGAAGTGATCCGGGTACGGCCAGTTGAATCCCGAGCCCTGGACCACCAGGACTTTCTGCTCCTCGAGCAGCTCGAGAATGAACGCCTGATCGTCCCGAATCGGGTAGCGCCGGAGGTCGAGCTTCGGGAACAGATAGAGCGCGGCCTTCGGCTTCATGCAGGTGACGCCCGGAATGCTCGTCAGCAGATCGTGGGCGAGATCGCGCTGCTTGCCGAGCCGACCCGTCGGCAGCACGAGATCGTCGATGCTCTGGTAGCCGCCGAGCGCGGTTTGGATCGCAAACTGCGACGGCACGTTCGAGCAGAGGCGCATCGACGAGAGGATGTTCAGCCCTTCGATGTAATCCTGCGCGTTCGACTTGTCGCCCGAGATGATCATCCAGCCCGCACGGTAGCCGCAGGCCCGATAGTTCTTCGAGAGCCCGTTGAACGTGAGCGTCAGGACGTCGTCGCTGAGCGACGCGACCGAGGTGTGCGTCGCGCCGTCGAACAGCACCTTGTCGTAGATCTCGTCGGCCAACAGAATGAGCCGGTGCTCGCGGGCGATCTCGACCAGCGCGCGCAACATGTCGTCGGGATAGAGCGCGCCGGTCGGGTTGTTGGGATTGATGATGACGATGGCGCGCGTCGTCGGCGTGAGCTTGGCGCGAATGTCGTCGAGATCGGGGAGCCACCCCGCCCCCTCGTCACAGAGGTAGTGGCGCGCGGTGCCGCCCGCGAGACTGACGGCCGCCGTCCAGAGCGGATAGTCGGGCGACGGTACGAGCACTTCGTCGCCGTCGTTCAGGAGGCCCTGCATGCACATCACGATCAGCTCGGAGACGCCGTTCCCGATGTAGATGTCCTCGATCGTGACGCCCGCGATGTGCTTCTGCTGCGAGTAGTGCATCACGGCCTTCCGCGCCGCGAAGAGTCCCTTGGAATCGCAGTACCCGGATGCGCTCGGCAGATTGCGGATCACGTCCTGCACCAGCTCTTCGGGGGCGTCGAAACCGAACGGCGCCGGGTTCCCGATGTTGAGCTTGATCACGCGCTGGCCTTCGTCCTCCATCTGCTTCGCGCGCGCGAGGACCGGGCCGCGGATGTCGTAGCAGACGTTGCTCAGCTTGTTGGATTTTTGCAGGACGCGCGGGGATGGCGCGGGCTTGGACGGCGTGGACACGACGAGCTTCGGCATGGCTCGAACCTACGCCATTTGCGACGACGTGGGTAGGCGCTCAGGCCGCCGACGTGGCGAGCGCGGCCTCGTCCGTCTCGCAGCGGACGCGCTGATAGGCGAGCGCCATCGTCACGCTCTCGAGGGTGATCGGCTTGGCGAGGAAGTCGTCCATGCCGGCGGCGAGGCAGCGCTCGCGCTGGCCTTCGAGCGCGTGGGCCGTGAGCGCGATGATGGCGAGGCGCGGACCGCCGACCAGCTCGCCGCGCCGGATCTCCTTGGTCGCCTCGAGTCCGTCCATCTCGGGCATCTGGACGTCCATGAGCAAGACGTCGTAGCGGCGAGCCCGGACGGCATCGACGGCATCCCGGCCGTTCGTGACGACGTCGACGCGGCAATCGAGCAGGTGCAGCATCTGACTGATCACGTCGCGGTTGATGCCGTTGTCCTCGGCGACCAGCACGTCGAGCGTCCGCGCGACCGGCAGCGCGCGCTTCACGCCGTCGGCGGCGCGCGGGATTCGGCGCTCGAGCACGGCGGTCACGGTTTCGGCGAGCACCGCCCGACAGATCGGCTTGGTGACGGCGACGTCGAAGCCGAGGAGACGCGCCCCCTCCGAGCCGCCGCGCATCGCGCCCATCGACGACAAGAGGATCAGCGGGACGGCCGCGAGCGCCGCGTCGCCGCGGACGCGCGCCGCGACGTGAGCGCCGTCCATGCCCGGCATCTGCATGTCGAGCAGCACCAGACCGTAGGGATCGTGCGTCACGGCCTCGCCGAGCATGCGAAGCGCGGCCGGACCGCTGCTCGCCTCGTCGGGACGACACCCCCACGAACGCAGATGCTGGCAGACGATGCGGCGGTTGGTTGCGTTGTCGTCGACGACGAGGACGCGGAGATCGGCGAGCGCGACCGACACGGCGTCGTCGACGCGCGCCGCGGCCTGCTGTTCGATCGTGAGCTCGACCGTGAACGTGCTGCCGATGTCGGGCTCGCTCGCCACAGTGAGCTCGCCTTCCATGAGCTCGACGAGCTGCCGGCAGATCGTGAGGCCGAGCCCCGTCCCGCCGTAGCGCCGGGTCGTGCTGCCGTCGACCTGGGTGAAGCTCTCGAAGATCGCCGCCTGGCGCTCGGGCGGGATGCCGATGCCGGTGTCGCGGACCCGAAGCGCGAGGCCGGTCCACGGCCCGCGCTCGGACCGCACCTCGGCCTCGACGACCACCTCGCCCTGCTCGGTGAACTTGATCGCGTTGCCGACGAGATTGGACAGCACCTGGCGGAGGCGGCCGGGATCGCCGAGCACGTGCTCCGGAAAGCCGGGCGGAATCACGGCCGCAATCTCGAGCCCCTTCTCGTGCGCTTGCTGCGCGAAGAGCGTCGTCACTTCCTCGATCAGCAGACGGAGATTCATCGGCACGTGCTCGATCGCGAGCTTGCCGGCCTCGATCTTCGAGAAGTCGAGCACGTCGTTCACGACGGTGAGCAGCGCGTTGTTGCAGCGGCGAATGGTGAGCGCGAGCTCTCGCTGCTCAGCGTCGAGGCCGGTTTCGAGCAGGATGTCCGTCATGCCGATGATGCCGTTCATGGGCGTCCGGATCTCGTGACTCATGTTGGCGAGGAACTCCGACTTTGCGCGCGCCGAGCTGAGGGCCTGGTCGCGCGTCGCGGCGAGCTCCTCGGTCTGCGCGCGCAGCTGCGTCGCTTGATCCTCGGCTTGGCTGCGGGCGGCATCGAGCGCCTCGACGTAGCGCTCGAGGTCGGCGCGCGCCTGACCGCGCTCGATCGCGATGCCGGCGAGGTGCGCTCCGAGCTCGATCATCTCGCACTCGGCCGGCGTCGGTCCGCGCGCCACGCGGTAGTACATCGCGAGCGTCCCGAGCAGGCGGCCGTCACCCGCGACGATCGGCTCCGACCAACACGCGCGGAGTCCGGCCCGCACGGCGAGATCGCGGAAGTCGAGCCAGCGCGGATCGATGGTCACGTCCTCCACGACGACGCGCTGCCGGAGAAACGCCGCCGAGCCGCACGAGCCGACGTTCGGCCCGATCGCGACTTGCTCCATCGCCGTCCGGCACTCCTCGGGCAACCGCCGCGAGACGACGTGACGGAGCGCCGTCCCGCTTTGATCGACGAGCAGAATCGAGCAGATCATGCCGGGCGCTTGTTGCTCGACGACCCGCAGCGTGTCGTCGAGGATCTCGACGAGGGGCGCATCGCGGGCGACGAGCTCGAGCACGTGCTTCTGACCCGCCTGGAGGATTTCGACGGTCTTCTTGGCGAGGCGCTGCACGTCGAGCGACGCCGCCGCATAGACCGAGACGGCGAGCGTCGAGCCGACCGTCAGCACGAGATTGGAGGACTCCGTCCAGAGCGTCGGATCGTGCACCAGATGTCCCGCGAGGCAGAGATACCCGACGCCGACCAGGCCCACCTGCGCCCACATCCCCCACGGGAACACGATGGCGCCGCCGAGCCCGAGCGCGCTCAAGACGTGCAAGGACATCGCGACCGCACCCGTTGCCATGTCGATCGCAGAGGTCTCGACGGCCATGATGGCCGCCGCGACGACGGCCGCCCGCCGCGCCTGCGCGCAACTCGCGGTTGCACCAATGCGGGCCAGGACGAAGAGCGCGAACCCGTAGGTGAGGACGGCGGCGAGACGAATCGAGAAGACGAACGGCGGTGCGACCCGCCCAAGCACGGCGTCGACCAGCATGCCGGCGAGCACGCCGGCGGCGGACAACAGGACGACGGCCTGGACACGGCGGACGAGAAGCGGAGTCGTCTCCTCGTCGAGCGCAGCGCGAATGCTCTCGTCAGCCTGCACGTCGGTGTCGCTCTCCTCCCGGTGCCACGAGCGCGCCCGAGTCCGCTGGTGAACTGCCTACCAACAGCACTAGAGCAAGTGCTGTGCCCTTCTCGGGGCCTGCCTGGTTCTGCCCACTTGCGCACCGCCGCTTCGCACCCGAGCGTCACAAACTTGCCGGGAGACCGGCCTGCGACGGCGACTTACTGCGCCAACCCGGCGACGACGTCGGCCCAGTGGGTGGGGTCGGGCGCGCGATTGTTGGTGAGACTCACGCCGTCGGCGAGGTCGCCGAGACGCTCGACCAGCGCCGCCGCCACTTCGGCGCGCGGACGGACGACCGCAATCGCATCGAGCAGCGCGTCGTCGATGCAGTCGGTCATGTCGTCCCACCGCCCCGCCTTCGACAGGCGATTCAACTCGGGGTGGAGATCGCCGTAGCCGTGGCAATCGAGCGTCGGCTCGTACGCGGGCGTCGAGCCGTAGAACGCGAGCTGCTTCTTCACGGCGCGCCGCACGCGGGCGAGCTCGTCCTCGTCCTCGGCGGTGACCACGATCGTCGCGCAGATCACCTGGAGATCGCTCCGGCTCCGTCCGGCGCGCGCGAGACCGCGAGCGAGCGCCGGGAACACGTGCTTCTGCAACGAGCGCCGGGTCGCGAACGGATGCGCGATGAAGCCGTCGGCGACCTCGCCCGCGACCTCGATCATCCTCGGGCCGACGCCGCCAAGGTAGATCGGCGGCGGCCCGAACGGATTCGGACCGGGATCGAAGGCCGGGATCATGATCGTGTGGGTGTAGAACTCGCCCGCGAAGTTCAGCGGACCCTGCCCTTCCCACGTGGCCCAGATGGCGCGGATCGCCTGGACGAGCTCGCGCATGCGACGCGCCGGGTGCGACCACGTCGAGCTGAAGCGGCGCTCGATGTGCGGCCGGACCTGCGTGCCGAGCCCGAGCAAGAACCGTCCGCCGGTCAGCGACTGCAACCCGTAGCCGAGGTTCGCCAGGTTCATCGGGTTCCGCGCGAACGCGATCGCGACGGCGGTGCCGAGCGTGAGGCGCGTCGTGTGCTCGGCGGCGACCGCGAGCGGCAGGAAGGGATCGTGCTTGGCCTCGAAGCTGAACGCGCCGTCGTAACCGGCGCGTTCGAGCGCGGGGAACGTGACGCGCGCGTCGCGCGGATCCTCGAGCGGCGCGGTCGTGTAGACGCGCATCGCCATCAGCGCAGCTCCGCGGGTGGCGGACACTCGACCACCCACCGCCCGCTCCCCGCCGGATGCGGAAAGCCGAGCCGGGTCGCGTGCAGGCGATAGCCCCCGTCGCCGGGAAGCGCGCGCGACGCCGCGTGCGGCACGCCCCCGACGGCATAGAACGCGTCACCGACGAGCGGATGCCCGGCCGCCGCCAGGTGAATCCGAATCTGATCCGGACGGCCGGTCGCGATCGCGATCTCGACCAGGCTCGCGTCGTCGCCGCGTCGGAGCACCCGCACCGTGCTCCGCGCCGGCTTGCCCTCTGGATGCGCGGCGTGCACCGATCCGAGGAGCGCGTGCGGCACCGGTGCGATCGGCGTCGTCATCACGAGCTCGTCGTCCTGCGGCCGACCCTGCACGAGCCCGCGATACACCCGCTCGACGGTGCCAGCTTGCCACGCCGCCGGCAGGCTCCGACGCGCCCGCGTCGAACGCGCGAACACGACGAGCCCCGACGTGCCACGTCCGAGACGATGCGCGGGGACGGCGTCGGGGTACCGGCGCTGCACCTGCCACTGCAAGGTGTGCGTGAAGAAGCCGCCCGCCGGCATCGTCGGCAGCCCGCGCGGCTTCGCGACCACCAAAACGTCGGCGTCGGCGTGCAGCACGGCGAAATCCAGCGGCGCCGCCGGCTCGTGCCACGGCGGCCGATGCCAGACGAGCCGCTGACCCGCGCGCAAGCGATCCGCGACCGCGGCGACCTTGCCGTCGAGCTCGACCTCGCCCGCGTCGACGCGCCGCGACCAGTCCGCTGCGGTCGAATGGCGATGCCGCTCGGCGAGATGCGCCAGCACGGTGCGACCGACGGCCGTCGGGCCGACCTGCTCGGCGTAGGCGTAGCCGCCGTTCGGAGCACTCATGCCGACTGCACGCGTACGATCTCTTCCTCGACATCGCGCAGGCGGTCCTTGCCGAAGTACATCGCGTCGCCGACGAAGCACGCCGGAAGGCCGAACACGCCGCGCGCGACCGCCCGCTCGGTGTTGGCGAGCAACGCCTGCTTTACGTCGGCGTCTTGCGTCCGGGCGAGCAAGCGCGCGCCGTCGAGCCCCGACGCTTCGAGCGCGGCCTGGGCAACGGCGGGATCGTCCATCTTCTTCGGCTCCGCCCACATGTGGCGCATCACCGCCTCTTCGTACGCCGCGAGGCGGCCGTCGAGCTGCGCCGCCACGGCCCCGCGCATGATGAGCAGCGTGTTCACCGGGAAGTGCGGATTCATGTGGAACTCCCAGAGCCCGTGGCGCTGGATGAAGCGCTGCATCTCGAGATGATCGTACGCGAGCTTGCTCGGAATGTGCGCGAAGGCCTGCACCGGCGACTGATTGTCGGTGGCCTTGAAGATGCCACCGAGGAGCGCGGGCACGTGCACGAAGTGAACCCCGGTGCGCTGCTCGATCAAGGGCAGCACGCGGTACGCGAGATACGTGTTCGGGCTTCCGAAGTCGAAGTAGAACTCGGGCGGCGTGGTCAGCGGCATGGCGTCACCAGCGCTCGCTCGCCGGGCGAAGGTCGAGCTCGAAGGTCCACGCGTCGCGCGACTGCCCGTGCAGCTGCCAATAGGCGTCGGCGATCGACTCCGGGCGCATCAATTGATCCGGTGCCAACGCCTCCAGGGCCTCTGCTCCTTGCGCGGCTTTGATGCGGTCGCGAACGAAGGCGGTGTCGACGCCGGCATCGATCACGAGATGCGCGACGTGGATGTTCTGCGGCCCGAGCTCGCGGGCCATGCTCTGCGCGACGGCGCGGAGCCCCGCCTTGGCTGAAGCAAAGGCCGCGAAGCCCGCGGCACCGCGCAGGCTCGCCGTCGCGCCCGTGAAGAAGAGCGAGCCTCGCCCGTGCGCGAGCATCGCGCGCGCCCCCTCGCGGCCGGCGAGAAAGCCGGCATAACACGCCATCTCCCACACCTTCCGGAAGACGCGCTCGGTGGTGTCGAGGATCGGGAAATACACGTTGGCCCCGACGTTGAAGATGCAGACCTCGAGCGGCGCATGCGCGTCGGCTTCCGTGATGAAGGCGGCGACGTCGGCCTCGGTGCGGGCATCGAGACCGCGACCCTGCGCGCGACCGCCCTCGGCTTCGATCGCGGCGACGAGCGGCGCCAGCTTGTCCGCGTTCCGCCGGCCGACGAAGACCGTGTAGCCCTCGCGAGCGAAGCGCCGCGCGATCGCGGCGCCGATGTAGTCACCGGCGCCGATCACGGCGACCGTCGCATGTCGTTGCTCCATGCAGCTCATA
>JBDSJB010000052.1:0-4700 GCA_039917665.1 Binatia bacterium
TAGCCTATGTTTTGGTGTCGGGCCTTCGGCTCCCACAGGCAGGATCCTCGGCCCCATTCGGTTTAACTTTCGGCTACTGCATTACCGACGTCGTCAGCAGCCTAGCCCGAAGTAAGGCGTTCTAGTCGCGCCTACGGGCGCAGCGCGGTAGAACGTCACAGCATTAAGCTGCGAGTGCGTAGTTGTTGTCTGCGTTTAAGCAGTCCGCTTTTGTTGACGGGGCCTGCGGAATCCCCGGCATGCGACTCTGGTTTCACAGCCTCCGTCGAAGCCGATCGCCCCCATGGCGTGGATGACTGAGACCCGTCGACTATAAGGTCGGGTTCCGCCGGCCGCAACCGGTGATCATCGAACGACCCTGCCCTACTTGGCGGCGGCGATCAGTCCCGCGAGATCGTAATCGAGCAGCTCGCCGATCCGCTCGATCGTGACGTCGGCGGGCGGATGACCCTCGAGGGCCTTCGGATCGGTAGCGTAGTGCCCCTGGCGCGGAAACACGGTCGTGACGCGGGAGCCCCACGTTTTTTTGACCGCGGCGAGGATACGGAGCTTGTCGTCGATCAGCACGTAGCGCTCGGCAGGATACCGGCGCTCGACGTCCTCCAGCTCGACCTCTTTGTGAATGTAGATGAGCACGTTTCGCTCGACGGCCTCGAACAGTCCGGAGCGCTCCACCTTGCGCGGCTGAAACACGACGTCGCCGTCGGACAGGATCACCGTCGGTCCCCAAGCGCGCAGGTGCTCGATGACGTCGAGCGAGTTCGGAAAGAGTCGGTTGGCGAACGGGTAGTTCACCAGGAAGTGGGACACGGTGAGCAGGTGCGGATCACGGGGATGCTCGACCCGGTAGCGCTGCAACGCACCCAGATAGTCGGCGTAGCCGAGCTCGGAGCGAAGCTCCTCGAAAATCGCCCAGTAGCGCTGCTGGCGCTCGTGGCCGACCTCCCCCTCGAGGTAGCGCATCAGGTCGGCAACGATGCGATCGTTGTCGAGCAGCGTGTTGTCGACGTCGATCAGGAACACGACCGGATGCTTGGCCATCACCGCCTCCCACGATCGGTGCGCATCGCGCGCGCCGTCTCACGTTTTGCCTCGCGCTCTTTGATCGACTGGCGCTTGTCGTGCTGCTTCTTGCCGCGCGCGAGCCCGAGCTCGATCTTCGCGCGACCGCGGGCGTTGAAGTAGATCCGGAGCGGGATGAGCGTCAAGCCTTGCAGCTTGAGCTTGCCTTCGAGGCGGTCGATCTCGAGCCGGTGGAGCAGGAGCTTGCGGCTCCGCGTCGGCTCGTGATTGTCGCGGTGGGCCGGGTCGTACTGGCTGATGTGAACGTTCGAAACGAACGCCTCGCCGCGCGAGATGCGCGCGAAGCTGTCGACGAGGTTGCAACGACCCGCGCGGATCGACTTCACCTCGCTGCCGGTCAGCACCATTCCGGCTTCGACGGTTTCGTCGATGAAATAGTCGTGCCGCGCTTTGCGGTTGACGACCATGGTGGGCTGCTGCGGATCGGCCATGCGACCCCAGTGTTTATCGGGAAGCGGCCGACCTGCCTACCGCTCGGCCGACCGGCGACCGTCAGCCAGGAGCGAGGGGCGCGAGTTGACCCCGCGCCCCGAGGGCCATCGGAGCATCAGGACCGCGGAGCGGTCCTGAGCGCACGGGACCGAACAGCAATAGCCCCGTGCGGGTTCTCGGCTTGGCGCATCTTGTTGTCGCCGTCGACGTACACGACGCTCGGCACGAGGTTTCGCGCCTCCTCCTCGTTCATGCCCGCGAACGTGGCGATGATGAGCAGATCGCCGCGCTGGACCTTCCGAGCAGCTGAACCGTTCACGCAGATCGTGCCCGACTTGGGGGGGCCGGGGATGACATAGGTCTGAAAGCGTTCGCCGTTGTTGACGTTCCAAACGTGAACCTGTTCGTGCGGGAAGAAGTCGGCGGCGTCCATGAGCAGGGAGTCGACGGTGATGCTCCCTTCGTACGTGAGATCGGCATCGGTGACGGTGCATCGATGGATCTTCGACTTCATCATGGTTCGGGTCATGCGCTTCTCCTCTCGGTCTTGAGGGCTGGGACGACGAGCAAACGATTGTCGATGAGACGGGTGGATCCGATCCACACGGCAAGGGCGAGTACGGCGCGGTCGTCGACGGTGTCGACGGGCGCCAGAGTTTCGGGATCGACGAGCGCGACGTAATCGACGCGCGCGAGCGGCTCGCGCGCGATCACGGCCGACGCGGCCGCAACCACCGCGACACCGGCGCGCTCACCCCCGCTGAGCGCCGCCTCGGCTGCACCGAGCGCAGCGGCGAGGCAGCGTGCCGCCACGCGTTCGGTCGCCTCGAGATGGCGATTGCGCGAGCTCATGGCGAGCCCGTCCGCTTCCCGGACGATCGGCGCACCAATGACGTCGACGTCGAGAAACAGGTCGCGCACCATGCGGCGGATGAGCGCGAGCTGCTGGTAGTCCTTCTCGCCGAACACCGCGACGTGCGGCTGCACCGCCGTGAACAGCTTCAACACGACGGTTGCCACACCGCGAAAGTGGCCGGGGCGATGTCCGCCGCACAGCGGCTGCGACAACGCGTCGACGGTCACGAACGTCTGAGAGCCGGGCGGATAGATCTCGCTCACGTCGGGGGCGAACAGCACGTCGGCACCCGCACCGGCCAACATGGCGCCGTCGCGCTCGAGATCACGCGGGTAGCGAGCGAAGTCGTCGGCCCGGTCGAACTGGACGGGGTTCACGAACACCGACGCCACGACGCGGTCGGCGTGACGGCGGGCGAGCGAGACGAGCGACAGGTGCCCGTCGTGGAGCGCGCCCATGGTGGGCACGAGCGCGACGCGCAGGCCGTCGCGGCCGCGAACCTCGCGGCTCCACGCCTGCATTGCGCTCACTTGTTCGATCGCTCGCACGCCGATGGTCCTTTCGTTCTCCGGCTCGCGCGCCTACCCGACGGCGCGTTTGCGGCGGGCCGGCCGGGTGCCGTCGCCACTCGTATCGGAGCTTTCGGCACGCAGCAGGAACGAGTGCGCGTCGTCGGGGAACGCCCCGGTGTGCACCTCGCGCACGTACTCGGCGATGGCTTCGGTCGCCACGCGACCGAGCTCGGCGTATCGCTTCACGAACTTCGGGGTGAAGCGGTCGAAGAGCCCGAGCACGTCGTGCATCACGAGGATCTGCCCGTCGCAGTGGATGCCGGCGCCGATGCCGATCGTCGGGATCGTCAGGCGGAGCGTGATCTCCTCGGCGAGATCGAGGGGAATGCCCTCGAGCACGACCGAGAAAGCACCCGCCTCTTCGACGGCGAGCGCATCGGCGAGCACCCGCTCGCGTTGGCCGGGACCGCGACCGCGGCTGCGCCCCTGGACCTTGTGGCCGCCCATGCGGTGCACCGACTGCGGCGTGAGTCCGATGTGGGCCATCACCGGGATGTCGACCGAGGTGAGCGCCCGGATCGTGTCGGCCATCGGGATGCCGCCCTCGAGCTTCACCGCCTCGCAGGCGCCTTCCTTGATGAGGCGGCCGGCGTTGCGCAGGGCCTCCTCACGGCTCACCTGGTACGAGAGGAACGGCATGTCGCCGACGAGCAGCGAACGCTTCCGTCCGCGCGCGACCATGCGGCAGTGGTAAATGACCTCGTCCATGGTGACCGGCAGGGTCGTATCGAGCCCCTGCACCACCATGCCGAGCGTGTCACCGACGAGAATGACGTCGATGCCAGCTTGGTCGACGATCTGGGCGAACGGGAAATCGTACGCCGTGAGAGCCGTGATCTTCGTTCCCGCCTCCTTCATCCGCTGAAGGTCGGGCACCGTCACCTTGCGCTCCATAAAAAAAGCCTCCCGACCGATTCGGAAGGCTTCGTGTGCCGGCAGATTCCCGCCTACGCTTCCCTCGCTTCATCGATGGCCGCGCGTTCGCGTCGACCTCGATTCGAGAGAAGCGCGCTTGGCCCGGCGCGCGCTGCGTTCCGTCTCGGTCCCGATTGTTTTTGCCGCCGGCCGGCGGCTACTGGGATCCAAGCGGTATGTACTGTTGCATTCCTTGGTGCTTCACACTGCGAATCTCGCGGATCAGATCTGCGAGATCGTTGCCCTGCTCGACGAAATCGATCGCCGAACAGTTGACGACGAGAACTGGTGCTGCGGTGTAGGCGTGGAAGAAACGGCGATACGCTTCGATCAGTCCTTCGAGATACGCCTCGGAGATGCGCCGCTCGAACTCTCGGTTACGCTTCCGCAACCGGCGCAACAATACCTCAGGCCGCGCTTCCAAGTAAATGACCAGGTCCGGAATTGGGATCGGCGCGGTCATGAGATCCAGGACCTCTCTATAGAGGTCGAGCTCGGGACCCTGGAGATTCATCTGGGCGAAGATCTGATCCTTGGCGAAAAGGTAGTCGGCGACGACCCCCCGGCCATCCTGGACGCCGGCGAGCGCCCGCTGCTGGCGGTAGCGGTTCACGAGAAACTGCAGCTGGGTCGCCAGCGCCGACCGCGCGGGATCTCCGTAGAACGGCTCCAGGAACGGATTGGCGTCGGGCAGCTCCTCGACGAGATGACGATCGAAGAGGTCGGCCAGACGGCGCGCGAGGCTCGTCTTCCCGACCCCGATCGGTCCCTCGACGACCATGTAATGCGCCTCGGCCACGGTGCCGCCCTCGCTACCACGCCGTCTCGTCGAGTGTCGAGAA
>JBDSJB010000053.1:0-9067 GCA_039917665.1 Binatia bacterium
GCAGCGCCGCGACCGGTGAGGAGAAGAGCTACAAGGCCGAGACCGTCGAAGGTGCCGCGCAGATCCTCGAGCAGGCGAGCCTCGTCGTCATCATCCCCGGCTACGGCATGGCCGTCGCGCAGGCGCAGCACAAAGTGCGCGAGGTGTACGACGCGCTTCGCCAGAAGGGCATCACGGTCAAGTTCGCGATCCACCCCGTCGCCGGCCGCATGCCGGGTCACATGAACGTGCTGCTCGCCGAGGCCGAGATCCCCTACACCGACCTCGTCGAGATGGACGAGATCAATCCGGACATGCCCCAGTGCGACGTGGCCTTGGTCATCGGCGCGAACGACGTCGTGAACCCCGCTGCCGCCACCGACAAGACCAGCCCGATCTACGGCATGCCGATCATCCAGGCCGACAAGGCCCGCACCATCTTCGCGATCAAGCGCTCGAAGAACCCCGGCTTCGCCGGCATCGACAACGAGCTCTACTTCGGCGATCGCACGTGGATGCTGTTCGGCGATGCGAAGGCCGTCGTCGGTGAGCTCGCGAAGCAGCTGACCGGCGGCTCAGGGATGCACTGACGGCATCGTTCCCGCGTCGCGCTGGCGGTCGCGGGAGCGTCGACGTTCGGCGTCAGGGCGCGCCGCACCCACAATCGCCGGCGTGGCAGACCTCGCCCGACGGGCAGTCCATGCCGCCGCACGTCGTCTCGCAGTCGCCGGGGAGCGCGCAGACGCAGTTGGTCTGGTCGTCGCCCGCTCCCGAGACCGCCGGGCGACAGACGCCCCCGCTTCCGCACGACCCACCGCACGTCGGATACGTCCCGGCGCAGGTATCGGGCGCGCAGGTGTAGAGCGGTGGCGGGAGGCTGGGGAGACAGGTGAACCCGCTCGGACAGGCGGCGCACGCCGGCTCGTCGATGCAGCGGCACTCACCGATGATGTTCCGACACCACTCGCCGGCGACGCAGTTGCCGCCGCAGGTCGGGGTTCCGGTGGCGCCGCACGGGGTGGAGCCGGCCGGGAGGCAGGCGCACCCGGTGGTCGTGGCACCCGCGAAGCATTCCTCGCCGGTAGGACACACGCCATCGCAGGTCGGCGCGGTGCCGCCGCAGGGGGCGGCGCACATGCACCCGCTCCCACCGTCGACGCAGATGCCGGTCCCCTGGCAGTAGCCCTCGCACGCGGTCGCCGAGGCCTGGTCACAATCGGGAAGGCCGAGGCTCGCATCGGAGCAGTCCCCGCTCACGGGTTCCGGGGCCGGGACTTTTTTGGCGATCAGGTAGGTCTTCCCGTTGACGGTCCGGACGCCGACTGGTCCGTAGAGCGCGCAGTTACGGGTCGATCCCACCGTGATTCGAATGGCGATCGCCCGCAGCGTCAGCGGGGTGAGCGCGAGCCCTTGGCGGGCGGTGAACTTGAAGGAGCGGCCCTGCTTGAGCGCGGCGGTCTTCACGACCGAAATGCCATCGGGCGCGAGCGGATTGTTGAACTTGTAGAGCGGCGTGCCCGTCGTGTGCGCGGTCCAGCCCGGCTTTCCGGCCCCGGCGGGCATCGTGAGCGAGATCGGAGGAGTCGTGGCCGGGATGATCTCTATCGTCGCCGACCCCCGGAAAAAGAAAATTTGGGTCTTTCGAGCTGAACAGGATCTGGGATTTCGCCCCATCCGTCTTGATCTTCAGCTTGTCGGCGCTGATGCGGCGATCGGCGGCGTGTCCGCTCGTCGGGACCAGGAAGACCGAGCAGACGAGGGCAAACGCGATCCGAGCGACGTGCATGGCGCGATCCCTCCAACAACGGTGCGTACGCGAACCCGTCCGCGGGAGTCAATAATTCGTGGTGCGGTCGCCGCCCACTCGGGAGCTCGCATCATCAGTGCGCGACCGACGGATGATCGGCTGATCGTTCGTGATGTCGGCACCGGTCTGTGCCAAGATCCTGGCGCTGCTCGACCAGTTCACCATGACCAGCGCTGATCCCAAGCCTGCCCACTCCCTGCCGCCGAGCGTGCGCGTCGCGATCCTCGGTGCCGGGCTTTCCGGCATCTGCATGGGCATCGAGCTGCGCCGCGGTGGCATCGACGATTTCCTCATCCTCGAGAAGGCATCCGCCGTGGGTGGGACCTGGAGGGACAACACCTATCCGGGCATTGCCTGCGACGTTCCGTCGCACGTCTACTCGTATTCCTTCGAGCTGAATCCGGACTGGAGCCACTCCTACTCGAGCGGGCCCGAGATCTGGGACTACACCGAGCGCTGCGTCGACAAGTACGGGCTGCGGCCGAAGATTCACTTCGGCTGCACGGTGCGCGAGGTGACGTTCGACGGTGCACGGTGGAACGTGCAGCTCGCGGACGGACGACGGATCACCGCGGAGGTAGTGGTCAGCGGGCTCGGCGGCTTGCACCTGCCGAACCGCGCCGCGCTCGAGGGCATCGAGTCGTTCTCCGGCGCGCGCTTCCATACGGCCGAGTGGGATCATGCCGTGCCGATCGCGGGTCGCCGCGTCGCCATCATCGGCACCGGCGCGAGCACGGCGCAGGTCCTGCCCGGCATCGCCGCCGACGTCGCCAAGGTGACGGTCTTTCAGCGCTCGGCCGCCTGGGTGTTTCCGCGGCTCGCGGCCGACATCTCGGAGTCGCGGCGCGCGCGGTTCCGGCGCTTCCCGTGGCTGATGCGCCTGTACCGCTGGTACCTCTGGGTGCTCATGGACGCCACCGGCACGATGGCCCTCCGGCGCGGAAGCCGCTCATCGGCGCGGCTCCGGAAGCGCGGCCTGCTCCATCTCGAGCAGCAGGTGCGCGATCCGGCGCTCCGCGCGCGGCTCACCCCCGACTACGAGCCGGGCTGCAAGCGGCGCTGCATTTCCGACGACTACCTGGAGACCTTCAATCGCGACAACGTCGAGCTCGTGACCGAGGGGATCGCCCGGGTCGAGCCGAACGGCATTCGCGACGCCGCCGGACGACTGCACGAGGTGGACGTCATCGTCGAAGCGACGGGCTTTCGGCCGTTCGACATCACCGACTACGTGAGCATCGTCGGACGCGCGGGTCGTAAACTTCGCGACGCATGGGCGAAGCGCGTCGAAGCCTTCCGCACGATCATGATTCCGGAGTTTCCGAACTTCTTCCTGCTGCTCGGACCCAACAGCGCCACGGGGCACACCTCGGCGCTCATCATGATCGAGTCCCAAGCACGGTACGTGCGCCGCTGTTTGCAGTGGATGCGGGACGAGAAGATCGAGCAGATCGACCCCGATCCGGAGGTGGTGGCCCGCTACAACGACCGGCTGCAGCGCGACATGCAGAAGATGGTGTTCAGCGGCGGCTGCAACGCCTGGTACACCGACAGCGCCGATCGGAACTTCACGCTATGGCCCTACTCGGCGTTCCGCTTTCTCGCCGAGCAATGGCGGCCGAAGCGGGCCGAGTTCCGGACGCACTTCGGTCCGACCCGCGACTGATCTGCACGCGGCGCTGACGGCGTACCGTCAGGGACCTGCTTTGCGAATCATGCGTGGCGGCAGGATGCCGCGTTGACCGTTGTCGAGGCGGACGTCGTACTCGGGGCCGGGACGGATCTTGTCGATGCGGCCGCGAATCCACTCGCGGCCATACTTGGCTTCGATGACGTCACCGACGGCGAAGGCGCCCGCGGCGGCGGCCGGTGCGGGCGCCTTGGCGGCCGGGAGCGGCGTGCCTTTGGCTGGTGGGATCTTCAGCGGACCAGGACAGAGCTCTTCCCATTGTTGCGAGATGGCGAGGCCGCCGCTGGCGTTGTCGCGACCGACGATCTGACCGGCGGCGTCCTGCCAGCGCGTGCGGCCGGCGCCGATATCGCTCGCGTCCCAGACGCCGGCGAACGTGTAGCTCGCGCCGTCGACGGGTGTGATCGTGCCGCGCATGCAATCGGCGCTGGCGCGATAGGTCTTCTTCACCTCGTCGGTCGCCATCTCGCGCGCGACGCAGTCGGAGGCGTCCGGGGTCCAGCTGGCGCACCAGTCCACGATGTCCTGACGCGTCGCTTTGGCCTCGGCGGTGGCGTGTGCGGTGCCGATGCCGGACTTCGACGTGATACTCGGCGACCACCCCTTGGCACCGAGCGAGAGCCATCCACTTTCGCCGGCGTAAGCGGTGGACGATCCGAGGACGAGGGCCAGGAGCACGATCCCGATCATGGGGAATCGCATCGCGTGCGGCGCCCGGCTCGTCAAGCGCGACGCGGATCGTCTACGACGCCATACAGGGACGCCCGCGTGGCCGAACGACGAGCGCGCTGGACGCGGCACGGACGACGCACTAACCAACCACCATGGCGATCGGACGACTGACCGGGATCAGGGGCGGGCGAGCAGGGCGCGTGCGCGCGAACAGCTCTGCAACGAGGCTGGTCGCGCCCGAGGTCGAGCCCGGCGTTGGGCTCGCCGTCACGGTGATGTTCCGAGGCCAGGAGGGCGCCTACGATGCGACGATCGTCGGGATGCTCGCGTCCCAGCGGGGGCGTCGCGTCGCGCTCGTGCGTCTCGCCGTCGAGCATGGCCCGCGCGAGGACGACTTTCGAGCGCCGTGGTTTCCGCACGCTCCGGGTGTCGAGGAGTGGGCCGAGGTGGCACAGTTTCCTGCGGCGTTGCAGCAGGCGTGCTTCCCGGCTGTGGCAAACGCGCAGCCTGATACGACACCTTGATCACGGTGGCGGTGGCCGACGACGCGCCGCCGGATGCCTGAATCACCGGAGCCAGAAGTGCGCTGAGAATTCTTTCGACAACCGGCCTGCGGCTGGTCTAGCATCGCGCCTCCGTCGTCGATTCCACCCTCCGGAGGCCCCCACCGATGCATCGCGCATGGATCCGTCAGGCACTCGCCGTGATCGCGCTCGCGAGCGTGATCGTTCCGTCGTTCGCGCTCGCCGCCTCACCGAAGGCGCTGCACCAAGCGGGGCGCTGGCTCGTCGACGCCGATGGTCGGGCCGTGATCCTGCACGGGCTGAATCAGGTCAACAAGCTGCCGCCGTACTTGCCGTCCGCCATCGGCTTCGGCGCGGACGACGCCGCGGTGATCGCGAGCGAGGGCTTCAACACCGTCCGCACGGGCATGGCCCACAAGGGCCTCGTCCCGGCGCCCGGCATGTACGACAGCGCTTACCTCGACGACTTCGAAGCGACGGTCGATCTCCTGACGGCGCAGGGCCTCTACGTGCTCATCGACTTTCACCAGGATCTCTACGGCGAGCGCTATCAAGGAAACGGGATGGCCGATTGGGCGACGGTCGACAGCTCCCCGACCGATCCGACGCTGCTCCCGGCCTGCAACCTCGGCTTCCCCGGCAACATCTTCAGCTGCCCGTTTCTGTGGGAGGCCTTCGATCGTTTCCTCGGCCTGAATGGCCGCCCGACCGAGATCGGCCCCCGCGGCATCACCCTGCAGGAAGAATTCGCGGATGCGTGGCGCCAGGTGGCGACGCGCTTTCAAAACGATCCGCTCGTGTTCGGCTACAACCTGTTGAACGAGCCATATCCGGGTAGCTCGACGCCGGCCTGCCTGAGCCTGTTCGGATGCCCGGGCACCGCCGACGCGCAGCTCACCGTGTTCTCGACTCTCGTGGCGCAAGCGATCCGCGAGATCGACGCCGACACGCTCGTCTTCTACGAGCCGTACGCCACCAACTTCAACGCCGGCTTCCCGACCCACCACGGTGACGTCGATGCCGGCGACGTCGGCCTCTCGTTCCATCTCTATGCGTGTCCGACCGTGCCGAACCAGGGCCCCACCCCCGTGTCCGCGGCCTGCCGCACGCGGGAGCAGAGCGTCTTCACCAATGCCGAGACGCAGAGCCAGGCCTTCGCGCACGCGCCGCTGCTCACCGAGTTTGGCGCGACGAACGACCTACTGCTGATCGAGAGCATCGCGGAGCTCGCCGACGCCAACATGATGGGCTGGCAGTACTGGGCCTGGTGGAATCGCGATCCCTGCTGCGAGCGTCCCGACGAAGGCGTGATCGACGATCCGGCGAATCCTGCCACGCCGGAGCATCTCGACCAGGCCAAGCTCGACACGCTCGTGCGGCCGTTTCCCCGAGCCGTAGCGGGGACGCCGACCGGGTGGTCCTGGGATCGGGTGGCGCGGCGCTTCACGCTGGCGTACGCGACGACGCCGGTCGATGGACCGCTCACGCCCGGCGCGGTGACCGAGGTGTGGATCCCGCAGCGCCACTTCCCGACCGGGTACGACGTCGTGGGTCTGAAGGGTGCGACCGTGACGTCGGCGAACGACGCCGAGCGCCTCGAGCTCGTCGCGTTGCCCGGCGCCACCACCGTGTCGTTCGCGGTCGTGCCGCCGGCCTGTGGCCCGGCGCCAGCACTCGGGTGCCGACAGCAGGTTCAGTCGAATCGCGGCACGTTCGCCCTCACGGGCAAGACCACCGCGCAAGGCAAGGACCATCTCGCCTGGTCGTGGGTCAACGGCGCCGCGACGACGCTCGCGGACTTCGGCGATCCCACCGTGACCACGAGCTATCGCCTGTGTGCCTACGATGAGACGGCCGGCGTTCCGCAGCTCGTGCTCAGCTCGGGGGTGGCGTCCGGTGGGACGTGCGACGGACATCCGTGCTGGCGCGCGAGCAAGACCGGCTTTCGTTACAAGGATCCGAGCGCAAGCGCCGAGGGCGTACGCCAGGTGGTGCTGAAAGCCGGTGCGGCGGGCCGGAGCAAGATTCAGGTGCGTGCGCAGGGTGACACGCTCACGCTCCCAGGCCTGCCGTTCCAGCAGGACCCGAAGGTGACCGTGCAGCTGCGCAGCAGCACCGGCCAGTGTTGGGAAGCTGCGTACAGCACGCCGGCGAAGCGGAACACCGCCGATCGGTTCAAGGATCGGGGCAACTGACGCGTCAGCCGGCCCGGATCGATCGCTGAGCGGGGGACCTACTTCCCGAGCTGCTGGCGCACCCAATCCAACCGTTGCTGGGTCGGGGCGTTCTCGGGGTTGAGCGCCGCGGCGTGCGCGAAGTGCGGCTCCGCTTCGGCGAAGCGGTTGAGTCGTATCAAGGCAATGCCGAGCAGATCGGCCGGCTGCGCGGAGTCGGGCGCGAGCTCGACGGCGCGCTGCAGATGGACGCGCGCCTCCTCGTAACGCTGCTTTTCCAGCAAGGCGATGCCGATCTTCACTCGCAGCGCGGCGTCATCGGGTGACGCGCTGACCGCATCGAGGAGTTGGACGAGGTCGTTCGCCGGCGGAACGGGTGGCGCGAGCTTGGCGCGGAGCGCGGGGAGATTGCGCTGGGCGAAGAACGACGTCGGGCTGAGCGCGATGGCGCGCTCGTACGCGGCGACGGCGCCCGCCCGATCGCCCTGCCGTTCCAGCACGAGTCCGAGCTGTTCCTCGGCGTAGGCCGAGTCCGGGCTGATCCGGAGCGCGGCTTCCAGGTGCGTACGCGCCGTCTCGACCTCGCCCGTGCTGAAGAGCCAGGCTCCGAGTGTCTGATGGGCGAAGTAGTTGTCGTCGGAGATCGCGATCGCGTGGCCGAACAGGGTGCGCGTGTCGTGCCAGGTGGCAATCTGCCGCGACGCGAGCGCACCGCAGAGGCCGAGGGCAATCATCGCCGCGCCGACGCTGGCCGCGCGCGCCCGCGGCCAGCGCGCCACGAGATCGCGCAGGCTCCACGCGACCATGATCGCGATGCCGAGCACGGGAATGTACGTGAAGCGGTCGGCGTGCCCTTGCCGGCCGGCCTGCAGCAAGCCGATCACGGGGACGAGGGCGACCAGGTACCAGAGCCAGCCGACGAGCAGGTACGGGGCGCGATGCGCGAACGCGACGCAGAACGCGGTGACGGCGAGCAGGAGCACCACGCTGCCGACGGCGAGCCCGACGTACGTCCCGAAGTCGCTGCCCGCGACGAAGGCCGGGTGCGAGTATGTGGCACCGAGTCGCGTCGGCCAGAAGGTTTGCGCGAGGTACGTGACGTACGAGATGGGCGCGTTCACGAGACGCCATCCGATCGACATTTCGTCGGCGGAGCGTAGCCCGCCGATGGTGAACTGCGTGAAGACCGTCATCGCGACCGCCGCGATCGTGATCGCGAAGAGCGGCAGCTTCTCCGTCAGGCGCGCCCGCGTCGGCGCGCTGAGCTGCCCTCGCGACCCGAGCGGCCACACGTCGAGCAGCAGCAGGACGAGGGGGAGCGACATCACCATCGTCTTGGCGGTCAAGCCGAGGACGAGCGCCGCGGCGACGAGCAGATAGCGGCTCGTACTGCCGCGTTTCACGTAGCCGGCGTACGCGAGCAGCCCGAGCATCCAGAAGAATCCCGACGTGACGTCCTTCCGCTCCGAGAGCCACGCGACCGACTCGGCGCGGAGCGGGTGGACGGCGAACAGCGCCGCCGCGAGGGCGCTCGGCCAGAGCTCGCCGGTGAGGGCCCGCAGCGCCAGGAAGAAGAGGACGGCGTTCGCTGCGTGCCATGCGGCGTTCACCAGGTGCGGCGGTCCGGGATCGGCGCCGAACACGCTGAAGTCGAGCTGGTGCGTCACCCAGGTGAACGGCTGCCAACTCGGCTCGACGGCGGTGAGCGCCCAACGCAGGTTGGTGGCGCTCAACCCCGACCGGACCTCCGGACGCAGGACGAGCAGGTAGTAGTCGTCGAGGGACACGAACTCGAAGTGCGCCGTCTGCGCGTAGAGGCCGACGACAGCGACGACGAGCGAGAGACAGACGGCGAGCACCGTCCACCGTTCGTCTCGTCGCGGCGCGCCGGCTCCTCGAGTGGTCACGCGGCCTTCAGATCACAGAACCGCTCGGCGTGTCACACGTGCGCTGTTTCCCGGCTCGCATGACATCTGCCGTGGGGTCGGCGTGCGCGGGAGCGGATTCGAGCTACTCGGTCACGTCTCCCCCCGCCACAATGCGCGTGCGATGCTCGAACCCGATCTCGTCCTTCAAGGACGCTACCGCATCATTGAAGCCCTCGGCCGCGGCGGCATGGGCGCCGTCTACCTCGCCACCGATCAGACCTTCGGCAGCACCGTCGCGATCAAGCAGACGCTCTGCGAAGGCGCCGACCTCGAGAAAGCCTTTCAACGCGAAG
>JBDSJB010000054.1:0-9991 GCA_039917665.1 Binatia bacterium
GGCGGCGAGGTTGCCGCCCGCGCTGTCACCGGCGACCGCGACGCGCGCAGGGTCGCAGCCGAGATCAGCTGCGTTCGCGGCCGCCCAACGAAACGCGGCGAGGGCATCGTCGACGGCGGCCGGGAACCGATGCTCGGGCGCGAGCCGGTACGCGATCGCGAGCACGCCGACGTCCGCCTCGCGGGCGAGATGGCGAGCCGCCGTATCGTGGGTGTCGAGATCGCCGATCACCCACCCGCCACCGTGGTAATGGACGACGAGCGGGCGGCGCACGCCATCGTCGAATGGAACGTACAGGCGGGCGGCGATCGGCCCGGCCGGTCCAGGGAGCACGCGATCCTCGATGCGCGCGACCGGTGGCGGCGAGGCGGCAAAGACGCGCGCGGCTCGCCGGATCTCCTCGCGCGCTTCCGCGGGCGTCATCGTATCGAGCGGACGGGGAGCGGCCAGCGCGATCAAACGGAGCACGAGCTGATACTCCGCGGAGAGCTCCAGCCCGTCGATCCGAACCGGCCGGCCGCCAGCGAGGAAACGCTGCACCGGCGGCGGTAACGCCGTGAGGAAGCCGACGAACCGACCCTGAGCGCGTTCGACGAATGACGGCACGCGAGCCCCATATGCCGACTCCGTCATCGCGCGCCACCGCCTTCCAGTCGGGTAGTGTCTCAGTCTGTTCGTGAGGCCCCTGTCTGTGTTGGGCGGTGTCGCCGGTGGGTGGGTCAGGGAGTGCTCCTACGGTCGCTGGGTGGCGGAAACCCGGCGACCGTAGGAGCCATCCCCGACCCGCCCGCCGGCCGCCACCAATTGCCCTGCCGCGAGAATCGAACTGAGACACGACCTTCCAGTCGCCGGCGCTTGAAAAGCACGCTGACGGAACCGTATGGGCTCCTGTGCCACCGGATTTCCATCACTTCGCTGATTGGGAAACCCAGTGGTCGAGGATGCCGAGCTTCATGCTCGGCGAGCTCCTTTTCATCGTGTCGGCCGCCGTCGCGCTCTGGCACGCATCGCGGCGGGGACGCGATCATCAGCTCGTCTGGCTGGCCGCGTTGATCGCCGGCACGGCGAACGACTTCCTCTTCATGGCGCTGCCGCTCGTCGACAATTTCTGGCAGGCGCAGGGCACGATCATGCTCACGCCGCGGATGCCGCTCTACATTCCCTGCGTCTATGTCTCGTTCCTGTATTGGCCGACGGTATGGGTGCGGCGTCTCGGGCTGCCGCGCTGGTCGGGCGCCGCGCTCAGCGGTTTGGCGGCCTGTGCCTATTACGCGCCGTACGACATCGTCGGGGCCACGTTTCTGTGGTGGACGTGGCACGACACCGACAAGCCGATTGCCGCGCGGATCCTCGGGGCGCCGTGCTCGAGCACGCTCTGGGTGCTGACCTTTGCCGGCGCGTTTGCCTGGTTGATCGACCATACGTTGCGCGGCCGCGCCGTCGTCGGTTGCCGCGCATTCGCGGTCGGACTCGCGAAGGTGGCTGGCCTCACCACGCTCGTGATGATGGTGCAGATGACCGTGCTGCAGCGAGTCGACGGCGGTACGCCCGGCGTCCGCTCCTTGCTCGTCGGGCTCGCGGTCTACGCGGTGGTTGCCGCCCTCGGTCTGCATCACCGCACGCCGCGTCCGGTCGACGGCATCGACCGCGCTGCGATGGGGATGATCACCGCGCATTTCGCGATGATCCTGGCGATCGGCCTCGCGTTCGATCCGGCGGCTCATGTCAGCACCGGGATGCACCAGCCGGTCGGCCCCTGTCACGTCGAGGCGACCGACATCACGGGACTCACCCGATTCGCGAACTTTTGCGTCAGCGATTTCGACGAACCCTTCGATTTTCGCTGCGTCGGTACGCCGCCCGCGGACGGCGCCACCTGGTACACCGTCTGTGGCACGGCGTTGCGGAATCCGCCGGTGTGGCGAATCGGCTTGATCGTGATCGTCGTTGCGGGCGCCGCGCTCTTTGCGGCGTTGGGGGTGGGAGCGTCGGGGATCGTCCGTCACCGCATCTGAAACGGTCACTGCCGTCCGAGCACGTCGTCGAGCTGTGCCGCGATCAGCTGCGCGACGCGCCGGTTGCCTTCGACGCTGAAGTGACCCGTCTTCGGATCGAAGAGCGCCCGCCATCCGCTCTCGGGCATATTGCGCAGCGTCTCGACGAGGTCGACGTAGGGAATGTGCTGGCGTGCGGCTTCGGCTTCCAGCCAGCGCCGCCAGGGTTCCGAGTCGCCCTGGTCGTAGTCGGTGGGTATCGGCAGGTAGACCAGCACGAGCCGGCTGCCTTTGCGTTCGTTGATGGCGTGGAGGTCCGCAAACATGCGCGCCGCGACCGTCCGGGTGTCCGCCGTCGATCGTCCGGCGACCGGCGGCGAGAGCCGATGCGCGATCTTCAAGAGCAGCTGCATCGAGCGGAGCTCCGTCAGGCTCGTCGCGTTCTGCGTCAGCCAGGGCAGGGCGTAGCCCCGGCGCGGGATCGGCGTGTTCGTGACCGTGAGCCCGTCGTCGACGAGCTGCAAGACCGGACGGCCATAACCGAGGAACTCGTCGCGCCGCATGCGCTCGAGCTCGACGGTGTCGACGGCGAAGACCTGCGCCTGGTGCGCGAGCGGCTCTCCGTCGCGCCGATACCAGAGATAGGCCTGATCGGCGCCGTACCCACCTTGCCCCATGTTCACGGTTTCACGTCGGGGATCGAGCGCGGTCAGGAGCTGGCACCACGCCTGATCGTCGTTCACGCCGTATCCGAGCGTGAACGAGTCGCCGGAGCACACGATGCGGGTGCGGCCCGCCGGGACGTCGATGTCGACCTCGCGGCTGCCGCGAAAACCGCGAGCGTTGGTTCGGAGGAACACGCCCGGGCCGTATTGATCCGCGAGGTCGAGGTTCGGGAGTTGCACCCACCCGAGCACGTCGTCGTAGCGGCAATGGGAGCGCTCTTTGACCACGGGCTCGGCGTGCAGCACGAGCCGATCGACGATCAGCAGACAGCTCGCCAGGCCTTCGAAGAGGAAGAACGTTCCCGCTGCCGCCAGGATCGTGAGCAGCACCGCCACCGCTTTGTTGGCGGGGAGGATCGGGCGCGTCGTCTCGGTCATGGGCGGCCGACGCGTCGCGGTGGCGGCGGAGGCGGGATCACGTCGGCGGTCCAGTCCAGAGCGTCTCGTCCCTCAGCGCCCGTTCCCACGCGTCGATGATCGGGTCCCACGTCATGGTGCGCCGGACGGCAGCGTAGCCGTTCTCGGCGACCCGTCGCCGCACGTCCTGGTCGGTCGCCAACCGAACGATGCTCGCCGCGAGCGCTTCCGCGTCGCCCGGCGGGGACACCAGCGCCGTCTCCTCGGGCACCGCGAACTCCTCGCTGCCGCCGTTGTCGGTGGTAGCGACGGCGCATTGAGATGCCATGGCCTCGACGGGCGGCAATCCGTAGCCTTCGCGCCGACTCGACCAGATGAAAATGTCGTGGTCCAGGTACATCCGGCCGAGGTCGGTCGGGGGGACGAAACCGAGGCGGCGATACGGGGTCTCGACCGTTCGACTGTGCGGACCGAAGAGCGAGAGCGTCAGGTCCGGCACCGCACGCCGCGCCAGCTCGAAGGCGCGTATGCCATCGGCGACGCCTTTCACTTCGAGCCCGTGATGCTGCATCAGGCAGCGCGGCGGAGTGTGGACCGTCCGCATCTCCGGCATGGGAAACCTCGTGAAATCGATCGCGTAGCCGATCTTGACCGAGGGCTGCCCGAACCGTTCCCACATCATCCGACCCAACCAGGACGCAGGGACGATGTGGCTGAGCGGCAGTCGATACGTGGCATCCACCGCCGCTTTGCTCTCGGCATCCTCCGGGAAGTCGGTTTCGTACGCCTGCACGTAATAGAGCTTCCGGCCCTTGGCGGAGGACAGTGCCGCTACCTGCGGTACCTGGCGCCAGTGGCTGACGAGGATCACGTCGGCATCTGGCACGTGGTGGTCCTCGATCCGCGGACAGCGGAGCACCGGCACTTGCAGATCGAACCAGTCGACCCACGGGCGCAGTCGACCGTCGCGCAGTTTCATGCGGGTGAAGCTCCGCGGCTTCCACCACGGCGCGTCCTCGTGCTCGAACAGCATCCAGACGCGGTGCCCGCGTGCGGCGAACCGGTTGGCGAGCTCGAGCAATATCAGGTTGCCGCCGGTCAGGTCGCAGAAGGGCAGCACGATCTGAATGCGGAACTGGTCGATGGCAACGCTCGCTGGCCGCCGTGACTGCGGCGCAGGCACGCAGTCGGGACGTGGCGCTTGTCTACCGCTGGCGGGCAGGCCGAACAACCGGGCGCGGGTGTGCCCGGCGTGAGCCGACCTCGTGAGGTCGAGCCGGCGGCTGACTTCCGTTCGCCATTCACGTACCATCCGCGCGCACGCCGACCGGGGTGCCCGTCGTTGGCGAGGTCCGGTCCGGCGAAGCGGTGCGGGTAGAGGTGGATGATGGCCGAGACGACGAGAACAACCGACCGTCAGTGGCGCGCGAGCACACTCGCGATGCTCGGAACGCTACTGCTGCTCACGGTCGGGATGCGCGCGCACGCGGTCGCCGAGGAGGCGGGTCGCATCGAGCACATCGAGCTCCAGGGCGAGGGGCCGTCGACCAAAGTCGTCATCGCGCTCTCGCGGCCGCGCGAGTTCCATGTTCAGGTGCTCGATGGCGATCCGGCCAAGAAGCGCGCGCGGCGCCTCGTGCTCGACTTCGCGAATACGACCCTCGCGCCGACTGCGACGAAGCCGATCGCGACGGCGAACGAGCTCGTGCGGCAGATCCGGCCGGGACAGTTCAACGCACGGACCGCGCGGATCGTGCTCGACCTCGGGAGCGACGCCACGCACTCGATCGACGCCGTGGAGTCGCCGCCGCAAGTGACGATCGCGCTCGCCGGTTCGGCAACCACGGGCACCGCGCCCGCTGCCGGCACCACGAAGCTCGAGACACCTCCCGCCGGCGCAGACACGAATGTCGAGACGGCACCCGCCGTCGCCGAGACGACGACGAAAGTGGAAGCGCCCTCCGCCGTCGCAGCGGAGGCTTCAAAGCCGACGGCCGTCCGGCCGATTCCCATCAGGGCTCGGGGTCGAAGGCCGTATTCGCTGAACTATTCGCGCTGACGAAAGAGTGCTTCGACGATGACGGCGGTCACCCGCGATGCAAAGTTTCACCTCGGCCAGGTGGTGCGCCACCGGCTCTTCCCGTTCCGCGGCGTCATCTTCGACGTCGACCCGGAGTTCGCCAACACCGAGGAGTGGTGGCAGGCGATTCCCGAGGACGTGCGCCCGCGGAAAGACCAGCCCTACTACCACCTCCTCGCCGAGAACGAGGAGACGACCTACATCGCGTACGTCTCCGAGCAGAATCTGCTCGTCGACGAGACCGGCGACCCGGTGCGCCATCCGCAGGTGGCGGAGATGTTCGGCGAGCTGCGCGACGGGACGTATCAAATGAAGGCGTCGAACCACACGCACTGATCACGGCCGAGTCTCCGCCCGTTGAGGGTGGCAGACGCGCGTCGCGCTCGTGGTGCGAGTGGTGTCCGTGCGGCGATCGCTGTAGAGGGTCACGTCGTCTTCAGCCCACCGACCCTCGGAGGTTGCATGTCTCTCCCGTCGATCCTTCCGCTCCTCGTGCCTTCGACCCGCGTCTCCGCGTATGGCGTCGAGCAATGAGCTCGGTGGACGTTGCGGGCGCGACAAACTCGCGAAAGTTCTCTATGGACGCCGGCGTGACGCGCGACGATCGCTGGCAGAACCTGGTGACGGGAGCGTTCCACCTCGACGACGAGCTCGGCTCGGTCCGCGTGCGTGGCTCAGTGGCGCGTCGACGGCTGGCGATCGAATATCTCGACAGCATTCTCGAGGTCTTTCCTGCCGACCTCGATCCGGTCGAGGACTTCGAGGGCTACGCGGTCCGCCGCCTCGCGCAATCGCTACGACGTGCGCTGCACGATGCGGGCACGCTGCCGGCCACGCGCCCACGGGCGCGGCCCCCGCGGCGAGCGCCGTAGCGCCGAAGATCCACCGACGCTCCTCTACGTCCTGGATCATCATTGGGGGACGAAGAAGGGGGCCTGGCCGAAGCCGAGGCCGTGGAGCGACCACGGCGGGTTGGTCATCGACGAAGGCTCCGTCGCCGCCCTCGACTCGGTCTGGTCACGACATTCAGCACGCCCGCAAGGCGCGCGATGCCCCGGCGGATCTGGGCGAGCGAGAGGGAGGCGTAGCCGAGCAGAAGCTCGGCCTCGGGGCGGTTGCGCGGTGCGTGGTAGAGCCGCGCCGGAGCATAGACGCGGACGCCGGCGCGTTCCGCGTCGGCGATCAGCTCGGTTTCGTGGGCGAGCGGCACGTCCCGCAGGCGCAGCATCACATGCAGGCCGGCGTTGGCACCGAGCACCTCCACCTGGTTTCCCGCGTGCTCGTCGAGCGCGGCGACGAGCGCGGCGCGGCGCTGGCCATTGCGGGCTCGAACGCGACGCAGGTGGCGATCGAAGTGTCCGTCGCGGATGAAGTGGGCGAGGGCCCGTTGTTCGAGGCCACCCGTCCCGGTGTCGGCCAGCGCTTTGGCGGCGAGGAAGGGACCGACGAGCGGCGCCGGTACCACCAGGTATCCGAGGCGCAGAGACGGAAACAGCACCTTCGAGAAGGTGCCGGCATAGATGACGCGCTCGTGACGGTCGAGTCCCTGCAGGGATTCGATGGGGCGGACGCCGTAACGGAACTCGCTGTCGTAGTCGTCCTCGAAGATCCATGCCCCCGTCCGCTCCGCCCACTCGAGCAAGGCGAGGCGACGGG
Source organism: Binatia bacterium (assembly GCA_039917665.1). Classification (GTDB taxonomy): domain Bacteria; phylum Desulfobacterota; class Binatia; order UTPRO1; family UTPRO1; genus UTPRO1. The sequence goes on from JBDSJB010000054.1 coordinate 6,813, forward strand.
CGAGGGTCATGATGACGCCGGTCGGGAACTGGTGTGACGGCGTGACATAAGCGAGGCGCACGCGCCGCATGCGGGCCGCGAGGGCGCGGACATCGAGCCCTTCGGGCCCAACCGCGCCCGGGATCACGGTGGCCCCTGCGGCCCAAAAGCTCAGGGTCGCACCGGGATATCCGGGCTCTTCGATGAGCACGCGGTCGCCGGGGTCGAGCAAGACTTCGCCAGTCAGCGCCAGGGCCTGCTGCGATCCGTGCACGATGATGATCTGCTCGGAGCGGCAGTCGACGGCGCGGGCGTGTGTCAGGTATTCGGCGATCGCTTCCCGCAACTCCGGGAGGCCGGCAGGCGCGCCATAGTCGAGATGCGGCGCTGTGGTCTCCCGCGCGGCGCGGCTGAGCTGACGCCGCCAGATCTGGCGGGGAAAGTCGTCGAGCGCGGTGGGTCCGTAGCGGAAATCGACGGCGACCGCCGGCGTGACGGGCGCCCAGGAGGTGGGCGCCAGTGGCACGAGACGCTGGCCCCGGCGTGAGAGCCGCGGGGGATCCCGCGGGGCCGTCGGGGAGGCGGGGGTCGTGCGGAGTCGGGTGAGGAGGTTCTCTGGCAGCTCGGGGGCCACGAAGGTTCCGGCGCCGCGCCGCTGCACCAGGTACCCTTCCGAAAGCAATTGCGCGTAGACCCGCAGCGCGGTGTTCCGCGCCACGCCTTCGCTCAACGCGAGATCGCGGGTCGAGGGCACCCGCGATTCCGGGACCAGCGCGCCGCTCAGAATGGCCTCGCGAATGCCTCGATAGAGTTGCGTCGTGAGCGGCTCGGCGCGGCTGCGGCGGATGTACATGTGGCTCCGTCTATCAGGTGGCTCCATCGCCAGCGAGGGAAAGTGGCTCCTTGTCGGGTCCATGAATGCCAGGCATGAGCGAAAAAACAGCTCAAAACGTCGAAGGAGGACGGCAATGAACGTTTCGTTCCCATTGAAAGCGGTATCGTTGCAGCGACGAATGACCGTCAGCGTGCTGGCGCTCGTGAGCGTCTTGGCGTCAAGCGTCACCGCACAGGCGCAACTGACCTTTCAGCCGTTCCCGACCGAGATCAATACGTACGGCGACCAGCTCATCTATTTTTACGATCTTCGGCCCGCCCGTACGACGTTCCTCACCGTGGGCAACACCAGCGCGAGTGACGTCGTTCTCGAGATCGTCTTTTACTCGCAGTCGCTGGAGCGCATCACTGAGCAGGTCGTGGTCCTTCCGGCCTTCGGCGCCAGCGTCGTCGACCCGGGGCAGCGTCAAGGCGTGCCCGGCACCGCAGGTCTGGTCGTCATGACGCCCATCACGAGTGAGGTCGACAACACGCCGATCGTGCCTCCGCGTCCGCTCGTCGGGGGATTCTCGATCGTCAATCAAACGCTCGGCGCCGGCACCGGCGGGAACCCGTTCGGCCGACTTGCGCTCAATAGGACAGGAGCCGACCTCGAGACCCGTGGCACACCAGGCGCGACCGTGGACGGCGTCAACGTCGTCTACCAAAACACCCTCCCAGCCTCACCTTGCTTCGATCCGCTCGTGCCGGCCTGCGGCCGTTCGTCGCTCACTTTCCCAGTCTACTTCAATCCGAACACCCTCTCACCGGCGGACCAGGATGGAAACCGGCTCTTCTTCGCTTCGTTCTCCGATCGATATGCCGCGCCTGTCGGCCCCCTGGGTGCGGCGCGCTTCAACATCATCCCCGACCCCGTCGAGACCCAAGCGACCTTCTACAATGCGTCCGGTGGCCCCCCGCTGCTCGTCACAGCCCTGACAGTCAGCGGCGTCCGGTTCGAGACGTTGCAGGGCCTGGCTGGAGGGACCCCGTTCACGAGCAGCGGGCGCCTCGAAATTACCTATCCGTTTGCCGGACTCAGCGACTCCGACAACTTCTTCGGCATGGCGAGCCAATCGCTCGGCACCTTCTCAATCGGCCAGCGACTCGTTCCTACCGATTTCCCGTAGATGGCGTGCAGCAGTTCCGCATGACCGCGACGTAGCCTTGCAGCGGTTTTCTTGCCGCGCGTGACGAGCTGGTTGAAGAAGGCCGTCACGCGCGGCTCGTGTTGCCCCGCGACGAGCGCCGGTATGTGCAGAGCCCAATGTGGTGCCGAATGTTGGCCGCCAGGTGGCTCCATCGCCAGCGAGGGAAAGTGGCTCCTTGTCGGATCCATGAACACCAGGCATGAGCGAAAAACAGCTCCAGACGCTGGAGAGCGCATGTTCTCAGAACTTTTCCTCATTCCTTTGGGCGGTGTCGCTCGTCGCGCCCCGCGCTGCCACCGCGCGCCTCAGGACGCCATCGGGGATGCGTGGTGGCGCGAAAGAACGCTTGTGAATGAGACGCAGAAACCGCTAACGCTGCGACTCCGGCGCACCTAGGGGGGGCCATGACGCGACAACCATTCCTCGGCATCCTGCTGGCCATTGTCGTCTGCACGGCCGCTCGACCAATTCACGCTGCGACCATCGCGGTCACGACGACCGCCGACGAGCTCAACACCGACGGCGACTGCTCGCTTCGCGAAGCGGTGCGCGCCGCCAACGCGAACGGCGCCGTCGACGCGTGCCCGGCGGGTGAGAACAACCAGACCGACACGATCACCGTTCCGGCGGGCACGTACACGCTGACGGTCGTCGGGAACGACAATGATGGCACCGCCGGGGATCTCGACATCCTGGGCAACAGCGCCGTCGACGATCTCGTCATCAGCGGCGCCGGCGCGGCGACGACGATCATCCAGGCCTGCGCCGTCGAGCAGCTCACGGCGGACTGCCCAGCGGGCCAAGGGATCGCCGACCGCGTGCTGCACGTCCGCGATGCCCACGTCGCGATCAGCGGCGTCACCATCCGGCACGGCCGCGCCCTCAGCCAGAACCAGACGCGCACAGGGAGTGGCATCTTGTTGCAGCAGGTCAGCACCCCGCCCGCGCTCACACTCACCGACGTCGTCGTCACGAAGAACGGCGACGCCGTCGGCGACCTCAATAGCTCGGGCGGTGGCATCGCGAATGAGTACGGCGCGCTCACCTTCACGAGGGTGACGATCAGCGACAACCAGGCCAGCTCGGGTGGCGGCATTCTGAACCAATCCAGCGACGCGGTGCTCGTCATGACCGACAGCACCGTGAGCGGCAACACGGCGTTCAACGGCGGCGGCG
>JBDSJB010000055.1:0-2897 GCA_039917665.1 Binatia bacterium
GGGAGCCAGAGCACCTGACGCGCCGTCTGGTTCAACGAATAGTCGGTCGCTTGCTCGGCGACCTTCACCCACTTGAGGATGGCGAGCGCCGGCGCCAGCGCGACGACCGCCGACGCGAGCAAGGCAAGCAGCGGGAGCGCGAAAATGATCGCCGCGAGCCCACCGCGGCGAAGCAGGCGCGAGGTCAGCAGCAGCTGCGCGACGAGCGCCGTGAGATTCGTCCAGAAGTAGAAGTCGCCGTAGAACGCGATCGTCGCGCGCGAGCGTGCGAGGGTCGAGGCGGCATCGAGGCCGGACCCGGCCGTCCGCGCGATACCTTCCTGAACGACCTGGAAGAGCAGGTTCTCGCCGTTGGTCGACGCCCAGCTCAGCAGCAGCGCCAGCATGCCGGCCGCGAGCACGAAGCGATCGCCGACGACCCGACGCAGGTTGGGGACGACCGTCGTCGACGGCGCGCGCGCCGGAACCGGCCGCTCGGCGGCGCTGCGCGAAAGCGCGGCCGCGGCCGCGAGGGGTACCGCGGCGAGCAACAAGACCGACTGGCTGCCCGCAGCACCGAAGCTCGTGAGCCAGCCATGGAGCCAGGAGCCGGCTGCGGCGCCGGCAGTTCCCCCGATTGCGATCAGCGGGATCAGGCGGCGCCCGCGGTCGTCGGCATAGAGGTCGGTCGCGAAGGCCCAGAACTGGGCCACGATGCAGACGCCGAAGATGCCGACCCAGAGATAGAAGACGATGCCGAGGCCGGGGAGCGCCTCGACGAGGAAGCCGGGTTGGAGCAACCAGAACCCGACCAGCATCGCGACGCAGACCGAAACCGTTCGCGCGATGAGCAGACGCTGCGACCAACGCGCTGCCAAACGCGCATAGGCGCCGACGGCGCCGATCAACAGCAGACTCTGGATCAAGCTCGAGTATGCCTTGATCTCGACTCGCGAGAGGCCCGCGATCGCCGACGTCGCGATCCAACCTTCGCGCAGAGGCTTCACCATGTAATAGGCGCACATGACCGAAAACACGGCGGCGAACATGAGCGACGCCGTGCGTCCTTCACCGCTGCGCACGTCGCGCAGAATCGGAAGCGTTTGCAGCAGTGGTCGCCGAATGCCCATCGCCAAGGTGGACTCAGCAAGCTGAGGACCAAGCCATGGCGCTCGCTGTATCGAGGTTTGACGGTTGGCGTGTGAGCGCCGGTGGCAATTGCGCGGGTCAGACGTGCCAAGGAGCGCCCGCGCTCGTGTCGGACGTGACACGACGCGCTTGGCGCAAACTCACTCGGGAAATGCCGTGGGTGCGGTGTGGGCGTAACCCTCGCCGCTGAGCGACTCCAAGAACCGCACGAGCGCCTGCACCTCGGCGGAGCGCAGCTCGAGCTTGCGCACGCGCGTGGAGAGCCACGGGTTCGCGATGCCGCCCACGTTGTAGTGCTCGACGGCCGCCTGCAGCGTCGGGACCGAGCCGTCGTGCATGTACGGCGGATGCTTTGCGACCTCACGAAGTCCGGGCGTCTTGAACGCGCCGCGATCTTCGTCCTTGCCCGTGATCGCAAAGCGTCCGGGATCTTTCAGACGCTGTACCTTCGCGTCCCAGCCGATGCCGAGATTGTGGAAACGGCCGTCGGTGTAGTTCTCGCCGAGGTGGCATTGGTTGCACTCGGCCTTGTTGAAGAAGAGCTCGTAGCCTTGCTTGACCTCGGCCGACACCGCGCGCTCGTCGCGACCGACCCTCCAGCGATCGACCGGGCTGTTGCCGCTCATGCGCGTCCGCTCGTAGTCGGCGATTGCGTGCGCCACGTGTTCTTTGGTGATGGCGTCGCTGCCGAACGCCTCGCGGAAGTAGGGGCGGTACCCATCGATGCCCGTCAGCGTCGTCACCATCGACCCGTGGCTGCTGCCCATTTCGATCGGGTTGATGATCGGGCTGAGCGCCTGCTCCTTCAAGGTCGAGGCCCGGCCATCCCAGAAGAAGTTCGGGTAGATGGTCCACGCCATGTTGACGAACGACGGCGCTTTGCGGACGCCGCGCTGGCCATGGATGCCGGTCGAGGTGGGTTTCAGCTCGGAGAACGCGAGGGCGGGGACATGACACGACACGCACGCGAGTGTTCCATCACCCGACAGCCGCGTGTCGTAGAAGAGCCAGCGCCCGAGCCTGACACGTTCGGGTGTCGGTGGCGTCTCGAGATCGGCAAACGTGGATTGCAGGCCGAGCGGCGGTTTCGGTAACGGCTGGATCGGATTGCTGACCTCCCACGCGGGCGCGGCCCACGCGCCGACCGTGCTGGAGACGCAGAGCCACGCGACGGCGACGACCACCAAGGAAGAGCGTGGGCTCACGGACGAATCTTCTCTCTGAAGGTGATCAGCGCGCGAGCGTCGCCTGATTCACTTCGGCCTTCGCGCGCGACGCTTCGACGACGGGAATGTCGGCGTCGGCGAGCGGCGCCATCCACTGCTTCCGCGCCAGCGCCGCGGCGATGTACGGAGCGAGCTCGGCTTGTTTTTGCGCGGCGCGCGTCGCGGCTTCGCTCCGGAACTCCGGCGCGATCTCACGCGCGAACAGCTCGAGTGACGCCAGAATCTCGTCGTGTCGATTGTGCCCTGCCTGCTGCAGAAAGATCACCTGGTCGACGCCGGCCGCCTGCTGACTGCGGAGATGCGCGCGCATGTCGTTGGGAGTGCCGATGCCGCTGCCGTGGTAGCCGGCGTCGTTCGAGCGTGCGACCAACTCGGCCGTGCGGTTGCCGCGCAGACGTTGAAACGATTCCCAGAGATGCGAGCGGCCCGGCCGTGCGTCGTGGGCCACGAGCGCGTTGATCGCGAAGAAGAAGAACTCGAAGCCTTCCTGGCCGCGCCGGATCGCCTCCGCCCGGTCGGGGTGAATCGAGAACGCCGACACCG
>JBDSJB010000056.1:0-26174 GCA_039917665.1 Binatia bacterium
CGGCGTCTTCGACAAAGCGATCGAGATGATCAAGCTCGGCAAGTCGCTCGGGTACCGAGTCTGTACGAACACCACCGTCTACCGCGAGACTGCGATGGAAGAGATCGAAGAGATGCTCGAGCTGCTCGACACGATCGGGGTCGACGGCATGTTGCTCTCGCCGGGGTATCATTACGAGGTTCTCCCCGAGAAGCACTTCCTCTACCGCCACGAGGTCAACGCCAAGTTCAAGCGGGTGATGGAGCTTTCCAAGCGGTATCGATTCTATTCGACGCCGCTCTTCCTCGAATTCGCCGCCGGACTGCGTGACTATCCGTGCACGCCTTGGGGCAACGTCACCCGGACCCCCAAAGGCTGGAAGGGTCCCTGCTATCTGATCGGCGAGAAATACTTCGACTCTTGGGATGCGTTCTGGCAGGGCGTCGACTGGCCGTATTGGGAGAGCCGCCAAGACCACCGCTGTCAGGATTGCCTCATGCACAGTGGTTTCGAAGCCTCGGTTGTCCGGAAGCTCGGCGAGAGCGGCAGCGACGTCTTGAAGATGGCCAAGTGGAACTTTCTCGGGTGAGCGAGGTCGCATAAGCCCCTCGCATGCGTCGCAACCGTGACGCCAATGACATCGGTTGGCGGACCCGTCCACTCCAGGTCAGGCAAGGCGTCGGAACTAGGCGCTGTCTCGAAGCTGTAGGGTCGGCATATCCGTTGCTCATGACAAGGCGAGCACGGACCTATGCGAGCGACGACGCAAGCGCTGAGCGATGCCCTCCAGGTGATCTATCGCGAAGCCACGCGATCGCCCTGGATCTGCCTGAACGCCTTCCAAGAATCCGACCCGCGGAGCCTAGTGCCAGCCGATGGTGACGGCACGTCGCCGGTCTTGGTCCTGGGGGGCTTTCTCAGCCACCCCTATTACTACGCCCCGTTCGGACGCGTCCTCGGCCAGCAAGGCTACGTCGTCCACTACGACGAGGTCTTCAATGCCCAGCCATTCAAGCCGCACGTCATCGCCCTGAGCGAACGGGTCCAGCGCCTGGCCGACGCGGCCGGAGCGCCCATTCGGGTGGTCGGTCACTCGCTCGGTGGATTGCAGGCCGCCGCGCTCCTGCTCGAATGCCCGGATGCCATCGCGCAGGTCGTGACGGTGGCGAGCCCCATCGTCGGCGGAACGCCCTGGCGTCCGCTCCAACGCCTCGCGGAGCGCGTGCTGGACGTCCGCGGTGCCGACACCGACATGTTGCGCGCAGGCCTGGAACCGTTGGCTGGACGGATCACGACCATCTCTTCTCCGCAGGATTTGGTCGCACCCCCGACGGCCTGCACCATTCGCGGTGCCACCAACGTGGTCCTGAGCACTGTGCCACGCCGCGACCAGGTCCTGGCCAGCCACATTGGTGTGATCTTCATGCAGACGGTCGTACGGATCGTTTTGGCGAGCCTCGCACGGCCGCAAGCGGCAGCGCGCTTGCATTGCGCGCGCTGATCTCTCGCCTTCACGGATAACGCCTCGCGACGGCTCGGCTTTCCGAAGACCCGAGTGCGTAACCTGGCTTGACTCCCGGGATGCCTTTCGCGACAATCCGCGCCCGTCACGTTCCCGGACGTCCCAATCCCAGCGACAATGCCTCGAGGAGGACCCATGCGATTCTCGTTCTGGACTAGTATCGGCGCATTGGCGGTGCTGAGCGCTGCTTGCACGTCTGGCGAGAAGACCACCGCGACGGCGCCGAGTTCCAAGCCGTCTCCGGCCGCCGCGGCGGCAGCGGTGCCCGCAGTCGCACCGGTAGCAGCCGCCTCACCCGCCGATGGCGCGGAAGAGGGCGACGAGATTCTAATGGTGTGGGCTGAAGCCGAGCCCGATGAGGGCGCACCGCCACTCGAAGTGCAGCTGAAAGCAGACGTTTCGGGTGGCGTCGGCGAGCGCAAGGTGAAGTGGGAATTCGGCGACGGCACGCCGCCGAGCACCGAGATGAACCCAAAGCACAAGTACGAGAAGGCTGGGACGTTCCGCGCCTCGGTCGAAGTGGCGGACGCAAGCGGGGATTCCGACTCCGACTACGTCGACATCGAGATCGGCGCCGAGTAGTCGCGAGCCGCGCCGGTCAGTGGCGCGGACGGATCACGAACGACGTACCCTCACGCTTGAACTGCACGCCCGTCGGCGTGATGGCGGCGACGGTCATCCCGGCAGTCGATTCGCCTTCGCGCACGCGTTGTGACGGCTGCCCGTCGATGCTGATGAACGCGAACCGTCGCGCCGGATCTGCGGACCACTGCAGGAAACTCAGGGCCACCTTGGGCGCGCCCGGCGGCGAGCGTCCCGTATCGACCAACGTCTCCGCCGGTGTCTCGGGCTCTGGCTCCGCTTCGGCCTCAGGCGCCACGTCGAGGGGGGCTGGATCGGGAATGGCGGGTTCCGACGGTGCGATGGCGGCGAGCTCTCGGGCCGCCCGGTTGGTTTCGAGATCAGCCGGGTTGCTTCCCGCAGGCATCTGCACGGCGGGAGCCGGTGCCGGTGCCGCGTCGCGCGCCGCACTACGCTGGGCCGCGAACGGGGAGGGCTCAAGGGCCGTCCCGTCCTTCCCGAGCGACGCGATAGCGCCCTTTTGTTCGACGTGCCCATCCGGGATCGCTCGTGCGGAAATCGCTGCCGCCGGCTGTAGAGCGGGCTTTTCAACGGCGACGACTGCCCGGGACTCTGGGGCTGCCGGTTCGCTGCCGGTCGGCGCGGCTGCGATGTTCGGGATTGGCTCTGGTGCCGCCGCCGGGGCGGCAGCAACTGGAACCGGCGGCTCTGCCACCGGAGCGCGCGGCACGGCAATCGCCGGTGGAGGTGGGGGCACTGGCAAGGCCGCCACTTCGACTGCGGGCTCCTCGGCCGGCGTCCACCAACTCAACACGGCACCACCCGCGAAACCCAGAACGGCGCAGAGCGCGATCGCCGTCAGCGGGCCATTCCGACGACGGCGAGCTTCAGGGGCCAGGGGTTGCGGCTCGATCGCATGATCGGGGGATTCATCCCGCTCACGCTCGACCTTCCGCAAGGCATCGAGGATCGTACTCATCGATTCATCTGGTCGCGCGCCGTTCTCGCGTTCATGTGCCCCCGCCCAAGCGTGGGTGCTGATAGTCGTTCACTGCTCCGTAGAGCATGATCTTGGTCAAAGGTCCCACGATACCATCGGGTATCAGGCGGCGCGAGCGTTGGAAGCGCGCCACCGCTTCGGTCGTCGCCTCATCGTACGTCAGAGACGGCTTGGCGGGATAGACACCCACCTGGGTCAACAGCTTCTGGAGTCGCTCTACCTCTGGACCCCGGGCTCCCGCTATCAGTCTCGCGGAGAAGCCTTCGTAGTCACGCCAGAAGATGTGAGCGTCTCCGAGCCATGCCCGATCGACGTCCTGGGGCGTGAGCATGGTTCCCATCTCGCCGAATCGGACGACGCTGTTCGGGCCCGCGATCCCGGCCAGCAATGCGAACCGTTGCTGCCCCGTGCCCGGAAGCGTCAGCTCCAAGATCGCCGGCATGTTCAGCATGGACAGCCGGGCCATCGTGCCGCTGGTAGGGAGGTAGCGCAGACCGCGGCGCGCCGCGATGACCTGCAAATCGAGTCGCGCGCTCGCCGTCTCATCGCGTCGGAGTGCCTCGACGTTCCACGCAGCCAACAGGCTCGTCGTGGCCGTGACGGCGGCGGCGTGCGCGTCGACGCCTTCGAGCGCCGTCCAGAATGCCATGGGCCCGTCCGTGATGGAGGGTGGTGGGCTGCCGCTCGGCGCGGCCTCCGCGTGCTCCTCGACCGCGACGGTTTCAGGTGTGGGCTCCGGAGCGGGCTCGGCTTCGGCGGTTACCGTCGGCTCAACTGGAGTCGGCTCTGGAGTGGCCACGATCTCCGTCGCACTAGGCGCTGGCGACGCCGCAGCGACGGGTGGAGGATCGACCGCAGCAGCGGGTGACCGGCCGACCGCCTCGACCGCGTCGGGTGGTGCGGCGACCGTCGGCGCGACCACGGGTAGCGCTTCCTGGTGTGAAGCATCGGGCGGCACCGTAGGACGAAACATCGCGAGCGCAGCGACGAGCCCGACGACGAGAGCCACCGCGGCGGCGGCCGCCACGCGCAACAGCGCATGGCGACGCGCGCGCGGGCCAGCATCGTCGGTCCGCAGCTCGGCGATCACATGGCGGGCGAGAGCAGGGCTGATGATCCGTTGCTCGCGCGTGTACCCGGCGAGGAGCGCACGGTGCGCCGCGATGTTGATCAACCGCGGAACGCCGCCCGAATAGCGATAGACGATCCGCAACGCCCCGGGAGAAAAAATGTCGCCTGTGCCCGGTCCGCCGGCTATGCGCAGGCGATGCGCGATGTACCGCGCCGTTTCCGCGCGGTCGAGCGGCTCCAAATGCCAGCGCAACGTGATGCGCTGATTCAGTTGAGCCAGCTCGGGACGGCCGAGGAGCTGCTTCAGCTCCGGCTGTCCGACGAGAACGATCTGGAGGAGCTTGGTCGTCTCGGTTTCGAGATTCGAGAGCAAGCGAAGCTGCTCCAGCGTCGCGGGCGGCAGATTCTGTGCCTCGTCCACGATGATGACGACGCGTTTCCCCGCGAGCTTCTGGGCCACGAGGAAACGATTCAGCTCGTCGACGAGCTCCTTCTTGCTGGTGGAGGATGCCGGGAGCGAGAATTCGCTGTTGACGGTCTGCAGTAGTTCCAGATCGGAAAGGGCGGGATTGAAGATGTAGCCGACGATGGTGTTCGCCTCGAGGTCACGCAGCAAGGCGCGGAGGAGCGTCGTCTTTCCCGTTCCGATGTCGCCGGTGACCGCGATGAAACCCGTACCCTCGCGGATCCCGAACAACAGATGGCCGAGCGCCTCCCGATGGTGCGTACTGAGGTAGAGGTAGTGGGGATCGGGAGTGAGCCGAAAGGGGGGCTCGCTCAATCCGTAGAAGGCCTCGTACATTCGTTACTGATCCTCGATCACGGCGCCGGCGTTTTCAAGGCAGCAAGGCGCCGAGCCGCCGCCAGGACCCATATGAGCGCGATGGCCCACGCGAACACGTCGCCCCAACGCACATAGAACGTCGAGAGCGCGAGAAGGCGCGTTTCTACCAGCATCGTCGCCGCGACGAAGATCGGCAGATCGCCGAGCGACCGTCCGGTGGCACTGATCGCCGCCGTGAGACCCGTGTTCGTCGATCGAATGAAGTCGCGACGGGTTTCGACGGCCCGCCACAGCGCCAAGGCGTGGTGCTGGTACGGCTCGGCGCTGGCGCCGTACCACGCATCATTCGTCAAGTTCAGCAGGAGCGTCGCTCCATGCTCGACCGCTTCGCGTGCAGGACCCGGAATGACGTCTTCGTAACAGATGAGCGCACCGATGCGTATGTCGTCACCGACCGTGAGCAGCGCAGGGCCGCTGCCAGGCGTGAAGTGTCCCGTAGCCGGGCTCAATCGTCGGAGCCACGGGAATCGCGTCGCAAGGGGGAGATACTCTCCGAACGGGACCAGCACCCGTTTGTCGTAGCGCCCAACGATGCTGCCATCAGGCTCCATGAGGAACGCGCTGTTGTAGAGACGCCGCTCGTCGGGACCCGACGCGATCGTCAAGCCGCCGAAGACCAGCGGGCGCGGGGCATCGGGAAAGGGCTGCGAGTCGGCCGGAGGCGTGCGAGCATCCTTGGGGATCGGCCGCTGCGCCACGGTTTCGGGCCACACCAACAGATCGACGTCCGCCGCGATCGCGCTCGAAAGCCGTCGGTAGTCGTCGAGATTGCGCCGGAAGAAGGTGCGATCACCCTTGCGCTCGACCCCGATGTTCCCTTGGACGACACCCACGCGAAGTCGCGGCGCCGCCGCTCGGGCCGCGTCAATCGTTACGACACGCGCAACGCCATACAGAACGAGCAGCATCACCAGAGCCCCGGACGCCATGAGCGGCCCGCGCTCACGACGGCGCACGGCACTGACGATGCCCGCGTTCACCCATACAATCGCAAAGCCGAGGAGATAGGGGCCCGCGATCTCGCCCGTCTGGAGCAGCGTCACGATGTGGCTCTGCGTGTGCGCGATTCGCCACGGAAAGAGCGTCGGGAACACGAGCTCGACCATTGTGAAGGTCACGGGTGCGGCAAGCCCGAGCGGCAGCGGACCGAGCCACGCGAGTAGGCCCGTAAACAGTGCGATCTCGAGCGCCATCCAGCCGACCGGCAACACGAAAAGGGCGAGCGCGAGCGCGAGCGAGAAACCGCCGAATACCTGGAATGCGTAGACCAGCCACGAGAACGCGCACCCGATACCGGCGAGCCCGCCCAGCCATCCGAGACGGAACGCGCGCCGTGAATCGCGTGATTCGGCCAGCGCGACGAGCGGTGCGACTGCCACCCACGGCACGACCCACAGCCGGAAGTCGACCCAGCTCGCGCCCAAGGCAAGCCCGGCAGCGAGCGCGACGATCGGGCCTTGCCATCGCCCTCCGCCCACCCAGCGGTCGGGCGCAGGCATGCTCAGGGCAAAGGAACGATGACGAGATCGTCAGGGAAGGTCGAGAATCCGTGGCCGTCGGCGTTGGCCGGCCGAGCAGTAGTCGTCACCGGCTCGTCCTCGAGTCCGCCGTCCGGCCGGATGCGAAAGCCGTCGACGCGATCGAAACCCCCTTGCGCCACGTAGAGAATCGTCCCGCTCGGCTCGTCCACGATCAGCCCGACCGGGAGCGCGTTGGGATCCTCGGCCGTACGGCTGAAGGATTCATCCGGCAAGAGGCCACCTTCGAGTTGGAAGGCGTCGACCCGACCCTCGTTGTAGACGCTCGAGTACAGGATGTCCCCACCGAGGTGCCGATGCCGCAGCATCCGCTGATACACGCCGGACCGTTGGGTCGAGCTGCTGTCGTTCTCGGCAATGACGCCGTCAGCGTTCACCGGAAAGGTGAAGATGCGTTGCGAGACTTCCTCGGAGATGAAGAGCTGGCCGAGGGGCGTGCTCGCAGACGGGTCGAACAGCAGCTGCGTGACGAGCGAGCTTCCGATCACCGAGAGCGGCGTCGAAACGAGGCGCGCGTTGAAGCAGGTGGAAGGCTCCGGCGACGGCACGTTGGCACCCGGGGTTTCATCCGGTGCCGGCGTCGGCGCAACCGTCGGCGCGGGAGTCGGCGTAATCGACGCGTTCGGATCGGGCTCGGGTAGAAACTGGCCTTGAAGTCGCGAGTGGATTTCGATTCGTGACGACCCGCCGGCAGCGAAGAACCCTTCGCCCAGCGGTGCCAACGCCGTGAAATCCGCGCCGCCGCCGCCAACGATGCAACTCGTGGGTAGCGAGGGCAGAGTTCCATCCTCGGCAAGCGGATAGGCGTCGATCCGGTTCGAGCCTCGGGTCGCGACGTAGAGGATGCCGTTGCCGATCGTCGGATCGACCACCATGTCGACCGGGTCCATGTCGTCCGCATCCGGCCGCACGTCCTCCTCACTCGCCGTCTCGTCGATGCATGCGCTTCCGCCACCAGCTTGCAGGCGCACGACCTGGACCCGCCTGAGCGTGGAGATATAGAGAATGGTCGGGTTGTTCGGATTCACGACGACGCGCCGCGGGTTGTCATCGAGGGCAATGCGCTGTTCGGGCTCCGCCCCCTCCGCCGAGTTCCCGAAGAGCAGTCCCGTTTGGCCGAGCCGGTAAATCGTGATGCCACGCGTGTTGCCGCGGCCGAGGTGACAGGGCCCGGCGGGCGGCGCGACGCATGGACCATCGTCGCCGCACTCGTTCTGCGCTTCTACGACGGCGAGAACCTTACCCGCACGGACGCTGTCGAATTGTTCCCCCGAGGGGAGATCGAAGCTCCGATCTTTTCCGCCGCCGGAGCAGGCCGCGATCAACAGACATCCCGCGGCTACTGCGAAGCGCACCGCCATGGCCCCGCCCCGCACTCTCGTCCTCAGCGTCACCGCGCGCGCCATGCGACCTCCGTGATCAAGCGGGCTGCGTCTACCCCATTCATTGTCGCCCGTCCACAACGGCGGGCTCGGTAGCACCCATGCGCTCGTTGCCGAGTTGGTGTTCCGAACCACAACGTCGGTGTCCGTCTAGGGAACGATGAATCCAGTTGTCGCCATCGACGAACATGCTCGAGCGGCGTGGGCGGAAGCGGCCGTCCTCTTAGGCGACGTCGACCCGCACTTTGATCGCTCCGGAGCTTTTGTCGCTGGCCAGAGTGAAACCCTCCTCGATCGCGGCCAAGGGGACGTGATGCGTGATGAGCGTCGCGAGCTCTTCACGCCCGTGGCTGAGAAGATCGATCGCCGTGACGAAATCGGCGACTCGACCCTTCCGGCTGTACATCATCGACGAGACGAGGTGCACTTCCTTCGCGAGGAAACGGATCGGGTGCAGGACAATGGGCTGGGTGAAGAGCCCGAGGGTCACGATCGTGCCACCGGGCCGAACGGCCGCCAGCGCCATGTCGAGCGTGTCCGAGCGCCCTCCGACCGCTTCGAACACGACGTCGGGCGGCTGCATCGCCGCAGCATCGAGCACACCCGTGCGGTCGCCAGAGACGACCCGGGCGGCGCCGAGCCGGAGGGCAGCCCGGCGCTGGTGCTCGTGACGAACGGCGATCGTCACGGCGCAGCCGGCACGCGCCGCAACGAACGCCGTCAGCAACCCAATGGTGCCCCCGCCGAGGACCATGATCGTACGACCCGGCTCGCTCGCGGCGAGGCCCACCGCGTGAACGGCGACCGCGAGGGGCTCGACGAGGGTGGCGAGACTCAAATCGAGGTCGCGGGGGAGGGGATGAATCGACGTCGCGGGCACCACGACGGCCTCGGCAAATCCGCCCGGAAGTCGACTCCCCAGGATCTCCACCTGAGGGCAGAGATTCGGCTCACCAGCACGGCAGCTCGCGCAGCTGCCACAGCTTCGGAGGGGCTCGACGACCACGGGATCTCCGGCCCGCAGCCCGCCCACCGCCGTCACGATGCGGCCCGCGATCTCGTGACCGGGGCACACGCGCGGCGGCGGCGAACCGCCGACGAAGAAATGAACGTCGCTGCCGCAGATGCCACAGGCATGGACATCGATGAGAGCCTCACCCGGTCCGGCAGTCGGGAGTGGTACATGGCGCAGCTCGAAGCGGCGCTGATCAGTGAGGAAGGCGGCTCGCACGATGATCGTCGAAAGTGCCCCGCCGCCTAGCGACCCTGACGACCGACCGCAAGATCGGCACTCTGCGGAGCCGATTGTCATCTTTACACAACGACAGCATATCGGTGTGTTGTGCGATTTGACTGCGATTTTCGAGCGCGTCCGCACGAATCGAGGTTTGACAACCCCCAGCACCGTGAGTAGCCAACCGGCTCCGCGGGAGGCCCCCCTGGCCACCCGACCCTCAATTCGATCCGAAGGAAGGAGGAGACTCATGAAGGGAAGCACCATGAGGCTCGCCCTCTACGCCGCAGCACTCATCATCGGCGCCATTGGGCTGAACACCCCGTTGCTCCTCATCAGTGATGGGACCCACGACATCGTCACGCCTGCCGTCGCCGCGATTCCGCGCAGCGATTGGCAAGCGCGGCCGCCCCGTACCGGCGCGACCCGCGTAGCGGCGGGTGACCTGATTGGTCGGCTCCAGTCGGCCGGCGCGGTGACGGCGGCGGGTTCCGTTCGAGCCACCGCCCACGTGATCCCGGCCGACCTGCCACAGGCACCCCTCGGGCGCTTCAAGCTCACCGCATATTCCGGCCCGCAAATGGGCCAGCCCGAACCGATCACGGCTACCGGGACGGCAGCTCGAGCGGGACGCACGGTCGCCGTCGACCCCAAGGTGATCCCGCTCGGATCCAAGATCTACATCGAAGGCCTCGGCGAACGCATTGCCGAAGACACCGGTGGGGGTATCAAGGGCAACCATATCGACGTCTACCTCGGCACCGTCCCGCAGGCCGTTCACTTCGGCGTCCAGCGCGGCACAGTCAGCGTCGTTGCGCCGCCGCAGGCGAAGCGGCGCGCCTCCCGTAGCCGCGGCTGATCTCCGGGGCCGGTCGGCCTAGACCGAGGGAACGAGATCGAGCAGCCGAGCGGGATCTTCGGGCTCGTCGTGATCGCCGAGCGCCATCATGAGATCGGTGTGGGACAACGTGCCCCCCGGCCACTCCCGCAGCGTCTGCCATCCGCCATCCTGGTCACGCCGAAACATGTGGACGTCCCGGTTCTCGGTGAGCCCAATGGCGGCTCGACCGCTCGGCGTCATGCAGAAGAGGACGTACCCGGGTCGCTTGCTGGTTACGAAGTACATGGGAGACCTTCCGCTCTCTTTCGTCATTGTTGCGGACAAACGCCGAGCGTTCCAAACCGCACCGCTCGCGAGTACCCGACGATCTTGAGGCCGTCCGAAGCGAACTCGCCCACGGTCACGAAACCACCGTCCTGCGTGGGCGTGCTCGACCAGTCCCACGACCGTTCGAGCAGGCGCGTCCCGTGCGCACGGTTGAGGAGGATCGTGTCGTAGATCGCGTCGATCGCCGTCCGTCGCGACAGCCGTCCCTGCAGCCCGAGTGACTCGGCGTAGCGGGCGAGGGCCGCGTCCTGCTGCTCGTAGTTGAGATTGCAAGATGCCGGCACGGGTGTCCCGTGTACCAGCGACCAGCCCGTTCGGCATGTCGCGGTCGACGCGAACGGCTCCTGATCCACCGTCCATTCGTCTTTCAGCTGGTAGCCGACGCCTTTGAGCAATTGGGGCTGCACGGTTTCCGGAAAGCGCTCCAGGAGTCGGAGCGTCGTGAGAGGCGCGCTACCGTCGGACGCAACCCGAAACACCAAAATGTCCCCACGCGCTCGCGCCGCCACGAGACCTTCTCGATCGTACGGGGCGGTTTCCAGCGCCGCGCGATCGTCGGCGGCCAAGCGATCGGGCGCCACGGCCAGAACACGCGCAACGTCGTCGGGGCCAAGCAGGGACGCGCCGAAGATCTCGCGCGCTGCGGCGATCGGTGTGACGGAAAGGGTCATTCAATGGCTCTCTTCTCAGCCGCCCAGTTGAAACATCTCGCGGCCCTCGATGGTTTGGTCGACATGTAGCCGATGGCCGGTCGGTTTGGCCCCGACCGCTTGCAGCAGAACCTCGGCGACCGCAGCCGTGCCGCCTTCGGCGAGAGCGCGTCTTACATCGAGCTCGTCATCATTCAAAAGGCAGAGGTGAAATTTTCCATCGGCGGTCAGTCGCATCCGATTGCATGTCCCGCAATACGGCCGGCTCACGGGACTGATGAACCCGATCGTGCCGCGCGCTCCCGAGAGGCGAGCCAATCGGGCCTCGTCGGACGGGTCGTCGATCGCGACCGCCGTCAGGGGCCCGAGCGTGGCGACGATGCGGGCTTCCGTCTCGGCGCTCGGCACGAATCGCTCGCGGGAGATCGCCGCGGGTTCCCCCACCCCAAGCGGCATCAATTCAATGAATCGAACGTGCCATGCGCGCTCGAGGGTGAGTGCCGCGAGCTCCGCGACGTCCTCGTCGTTGAAACCCCGCGTGACGACCGCGTTCAACTTGATGGGCGTCAGTCCGGCTCCTTCTGCCGCTAGGATCCCGGCCCAGATCTCGTCAAACGTGCCGAGTCGCATGAGACCAGCCAATCGCTCCGCGTTCATCGTATCGAGGTGAATGTTGACACGCCGGAGACCGGCGCGGGCGAGCGCGGGCGCCAGCCGCGGCAACGCCATTCCGTTGGTCGTGAGCGCGAGGTCCTGCAGGCCATCGATCGGAGCGAGGCGCTCCACGATCTCCACGAGATCCGGACGCAGAGTCGGCTCGCCACCGGTCAGGCGAATCTTCCGAAACCCGACTCCCACTGCTGCTCGCGCAACGGCTTCGATCTCGCTCGCCGTCATCCACGACGCGCGACGGGCGGAGCCTCGCGCGTCGAGGGGCATGCAATACACGCATCGGAGATTGCACTGATCGACGAGCGAAATCCGTAGATAGTCGATTTCACGCTGGAAGCGATCGAGCGGCAAGGTCTCGAGATTGTTTCGGCAGCGCCTCGGCGTGTCAAGAATTTCCGCGCCCAAGCGTCGCGCGGTGAATCACGCCCATGGCCACACCGAGATCAGAGTCGGCGATCTTCGATGTCGGCGATGATGTCGGCCAGCGCCTGGCGATACGCCGAGTACGGCAGATCTTCGAGCGCAGATCGCGCACGCGCTGTGTAGTCCTCGGCCAGCTGACGAACGGTTTTCAGGACGTCCAGACCTCGCACGCGCTGAAGCGCAGCATCGATGTCCGCGTCGCTCGCGTCGGTGGCGAGAAAGACGCGCCGCACCTCGACGTCCTGGGCGATCGCCAGCACGAGCGGGAGGGACGGGTTCCCATCACGCAGATCGATGCCGACCGGCTTGCCGGTGCGCGCGTCGCCCTCGACGTCGAGGATGTCGTCGATGATCTGAAAGGCCATGCCGATGTTGAGCCCGCACAGACCCATGGCTTCCGTTCCCTGCGCATCGACGCCCGCGAGATGGGCGGCCACCCGCGCCCCCTGCGCGAAGAGGGACGCCGTCTTCCGGGCGATGATTTCTAGATAGTCGTCGATGGTCGCCGCAGGGTTCCGACGGAAGCGGCCCTGCATGACCTCACCCTCGGTCAGGCTCACGCAGGCCTCGGCGGCCCAGCGAACGATTTGCTCCTCGAACCGACCACACAGCTCGAACGCTCGGCTGAAGAGGAAATCGCCGGTCACGAGAGTGTTGGCGAGTCCGTAACGCTGAAAAGCCGACGGCCGACCGCGGCGGGTTTCGCCGCCGTCGATGATGTCGTCGTGGAGGAGCGTCGCCGAGTGAATGAGCTCGAGGGCGATCGCGACGTCGATCATGTCGGTCACGTCGTGACCACCGCAGGCCTTGAAGACCAAGAGGGCGACGGCGGGGCGGACACGCTTGCCGCCGCCCTGAATCAGATGCAGCGCCACCTCGGACAACAACGGCTCACGCGAGAGGAGCAGCTGCCCCATCTTCGCTTCGACTTTGGAGAGGTCGCCGGCGATCAGCTCGAGAGCGAGCGCGCTGGCAGAACCATACGGCGTGCGGCGCTCGGGGGCATCGTTGGACTGACTCACTCGTGCTTCCTTCCTGACCGCGGCGCCGGCGCGGTGCGGCGGCCAACTAATGGCAAAGTTCTCGCGTTGTCAACGTGATGAGCCTCCTGACGACCATCGTCAGTGTGATCGCGAAAAGCCGCGAGCGCGAGGGGCACGACGTTGCAAAGACCCCGTGGCGCGACTAGTTCTGCTGTCCCATTCCTGTGACCAACGCCGACGATGTTCGAGCTGTTCTCGCCCGCGTGCGATATCCGGGCTTTGCCCGTGACATCGTCACGTTGGGACTGGTGCGTGAGGTCACGGTGCAGGCCGGGCAGGTTGCGATCGTGTTGGCGCTGCCTACCGACAAGCGTGACGTGATTGCGACGCTCGATGCGGAGATCGAGGGAGCGGTGCGCTCTCTTCCGGGTGTGGCCAAGGTAGAGATTCGCCGCGCGGGCGAGCAAGCGCGAGTCGGAGGCTCTTCGCGAGCGGCGCCGCTGCCGGGTGTCCGACACATCCTCGCGGTGGCAAGTGGAAAGGGCGGCGTCGGCAAGTCGACCGTTGCCGTCAATTTGGCCTTGGCGCTCCGCGCCCGCGGCCTTCGCATCGGACTCCTGGACGCCGACATCCACGGCCCAAGCGTCCCCTTGATGGCGGGCGTGCCCGAGGCGCGCCCACGCATGGTCGAGGAAAAGAAGATCGTGCCGATCGAGCGCTACGGGATCGCACTCGTCTCGATGGGGTTCTTCTTGGACGATCGGTCGCCGGTGATTTGGCGCGGCCCGATGGTCATGAGCATCGTCCGACAGTTCCTGAAGGACGTCGTGTGGGGCGAGCTGGACATTCTCGTCGTCGATCTACCGCCTGGAACCGGCGACGCTCAGCTCACGCTGCTGCAAGAAGTCGCCGTCGCGGGGGGAGTGATCGTCACGACGCCGCAGGACGTCGCACTGCAAGACGTGCGGCGCGGCATCACGATGTTCGATACGGTTCAGACACCCGTCATCGGCATCGTCGAGAACATGAGCGGATACGTCTGCCCGAAGTGCGGGACAGAGGAAGCGATCTTCGGCACCGACGGCGGGCAACGCGAATCGGCCGCCTTGAACGTCCAGTTGCTCGGCAAGATCCCGCTCGTCGGCGATCTCCGTGCGAGCATGGATCTCGGCGCGCCCCTGGTGGCGTCAGCGCCCGACCATCCGATCTCACAGACCTTCGCCGCCATCGCCGAGCTCGTGGTCGCTGGCTTGGAACATCAATAAACCTCGACACCGCGGGGTCACACACCGACTTTTCGACTTTACCGTTCGCGGCCGACATGTTAGCCGTGGCGGTCGCTAATCAGTCGCCCACTCGGAGGAAATTCGATGTCCACGATGATCACCGAAGAATGCATCAACTGCGGAGCGTGCGAGCCGGAGTGTCCCAATACCGCCATCTACGAAGGCGGCGCTCAGTGGGAGAACAACGGCGAAAAGCACGCCGCGATCGCCGCGGACATCTATTATATCGTCCCGGAGAAGTGCACCGAGTGTGTTGGCTTCTTTGATCAAGAGCAATGCGCTGCCGTCTGCCCAGTCGACTGCTGTGTGCCGAACCCCGACGACCCGGAAAGCGAAGACCAGCTGATCGCCAAAGCGCGGGTCGTCCATCCGGACAAGTCGTTCGAACCGGGATGTCCCTCGCGTTTTCGAAAGAAGTAGCGCGACGACCGCGGATCACTACGTACGACGTGTAGAGAAAGCGCCGACATCGCTTTACAAGGCGGACCCCCTTGGTTATAACGACCGCGATTTTGCTCGTTTTTTCATTAGGTTGCACCACTTGACCGAGGGGTAGAGGAAGCGGCTATGGCGAAAATCCGTGTCGGCATCGTCGGCGTTGGAAACTGTGCGAGCAGTCTCGTTCAGGGCGTCGAGTACTACCGGCACGGCAACATCGAGCCGGGCGACACCGAGCAACCAGGCCTCATGCACTATGATCTCGCGGGCTATCTGCCCCACGACATCGAGATCGCCTGTGCGTTCGACATCGACCAGCGCAAGGTCGGCCAACCGCTCCACCGAGCCATCTTCGCAAAGCCGAACAAAGCCATCGAGATCTGGCGCGACTTGCCGGACTACAACGTCACCGTCGAAATGGGACCGGTGCTCGACGGCGTTTCGGAGCACATGGCGGATTATCCGGAAGACGAGACGTTTCTTCCCTCCGATCGTCCCGCGGTCGACGTCGCAGAAATCATGAAGGCGACGGGCACCGAGGTGCTCATCAGCTACTTACCCGTCGGCAGCCAGAAGGCGGCGGAATTCTACGCCAACGCCTGCCTCGAAACCGGTGCCAGCCTCGTCAACTGCATGCCCGTGTTCTTGATCTCGGATCCGGCGTGGGGTGAACGCTTCACGAGCCGCGGCATCCCTGCGGTGGGCGACGACATCAAATCGCAAGTCGGCGCGACGATCGTACATCGCACGCTCGCAAAGCTGTTCGCCGATCGCGGAATCAAGCTCGATCGCACCTACCAGCTCAACACGGGTGGCAACACCGATTTCCTCAACATGCTGAATCGGACTCGGCTCGGCTCGAAGAAGGTGTCCAAGACCGAGGCCGTGCAAGCCGTATTGCCGCAACGGCTCCCAGCCCGCGACGTGCACATCGGTCCGAGCGACTACGTCCCGTGGCAGGGAGATAACAAGATCTGCTTTCTCCGGCTCGAGGGCAGGGCTTTCGGCAACGTCCCGATGGAGCTCGAGCTGCGCCTGTCGGTCCAGGACAGCCCGAATTCGGCGGGCGTGGCGATCGACGCCATCCGCTGTTGCCGGCTTGCGCGAGATCGTCGCATTGGCGGTCCCCTGCGAAGCGTGTCGGCCTATCTGATGAAGCACCCGCCGACGCAGATCACCGACGACCTCGGCCGCGACCTCGTCGAGAAGTTCATCAGCGGAGAGATCGACCACTAAGCGGTCGCCGCCGGGTCATGTGCCATCCCTGGCTCGCGGCTGGCGCTTCGTGCTTCATCGTGGCCCTGCTGATTCGAGAGCTGAGTCCGGTCGTTGGCGACCGATCATCGAGCTCGACCGTCGGAGAATCAGGTCTCCTGGGCGCGCACCTTCGGTCATGGTTTCGATCGCGCATCAGCCCCCTCGTCGACGTGCTCGTTGCCAGCGGCATCGAGCCGAACCGGGTTTCCCTGGCCCAGCTTCCGGCAAGTGCCCTGTGCGGCCTCGCGTACGCGTACGGGTGGATGTTTACCGCCGGGTGGATCCTGATGGCCGCTGGGACGCTCGATGTTTTGGACGGAGAAACGGCGCGACGCCAGGGGCGGGCCGGTTCTCGCGGCGCCTTTTTGGACTCGCTCGTCGACCGCTACGGCGAGAGCATGGTCTTTGGTGGCTTGGCGATCTTCTATCGCGACGTCTGGATCCTTTGGGGCGTGCTCGCCGCCTGGGCGGGAGCATTTCTCGTCAGCTATGCACGAGCGCGCGCCGAAAGCTTGGGCGTCGATTGCCACGAAGGCCTACTGCAGCGCCCTGAGCGCTACGTCATACTGGGGGGTACATCCATGGCGAGCGCCGTGGCGGCCAATCTGTGGTGTGGTGGGAGCGAACATCAAGGACTCATGGCGACAGGCATTTGTGTACTGGCGGTGCTCGGGCACGTCACGGCTCTCCAACGGGCGCGCCATGCGCTCCGCAGTCTCGGCTGACCATTCTCCGTGGAGCGCGGATCCACGTTTGGTATCGCCGGTGTGTTCTTGAGCTTGCTCGGGGTGGGTCTGATTCTCGACGCCGACTGGACGTGGCCGGGCTCCGGCCTGATCGCGGCCGGTGCGTGGTGCCTGTGGAAGGCACGTGAGGATCCGAAACGGGAGGGGAAGCCGTCGGCATGAATCGAACGACACGCACCATCATCGGTCTCGTCATCTCCGTGATCGCCTTGTACCTGGCGATGCCCCCTCGATCGGAATGGGCGAACGTCGCCGCGGCCTTCGCCAAGGTGCGTTACGTCTACGTGATTCCTATCGCGCTGATCAGCGTCTACAGCATCGTCGTGCGCTGCCAGCGCTGGCGCCTGTTGCTGCGTCCGGTCGGCGACATCCCTCTACCCCCGCTCATGTCTGCGACCTCGATCGGCTTCCTCTGCAACATGATTCTGCCCCTCCGCGTCGGTGAAGTCGTGCGACCCGTGCTCCTCGCCCGACGCACCGCGAAACCGGTCAGCAGTGTTCTCGCTTCGGTCGTGCTCGAACGCCTGTTCGACATGCTCACGATCCTGCTCTTCCTTGGCCTCGTGATGTGCCTCGTGCCCGTCTCGGACACGATCCGGCAGAGCGGGGTCGTGTTCGTCGGTCTCGCGGTGTTCGCCATCACGATCATCGTCGCACTCCAACGACAGCATCCGCTGGCGATGCGACTCGTCCGCTGGGCACTGGGCCTCTTGCCGGGGGGCGTGCGCGAGCGCGCCGAGGCCGCGCTTCAGAGCTTCATCGACGGCCTCCAGGGGATTGGGGATGCCAGGGTGCTGCTTCGCATTCTCGCGTACTCGATCTACCTGTGGCTGGTCATCGCCTCGGTGTTCGGGGTCGGTTTCTACGCCTGCGATCTCGACGTCCCCACACTGAGCGGAGCACTCGCGCTCGTGACCATCGTTGCCGGAGCGGTTTCGGCCCCGTCGGCCCCCGGCTTCATTGGTACCTTCCAGGCCGGCGCCATCCTCGCGCTTGGATTATTCGGCATCAGTCGCGCCGAAGCCGTCCCGTATTCCTTCGTCGTGTGGGCCTCACAGTGGCTCACCCAGATCGTCTTGGGGGTTGTGTTTTTGCTGCGCGAGAACATAAGCTTCGACGATGTGCGGGCGGCGGAAGAGCCCACCCCCTGATGGCCGGAGGCCCCGATGACTCTGTCCGGAAAGACCATCGTACTCGGCATCACAGGCGGCATTGCCGCTTATAAGACGCCTGACCTCGTGCGAGTGCTGACGCGAGCCGGTGCCACGGTTCGAACGATCCTCACGCGCGCCGCCGAGGAGTTTGTGACCCCGCTCACCCTTCAGACGGTTTCGGGCCAACCGGTTTCGCGCGCGTTGTTCGACCTCACGGAAGAATCACAGATCGGCCACATTCAGCTGGCCGACACGGCGGATGCCTTGGTGGTCGCACCGGCGACGGCGAATGTCATCGCAAAGCTCGCAATGGGTCTGGCGGACGATCTCCTGACGACGGTCGCACTCGCCACACGCGCTCCCGTCCTCATCTGTCCCGCGATGAACGTCCACATGTGGGAGCATCCCACGGTCCGCGCAAACCTCGCGGCATTGCGCGACGCAGGGCGCATCGTTCTCGAGCCGGATTCTGGTTTTCTCGCGTGCGGGTACACGGGCGCAGGGCGCTTGCCGGACCCCGAAGTCATCACAGAGGAAGTCGAAGGACTCATCACCGCCAAGGATCTGCAAGGCGTCCGCGTCGTGGTGAGTGCCGGCCCGACGTGGGAAGCACTGGATCCGATCCGCCATTTGGCCAACCGCTCTTCCGGGAAGATGGGCTATGCCTTGGCGCGCATCGCGCGCCGACGCGGCGCCTGCGTGACGCTGGTGAGCGGTCCAACGGCGATGACGGCGCCGCGCGGGATCGAGGTCGTGCCCGTCGTGAGTGCGCGCGAGATGGAATCGGCCGTCATGCGACACGCGGCAACCGCCGATGTCGTCGTCATGGCCGCGGCCGTCGGAGACTTCCGACCCAGCGAGGCAGCCAGGCACAAGATCAAGCGCGGCCGTGCCGACCTGCAACTCCGTCTCGTGCCGAACACCGACATCCTGGCGAAGCTCGGAACGCTCCGCGGCCCGAAGATCCTAGTCGGCTTCGCGGCGGAGACGCGCGATCTCGTCGCGAACGCACGCCGGAAGCTGCAGGCGAAGGGCGTCCATCTCATGGTCGCCAACGACGTGACGTCGGAAGGCGCCGGATTCGACGTCGACACCAACATCGTGACGCTCATCGAACGAACCGGGCGCGTCGAGCGACTCGACAAGATGAGCAAGGACGACGTCGCGACGGCGATCTTCGACCGCGTCGTCAATCTTCGCAGCGTGCGGCGCCCGACCACCGTTTCGGCGCGTCAGGTACCACGGCGTCGCTCGTAGCTGCTTTTCGCGCTCGGCGACTCAGCAGCAGACGTGCGCCTTCAGCTCGGGAACGACCTTCGCGAGGATCGATTCCTGGAGCGTGGGCGTCAGCTGGCGCTTGCGATTCAGCAACTGGAGGCGCTTGCGAATCTGTTCCGCCCGCTCCAGATGCTCGCGCCCCGTAGGGTCCAGGCGCACGCATTTCGCCTGATCGCCGTGGGTCAGCATGTCGAGCGCTGCCTGGCTGCAGATGTGGTCGTACCGCGCCACTTCCTCGACCGTCAGCGCGTATCGCGAACGGGTACCCAAGCGTTGCATCACGCGTCGCCATTGCTCGACCCGGTGCAACGCCATCACGGAATTGAAGATTCGCTTGTTGGTCTTGAAAGAGAACAACGTGCGCTCGACCACACGCTCCATCAGCTCGTCGCAGTCGGGATAGAGTCGGCTCACCACGTCGCGTAGACGATGCCAATCGCCTTCCGCCTGCATCGCGTCGAAGCGCGCTTCCCAGTACACGTGCTTCAGCGCGCGTGCTCGGAAGCTGATGATCAGCTGCAACGGTACGAAGTAGTTGTGCGAGTACGTGTCCGCGGCGAGGTGCGTCAGATACCCATACGCGAAGGCGCGTTCGGAGTCGGACCGCGCACCATCGAGCACCTGCCATCCGACGTTCCACGAATGACAATGGTAGCGAAGATCGCGCGTGAACTTTTTGGCCTGGATGATGTCGGCTCCGACACAGCCGTAAAGATACGCGTCGGGGAATGCGCGGAGAATTTCTTGCAGCGCTGAGGGCAGGGTGTTAATGCCCGCCAAGACCGTGGCCCCGTGGATGAGGTGGGTGACGGGCCCCCACGCGTGAGCTTCGCCGGGGAAGAGCAAGCACAACATCACAGCGCAGAGGCCAACGACCGCGAACATGCTGAACGAGAGAGTACTCCCCGACCACGGCACCGACAACCTGGAACCTCGCCACGCTGAGCCCCGTGGCTGACGAACGGCATGAGCTCCTCGAGCTCGTGCGTGCTACTCGCGCCGAGCTCGAATGGTGGCGTGAGACCGGCGTCGAGACGGGCCAGCGGGCGCCGATCGTCGCCACCTCGACCGATCCCGCGCTCGCACGAGATCCAGACGCCCCCGCCGTCCAACCGTTGGCGCCACCAACCGTGCCTGATCCTCCTGCGGTGTCCGCCCCCGTCGCGATGGATGACGACTTCCTGACTCATCCTGGAGTTCGCGCGACGGAGACCCTGCCGGACTTGCGCGCGGTCATCGGCGACTGCCAGCGCTGCAAACTCGCTCCGCATCGCACGCAGATCGTCTTCGGCGTGGGCAATCCCAACGCCGACCTCGTCTTCGTCGGCGAGGCACCCGGGGGCGATGAAGATCTGCGCGGGGAGCCGTTCGTCGGCCGCGCCGGTCAATTGCTGACCGAGATCATCGTCAAAGGCATGAAGATCCGCCGGCAGGACGTCTACATCGCGAACATCATCAAATGTCGCCCGCCGCAAAATCGGGATCCGGAGCCTGACGAGATCGCGGCGTGCGAGCCCTTCCTGAAACAGCAGCTCGTCCTCATCAGGCCCAAGGTCATCGTCACCTTGGGAAAGTTCGCGGCGCAGTGCCTCCTGAAAACCCGGACGCCGATCACGCGCCTCCGTGGCGCATGGGCGAGCTATCAGGGCATTCCGCTGATGCCGACGTTCCACCCGGCCTATCTGCTGCGCAATCCTTCGGACAAGCGCCTCGTGTGGCAGGACATTCAGCAGGTCATGAAGGCGCTCGGACTGCTCTGAGCGTCCGAATTCCGCAGTCGAGACTGCTATTTGACTGCTCGAAGCCTTCCGGGTTACACGGGTCAGCTCGCCCATGGATCTCGGCGTCCTCGATTATTCCCTCGATCCCTCATTGATCGCCCAACAGCCTCTGCCGACTCGCGACGCGAGTCGACTGTTGGTCGTGGAGCGCGATGCGGGACGATGGACCCACGACGTGGTGCAGCACCTCGACGAATGGCTGCGCCCGGGCGACGTGCTGGTTGCCAATGACGCCGAGGTGTTCGCCGCGCGTTTGCACGGCCATCGCCCGACCGGCGGCGCGATCGAGGTACTGCTGGTTGAAGCGCTGGACGACGACGGCACCTGGCACTGCATCGCCCGCGGCGCAGGCCGCATCCCCGTCGGCGAGGAGATCACGTTCGGTGCGGGCCTACGGGGAACCTGGGGTGAGCGACTCGGCGATGCCTATCGCGCCATTCGCCTCTCCTGCGACGGCGACCTTTCGGCGACCCTCCGTGCGGTGGGGGAAGTGCCGCTACCGCCGTACATCCGCCGTCCCGACGGGCCGTCGCCCGTCGACCTCGAACGTTACCAGACGATGTTCGCCCGGACGCCGGGAGCGATCGCCGCACCCACGGCCGGCCTACACTTCACGCCCGAGCTGATCGCACGCCTCGACGCGCGCGGAATCTCGTGCGTCTCCCTCACCCTGATGGTCGGGCCCGCGACGTTCCTTCCGGTGCGGACGGAGTCGCTCGACGATCACAGCGTGCCACCAGAGCGCTACGCCATCTCGGCCGAAACCGCCGGCGCCATCGCAAACGCCCGTGCCCGCGGCGGACGCGTCGTCGCCGTCGGCACGACCACCGCCCGCGCTCTCGAAAGTGTCGCGACGAGCAGTGGGCACATTCCGCCTGGGGCAGGTCGTACGAGCCTCGTCATCGCTCCCGGCCACCAATTCCGCGCCGTCGATGCCTTGTTCACCAACTTCCACCTGCCGCGATCGAGCCTACTCGCCCTGGTCGCGGCGTTTGCGGGGACCGAAACCATTCTCGCCGCGTACCGCGCGGCGACGGCGTCCAGCTATCGTTTCTATAGCTACGGCGACGCCATGTTGATCGTGTGAGTATCTACGATCTCCTCCAGCGCGACGCCGGATCCGCGGCGCGCCTGGGTCGCCTGACGCTCGCCCACGGGACGGTTGAGACGCCGGCCTTCATGCCCGTCGCAACGCACGGGAGCGTGAAGGGTCTGACGCCGATCGAAATCCGGGCTACGGGCGCGGAGATGATTCTGTCAAACGCGTATCACCTCTGGCTCCGTCCCGGGTGCGACGTGATCGAAGCCGCGGGCGGCCTGCATCGGTTCATGGGCTGGGACGGTCCTATCCTCACCGACAGCGGCGGCTATCAGATCTTCTCGCTCGCCGCGCTCGCGCGAGTGACGGACGAGGGGGTCACGTTCCGTTCCCACATCGATGGCAGCCCGCACGCCCTCAACCCCGAAGAGGCGATTCGTGCGCAGGAGCGACTCGGGAGCGACGTCGCCATGATCCTCGACGAATGCCCGCCCGGGGACGCCGATCGCACCACGATCACCGCTGCGGCTGAGCGCACCGCCAGGTGGGCAAAACGCGCGGTTGCCGCTCGTACCCGCAGCGATCAGGCGGTCTTCGGCATCGTCCAGGGAGGCACCCACCTCGATCTCCGGATCGAGAGTGCCCGCACGATGGTCGAGCTGGGATTCGATGGCTACGCGCTCGGTGGATTATCGGTCGGAGAGCCAAGGCCCGAAACCTGGAGCGTCGCGGCCGCCACGACACCGCACCTGCCGTCCGACCATCCGCGATACTTCATGGGTGCCGGTACCCCCACCGATCTCATTCGCCTCGTCGGAGCTGGTATCGACCTCTTCGACTGCGTGCTCCCGACGCGGCTCGCGCGGAACGGAACGCTCTTCACCAGCCAGGGTCCAGTCATCATCCGCAATGCGCGCTACGTCGCCGACGTACGCCCCCTCGACGAACAATGCGAATGCTATACGTGCACGCGATTCACCCGGGCCTATCTCCGTCACATGGTGATGGCGCGCGAGCCCCTTGCCGTCACGCTCAACACGCTGCACAACGTCACCTACTATGAAACGCTCATGGCGCGGATGCGGGCAGCGATCGTCGCAAACACGTTCGCGAGCTTCGCAGAAGCCATGCTCCAGGAGACATCGATGATCAGGGAAGACCCGGCATGTCCGGCGTAGCGTGGGCGCAGGGCGCGGGAGCCGTCGCGGGAGTACCAAGCCCGTTAGTGAACCTCCTGCCTATCGCCCTGATGTTCGTGATTTTGTACTTCCTCATGATCCGGCCGCAGCAGCAGCGCGCCCGCGAGCATGAGACGCTCGTCCAGAACTTGAAGCGCGGCGATGATGTCGTGACCAGCGGCGGCATCCACGGCCGCATTCAGACCATTGCCGACAAGATCGTG
This sequence comes from Binatia bacterium, assembly GCA_039917665.1. GTDB lineage: Bacteria > Desulfobacterota > Binatia > UTPRO1 > UTPRO1 > UTPRO1. Next base: position 23,430 of record JBDSJB010000056.1, read on the forward strand.
ACGATCGAGATTGCCCCGAACGTCCGAATCCGAATCGACCGCGACCAGATCGCCAGCGTCGCGCGGACCTCGCGAGCCGAGGATCGTGACAAAGAAAAGGAGAAGGCATGAAACTCGGCTACCGATTCGCTCTCGTTATCGCGTTGCTGCTCGCCAGCAGCGTCTACCTCTTGCCCGTCGTCGCGACGGTACCCGAATGGTGGCCGAGTGCGCTCCCGCGCGAGCCCCTGCGTCTCGGTCTCGACTTGCAGGGCGGCATTCACCTGATTCTTCAAGTGGAAGGTGACAAGGCCGTCGAAACCGCGGTCAACGGCGCCATGGAGGACTTGAAGCGCGAGCTGACCAGCAAGCAGATCGCCACGAGCAAGCTCGATCGCGTCGGCAAGCGGATTCATCTACAGCTCCGAGACGCCAGTAAGAGCTCGGCGTTCTCCGACCTGCTCAAGAACAATTTTCCGAGCCTGATTGCATCGTCCGATCCGGCAGCCCAGCCGGGGGATACCGTCCTCGGATTCGAAGACCGAGAAGAACGCCGCATCCGAGAATTCGCGGTCGATCAATCGATCGAAACGATCCGGAACCGCATCGACCAGTTCGGGGTGCGTGAGCCCGTCATCCAAAAGAGCGGCAACGATGGGATCCTCGTGCAGCTGCCTGGCATCCAGGATCCTCAGCGCGCCAAGGACCTGATCGGCAAGACGGCCGTCCTCGAGTTCAAGCTCGTCGCTGCGGGCGCAGATCCGAGCAAGCCATCACCGGGTACGGAAGTGCTTCCCGGGGAGGAACGCGACCCCGTCACCAATCAGGTGAACAACAAAACGACCTACACCATCGAACGTAAGACGCTGATGACCGGAGAAGTCATTGCCGACGCCCGGGTGCGGCCGTCGACTCAAATGGAAGGACCGTACGTCGAGCTCATCCTCAACAGTCGCGGCGCCAAGCTTTTCGAGGAGATCACCGCCGCCAACGTGAACCGTCAGTTGGCGATCGTTCTCGACGGAAAGGTGAAATCAGCTCCCGTAATTCGCGAGCGTATCGGAGGCGGACGCGCCTCCATCACGGGCAACTTCGATCTGCGCGAGGCGCGTGATCTCGCCATCGTGTTGCGGGCGGGAGCACTGCCGGCCCCCGTAACGCTCGCCGAGGAACGTACGGTCGGTCCGACGCTCGGCCGCGACTCGATTCAGCAGGGCATGGTGTCCTTTGCCGTGGGCGGAGCGCTCGTCGTCATCTTCATGCTCGTCTACTACCGCGGCGCCGGCCTCCTCGCCGACATGGCGCTCATACTGAACGTCGTGTTCATTCTCGCCGCGCTCGCGGCGTTCGAAGCGACCGTAACCCTCCCGGGTATCGCCGGCCTCGTCTTGACGCTCGGCATGGCCGTCGACGCCAACGTCCTCATCAACGAACGCATTCGAGAAGAGCTCCGTCTCGGCAAGACGGTGCGGGCAGCCATCGAAGCCGGCTATGAGCGCGCGCTCCCCGCCATTCTCGACTCGAACATCACGACCTTCATCTCGGGGTTGATCCTCTTCCAGTTCGGATCTGGCCCGGTCAAAGGCTTTGCGGTGACACTCTGCATCGGCCTTGTCACTTCCGTGTTCACCGCCGTCATCTGCACCCGGCTGGTCTACGATTTTCGCCTCAGCCGCCGGCGGCTCGACCACATCAGCATCTGAGATAGCCAGCCTTAACTAGCTAAAAAGACATGGATTTCTTCTCACCGTCCCGATCGGGGTCGCTGCGGATCAGCTTGACGTCATTTTTGACCCCGTGGTATGCAGCGCCCATTCTACTCATCGGAGCGCACACACTCGATGCTCGACCGGGACGACATCTACCTGAACAGCAAAGAGGTGGCGCAGATACTCGACGTCAGCCCGGATACCGTCAACGAGCTGGCTCGCAAGCATCTGCTGCCCGCGTTCAAGCAAGGTCGGCAGTGGCGGTTCCGCAAGCGAGACATCGCCTCTTTCAAGCGGCAGCTGAGAGGCACCACGGCCGCCTGACGATAGTGGCGGACAATCATCCAGCACCGAGGAACGGGGTCCAAGGGAATTTCTCCCTTCGGGCTCTGTAGTTGCGAAGGGGGTCGCATGGTGGGTCGGCGCACTGAGGCGCAAAACGCGTCTTCTGATCCGCACCGCAGCAAGATCTACGCGGAGTTTTCTCACCTCTACGACAAGATCTTTCAGCGAATCTTTTTCCCGCGGATCGCGCAGGTCATAAGCTCGCTCAATATCCAGCCGGGAGCCCGTGTTCTCGAGGTCGGTGTCGGAACGGGTCTTTCGCTGAGCGCGTACCCTCCGCACTGCGACGTGGTCGGCATCGATCTGGCTCAAGACATGCTCGATCAAGCGGCCGACAAGATCCGCGAGCAGGGTTGGCGGCACATCTCCTTGCGTCAGATGGACGCTCTCAACTTGAGCTTTCCAGACGACAGCTTCGACTACGTCATGGCCTTCCACGTCGTGAGCGTCGTTCCGGATGCAACGCGCCTTCTCGACGAAGCGCGCCGAGTCCTCCGCCCCAACGGAACGCTCGTCGTCATCAACCACTTCCGCAGCGAGCGTCCGGTGATCGGATCACTCGTGGAGTTGGCTGATCCAGTCACTCGGAAGCTCGGGTGGCGAACGACGCTTCGTCTCGTCGACATGTTCAACGGCGCGTCGGTAGCCATCGAGAAGCAGTTCAAGACCTCTCCGCGATCGCTCTTCACGGTGGTGATCGCCCGGAATCAGA
>JBDSJB010000057.1:0-3815 GCA_039917665.1 Binatia bacterium
CTGCGCGCCGTGGACGAGCTCATAGGGCAGGGTGCCGACGTGGAATCCGCGGCCGCCGCGCGGGTCGAGGCGAATGCCAAGAACGCGGCCGCGCTCGCGGCGTATCGCAGCGGTGTGGGCACTCCGACTGCACGCGGCGTGAGTTCCAAGGAGCAGTAGAGGCGGGGGCCGCGTTGCGCCGCGTCGGCGCGCCACTGCCAATGGGTTGCCGCCACGGCGGCGCGGCGCGCACGCGCTTGACGCGGCGGGGGCAGTCCGTCTGGTGGCGATCGGACTCTTCGTCCTCGCGTTCGGGCCGCGCCGCTGCCGGCTCCCACGCCGTTCGACGGCCCGCTGCCGCCCGCGTCAGCGCGAGCCTGGCGGTCTTCCAGTTGCCGACCGACGAAGAGCTGAGTCGGCGCTCTCGCTGCTTACGATGGGCAGCCGTCGGTCGGCAGGGTCCGCATCGCTCTGCGCGGCTGTTCCGACGCCTGTGCGGGTGGACATCGGGCAATGACCCGACGAGCCGGATTCCCGCTGCTACGGCATCGGATCACGCAGCGGATTCGTGGTCTCCGGCGATGCGATCCTCGAAGCGCATCACTCGAACGTCTCAGCGATTCTCAACCGTTCGGTGAATTGATCCTTACAGGCGGTGAGGTGGAATATTCGCGCGTCTGCAGCCGCAGACGGCCGACACCTGCCGAGACCTACCTTCCCGGGTCAGATGCCCCCGCAGCACGAACGCGTTGCGGGGCTATCGCGTGCAGGCACAGCGGTCTCGTCACGTCACCGCTGACAGTAGTCCGGCCCAAACTCCAAACCGTTCGGGAGGAACGACGATGCAGTCATACGCGCGCGCATCTACGATCAAGCCACCCTCATCCCCCAACCCCGTCGCCCATCGTTCACGACTCGTCGTCCGCGTAGGAGCCGTGTGCTCCAGCGTGGCTACCGCGCTGCTCATTGTCGCGATGAGCGCCAGTGCCGCTCACGCCTCCGCGCCGTGCAACATCGTACCGGTCGCGGGTGGCGGCGTGCTCGGCACGTCGCCCGGCCCGACCGGTCCTCCGCAAGCCGACCATCTCGGGTGGGACGTGGGGAGCGGCCAGTGCAACGGGAGCTTCACCGTGACGACCGATGCCCTGTTCACCGGCGGAGCCCTCGAGCTCGCGTTCCGAGCCGAAGAGCGTACAGCCGGACAGGTCGCCGACAACGGCGGCGGTGATTACACCGTGCAGCTCGGGCCCGATACGAACCAACCGAATGCCAATCGTGCCTGGTGGAATTTTCAGCCGTCGGTCGCCTACGGCGGCAACATCAACGATCTGGACTCGCTCACCCTCACCATCGTGACCGACGTCGGCAACACCGTACCGACCTCGCCGGTGGATCTCCTCGCCGTGCGTGGCGCCATCGACGATCGGAACGCCGGCACCAACGGCACCGCGTTGTACAACGATCTGTATCAGGCATCGCAGAACCCGCTGTTCGGGTTTCTCGACGAATGCAATGTGGACGGCGACTGTACGACGGGGCCGTGCACGAATCCGTTCGGCGCCGGTATGTGCCTTCAGCAAGAGGGCGCGTGGCGGTTCACCGTGACGGCCGTCGAGGGCAGCAGTGTCGCCGCGGTGAGCATCTGCATTCACACGCCGGGCGCCGCGTGCGCGCCGATCCCAGTCGAAACCGCGACGCCGGTCGAGACGGCGACGCCGGTCGAAACCGCAACACCGGTGGAGACTGCGACGCCGGTCGAGACGCCAACGCCGGTCGAGACCGCGACGCCAGTGGAATCCTCGACGCCGGTCGAGACCTCGACGCCGGTCGAGACGGCAACGCCGGTCGAGACCGCGACGCCCGTAGAAACGACGACGCCGGTCGAAACGGGAACGCCGGTCGAGACCGCGACGCCAGCGGGGACGGCTACGCCGGTCGATACGGGGACTCCGGCCGCGACCGCAACTCCTCCGGCCGCGACCGCAACTCCCGTCGGGACTTCGACGGCTGCCGGTGCGACGGCGACGCCAACCGCTGTGAACCCGACGGCGACCATCACGCTTCCGATTCCAACGATCACTCTCCCCAACCCGACGGTCACGCTCCCGGTAGCGACGGCAACGCTAGTGAGCACTGTGACGGCGACTCCGAGTCCCACCACGACAGCCACGCCGGCGCCTGCGGTGTGCGGTAACAACGTCGTCGAGCCCGGGGAGACGTGCGACCCGCCGGGCTCCGTGCCTCCCATCAACGTCAATCCTAACGGCAATCGCTGCCAGGCGAATTGCACGTTCTGCGGTGACGGGATCGTTCAGGCGCCGGAATCCTGTGACGACGGCAACAGCGCCCAATGTGATCCAGTACACCCGCAGAAGCCGGTTCAAGGCGATGTTTGCAGCAACCAGTGCACCGGGTTGATCTGCAAGGATCCGTCCACGATCAAGATCACGAGCGGCCTCGACGTCTTCAAGGCCCACGGTGTGCTGGTGCCGATGAACGACAACCTCATCGACTTCAGCGCCAACCCGGTTTCCGTGAGCCTTTCCACGGACGCGGGTATCGTCTTCGAGGCGTCCGTCGCCGCGAATGCGATCCAACCGCGTGGCAAGAGCTTCAAGTACCTCAACAAAGACGCGCGGGAGGTGGGCGGCATCTACAAGCTCGTCGCCGTCAAGACGCACGACGGCACGTACAAGGTGACCGTCACCTCGTATGGTGACGTCGTCGGAGCCGGGACCGACATGGTGACGCATATCAGCGTCGGCGACGTGCAATGGTCGGTCCACGCGACGTGGCGTCAGCGCGGATCGGGATGGAAGTTCATCAGCGCGATTCCATAAACTCGGCCACCACCGCCGAACGTTACACGGCAAGCGGGGACACGAGCTCGGCTCGTGTCCCCGAGCTGCCGGCACGGATGGCGTCTGTCTCAGCGATTCTCGATGCTGAAATGCCGCAGCAACCCGTCGCGGTCATGGACCAAAGGGAGCGCAGGCGCCAAGGCTGCTAGAGCGCGTGGGCACCCGAGCAAATGATCCTCCATACGACGGCGCTCGGTCGGTCCGATGTCGGCCACGCGGCGCAGAATGGTTTGATCACAATGGGTGCACGTCACTTGCACTGCCATAAGCTCCAATATGTGCGACGGCGTTGGCCGTAAAGACGCGCGCCTCACGTAAGACCAAAATCCGACCATTGGACTAGGAGCATGCCGGATCTTCGCCGTCGGCTCCGGTGTCGTGGTGGCACTGCTTCACGTCAGCGTAGCGGTCAGCCGAGCGTGTGCCCGATGACCGGTGCAGCACGACAGGAGCGGGTCGTCGATCGCGACGTGGCGCCTGCGTTCGAAGGCTGGGGACTCGTCGCGAGCGCTCCGCGTCCTTGACGAACGCGGAACGAAAGCCGCGCATGCGACAAACCGTCAGGTCGCCACCCTAGTCGGCTCCGTCGTTCGGCGCGGCCGCGGCCACGCGTCCACCGGCGGCGTTTTCTCCCCCGACCGGGTGAGATTTCGCGATCACAGCTGTATCGCGCTGATCCACATGCCTGCGTATCGATCACCGCTGCTCCCGTCTCGATCACCCCGTTGTCTTTTCGTTCGCATGACCAGACGTTCACGCGCCGCACGCGTCATCCCCTGATCGTCGCATTCAATATCGTCCGTATGACGAATTGATCCTTACGGCCTCGCTTCTGGATTATCGCGCGTCGTCCGGCGGCATCGCCGTTGACTGGACGCGACGCAGTGTTTTTTCTGAATTGTTGCGCGCAGGCGCAAGGGGAAGCGATTCGGGGAGAGGCCACGCGTCACGTCCAGCCAGCGGCGCTGTCAGCCC
>JBDSJB010000058.1:0-8688 GCA_039917665.1 Binatia bacterium
GAGTCTCGGACCTCGAGTGCATCATCGGATGCCGCCGCTTGGTGGCCCGAGAGGGCATCCTCGCAGGTGGGTCGTCCGGGGCGGCGGTGATGGCGGTGGAACGGCTGCGCGCGCGTCTCGGTGCCGGGGCGACGTGCGTGGCGGTATTTCCCGATCGTGGCGAGCGTTATCTCGACACCATCTACTCCGATGCCTGGGTGGCCGAGCACTTCGGCCTCGACTTCGGGCTGCCCCGCCGCGAGGTGGATGGGGAACGAGACACCCCAGGGCGGAACTTCGGCGGCGACGAGAACGCGGTGGCGGCATCATGAGCGACGGGACGCTGCTGATGCTCGGCGCCGACGAGGTCGACGCGTCGTTGCACGGCGAAGAGGCCGCGATTCTCGACGTCGTCCGCCGCGCTTACCAGGCGCACGGGCGCGGGAGGTCCGTGGTGCCGCACTCGACGTTTCTGCGGTTTCCCGGAGGCCACGATCGGATGATCGCCTTGCCGGCGTACCTTGGGACACCGTTCGGGCTCGCCGGCGTGAAGTGGATCGCGTCGTTTCCGGACAACCTCGCGGCCGGCTTGGCGCGCGCCTCGGGCTTGGTCGTCATGAGCTGCATCACGACCGGGCGCCCGCGTGCCGTGGTGGAGGGCTCGATCGTGAGCGCCAAGCGCACGGCCGCCAGCGCGGCCCTCGCGGCCCAGGTGCTTCACGATGGCACACCGACGACGGTTGGATTGCTCGGGTGCGGGGCGATCAATTTCGAAACTCTGCGGTTCCTGTTGCATGTGTGGCCAGGCATTGCGGAGGTGGTCGTGTGCGACCTCTCTCGCGCGCGCGCGGAGCGCTTTGCCGCACGCTGCATGGCAAATCTTGCGGGTCGCGATATCCGCATCGTCGACGACTGGCCGGCACTCTCGTCGGGCGCCTCGGTGGTCTCGATCGCGACGACCGCCATGCTGCCGCATCTGTCCGCGCTCGGTGACGGAACGCTCCGCACCGTGTTGCACCTGTCATTGCGCGATCTGGCGCCCGAGGTCGTGCTGGCCGCCGACAATGTCGTCGACGACGTCGATCATGTGTGCCGCGCCGACACCTCCGTCCACCTCGCGGAGCGCGTGGTCGGTCACCGTCGGTTCATTCGCGCGGACTTACCGGCGCTGTTGGTCGGGACGGCGCCCGCACGCGCCTCCTATGACCGACCGACCATATTCAGTCCGTTCGGTCTTGGGATTCTCGACATTGCGGTCGCGGAACTCGTATGCGAACGCGCTGCCGCGCGCGCGCGCGGTACGCGAATTCCCTTTGCGGCCGCGAGGTCGGCATGAGCCCGAACGCGGTGGAGGAGGCTCCGATATGGCTCGAAGGAGCACGGCGTGGACGGCGGCGATCACGGCCCTTCTTCTGGTGCCAATGACGGCCGGTGCGACGACGCCGCAAGAGGCCGGACGCGGCCGGCGCGAAGATCGCGGAGCCCTCATCCTCCTCGATGTGTACGGCTCGTACGGGGACATGGGCCGGCAGGAGGTCGAGCTGCTCGGAGCCGAGGCGCGTGCGCTCGCCGACCTCTTCGGCGATCACTGGGGCGGACTCGTCCGTTCGCGAGGCGCGTTCGGTGCGGTGGTCGACCGGCTGATTCTCCCGTTCTGGACCACCTTCGGCGGGTGGCACGAGGACAGTGGCATGTACGAAGAGGCGGCGGCAATCGCGCGCGCCCTCGACGCCAGCAGCAGCGACGGGATGCGCTACCTGTACGGCGGGGTCTTCGGCGGCGGGTCCACCGTATTCGCGGCCACGCGCTCCGCGACCGCCGACGGGCGCGCGCTCATCGGACGGAATGTCGATTGGTCTGACGATACCGGCCGCCGTCGGCCCCTCGTCACGCGCTACCACCCGACCAACGGCGACCTCGCGCACCTCAGTGTCTCATGGCCGCTCATCATCATACCGCTCGTCGGCTTGAACGAGGCCGGGCTCGCCGTCTCGATCAACTTCTTCGACGCGGACGACATGATCGGCCTCGGCTTTCCGCGTTTCCTCTACCGACGGATCCTGCAGAAGGCGCGGACGGTCGACGATGCGCTCGCGCTGCTTGCCGAGGACGGCAATCGCGGTGGTCCCGGGATGCTGACGCTCGCCGACGCGACCGGCGCGATCGCGCTCGCGGAGTGCGCGGCCAAGGACTGCGCGGTGTTCCGCCCGACCGATGACTGGTTCGGTCACAGCAATCACAGTCGGACGCCCGAGATGCGCGACCGCGATCACGGCCGCACCGACGACACCGACCGGCGTCGACTCGCCATGGAAGCGGCGGTGCGCCCTCGTCTCGGCACCATCACGCCCGCGGTCGCGGCGGAGATCCTACGCGACCGTTCGAATAGCAGCTTCATCAACGACGCGACCGTCGCCAATCTGCGCGTGCTGAATCCGGTCGTCGTCGATCCCGCGCGCCGGCTGCTGTGGCATTCGACGACGCAACAACCGCTCGCGCCGTTCGGGGAAATGATCCCCATCGCGGTCGGGGATGAGCAGCCCGATGCCGCAGGGATCCCGGCCGACCCTCGTCTCGGGAGCGTGGCGTTCCAGCACGACCTGGCGACCGTCGCGGCGATGCGGCAGGCGTCGCGCCTCTTCGCCATCGGGCGCACGGGCGACGCCGGTGCGATCTGGGATCGGCTGGCCGTCGAGCCGGCGTCGGCGCGGGCGCTCGAGCCGCGTCGGCTCGCGTGGGCGCGCGCGCGCGTGCGCTGGTCGACCGGGAAGCTCGCCGAGGCCGAGGCACTACTGGCACGGGCCGACGTCGACGAGGCCCCGTTCGAGGTGCGGGCCCACGCCAAGGTCGTGCGGGGCATGATCGCCGAGCGGCAAGGACACCGGCCAGCGGCGCTCGCGTACTATCGGAGCGCCGAGACGTTTCTCGATGCGCATCCCACCTACGACGCTCCGGCGCTCGTCGGTCCCCTGCGGCGTTGGATCCGTGACGGCCTCGCCGCGCCCGCGACGGCGAGTCGCTTCCCGGCGATGCCAGACCTGCAGTGCATCCCGCAATGATGGCGCTTCGATTCCTGCTCGGGCTCGTGGTCGCTGGACTGGCGGCTGTTCACGCCGATGCCGCCTTCGGCCCGCGCGAGATCCTCGACGCGCGCCGCAAGCTCTACGCGACGAGCTACCGCTGGAGCGATCAGCATCAAGTGCTACGCGTCACGACCGTCGACGCACAGGCGCACGAGCAGGAGCGGATGGTCGAGCTCTACGAGCGGCGCTACGGCGACGGCGGCCGCAAGGTACTGCTCGTCTTTCTTGCGCCCGACAACGTGCGGGGGACGGCGCTCTTGTCACAGGAGCGAGCGAACGGTGCGCCGGAGCGCTGGCTCTATCTCCCGCGCCAGAAGCGCGCTCGACGATTCGCGGGCCAGATGAAGGACGAGGGTTTGATGGGCACCGATCTCACCTCAGCGGAGCTCGACCTCCTGCACGACTCGGTCGCCTGGACGGCCGCCGCGATGCGTCCGACGCTCCGCGGAACCGAGCGGATCGACGGTGTGGAGTCGTACGGGTTCGAGGTCGGACAAGCCAAGGGCTACCAAAGAATCCTGTTCTGGGTCGGCGCGACGGACCTCGTGCTGCGGCGGCTGGAGCTCTATGGCGCGGAGGCGACGGCGCTGAAGCGCATCCGGCACAGTGACGTCCGTTTCGTCGGCGCCGTCCCCGTACCGTCGCGCACCGAGGTCGAGACACCCGCGGCCGGCACGCGCTCGGTGTTCGAGGTCGTCGAGGTGCAATTCGATCGCGGTTTCTCGGACGACGTGTTCAGCCTGCCGCTGCTGGCGTCGCCCAACAAGGAATGAAAGAGGGCGTCCGGATCCACCGTTTTGGGCTCGTGGTCGCAGACCGAGAGGTGGGGCGCTGCGCCGGTACACTCAGTGACGACGAGCGAGCGCGGGCAGCGCGCTACCGGCGCGCCGATGATCGGGATCGCTTCGTCGTGGCTAGAGCCCGGCTCCGCGAGGTGCTCGGTCGCGAGTGCGGGCGCGCGCCGAACGGGTTGCGCTTCGCCTACGGGCAATACGGCAAGCCGTGGCTGCCCGCGCACCCGATGCTGCGGTTCAATCTGACGCATGCGGGGGCGGTGGGACTGGTCGCCGTCGCGGTCGGCCGCGATGTCGGCGTCGATGTCGAACCCACGAACCGGCGCGGCGACCTCGGGGAAGTCGCGACCCGCTTCTTCTCGCCCACGGAGCGCGCAGCTCTCGCCGCGCTCGACGGTGGCGCACGAGCCGGGGCGACCCTGCGATGCTGGTGCCGGAAGGAGGCGTACCTGAAAGCGCGCGGCGACGGCCTGACGCGTTCGCTCGATTCCTTCGACGTGGCCGTCGGGGAGCGCGCGTCGTCGGTGCTGATCGCGACCCGTCCCGACCCGACCGACGCCGATGCATGGCACGTGACCGACCTCGACGTCGGACCGGGATATGTGGCCGCGCTTGCGGTCGGGCGTGGCCAATCGGACGCGGTACCGATTGTCGCTCCGTGGCGCCCCACCCAGGTGCGATCTATGTAACGCCTCGTGATCCGCTGGCTCCTCCGCTCTCGCGTGGTGCGCCTCATGTGCGTGGTGCTCTTCTCGATCGTGCTCCTCGCGGGCGCGTTCTGGTGGCGCCTCGGCACCGGACCGATCGCGCTCCACTTTCTTGACGCGCAGATTGCGGCAGCAGTGTCCGCGCTCGCGCCCGACGTGACGGCGACGGTCGAACGTACCGAGCTGGCACGTGCGGGGCGCGGCCTCGCGCTCCGCGTGACCGGACTGACCCTCCGACGACCCGACGGCACCGCCCTCATGTCGTTGCCGGCGCTGAGCGTGCGGCCGAGCCTCAGCGCTTTGCTGCACGGCCGCGTCGTGATCACGCGCGTCGGCGTGGACGACGCCGACCTGGCGCTCACGCGGACGCCCGAAGGCGAGTGGCGCCTCGGGAACGGGGAGGGCGGGGCAGGAGTCGCCGTGCTGGAGCTGCTGGGTGCGTCGACTGGCACGCCGCCGACGGACTCAGCGGCGACCGTCGCCTTACCGAGGATCGAGCTGACGCGAACCCAGGTCACAATCGACGACCAACGCGCCGGTGGCTCGCTGGTGCTGACCAACGGCGACCTCCTGATCCGCCCCCGCGCGGGCGGCATCGACGTGACGGTGAGCGCGGCCCTCTCGCTCGAGAGCGGCGTGCCGCCGGTGCGTGGGACGCTGCGGCTGCCGGTGCAAGCGACGGCGGCGATCGCGCGTGGTGCCGACGGGACGCTCGGCCAGATCGACTTCACGCTGGCAGGCGACAAGGGGGAGCTCGCGCCGGCGGGGGACAGCGGGGCACCGTTCGCGCTCGCCGAGCTGGACGCCAAGGGCGTGTACCTGCCGGCGGTCGAGACGCTGCGTTTCGCGCGCGTGACGGCGGCGGTGGGATCGTCGCGGCTCGACGCCAAGGCCTCGGTGATCTTTGGAAACGCGCGGCCGGCGGCGCTGGGGGCGGCACCGATGCTGGCGCTCGACGGCACGGTCGACGCGCTCACGATGACGGCGCTGACGCGGCTCTGGCCCGCCGATCTCGGGACGACGGTGCGGACGTGGCTCATGGAGCACACGCGCGAGGGGACGCTGCGGAAGTGTCGCGTGCAGCTCGGTCTGCACGCGGCGCCGGCTGATGGCGCCGCTGCCACACCGGCCGTCGCGGCCGAGGATCCCGCGGCTGCAAATGGGGGCGGCCCGACGGCCGCCAAACCGGACGCCTATGACATCGCCTGCGACTTCGATGGCGTGACGGCCCACTACCTTCCGCCGATGGCGCCGATCCGGGCCGCGAGCGGCGCGGCTCGGCTCACGGCGGAGCGGCTCGAGGTGAACGTGCGGCGCGGTGAGATCGGCGCCTGCACGGTCGAGCGCGGCACGCTGGCGATGAATCTCACCGTCGATCCGGCGCGGGCCGAGATCGCGGCCGACCTAAACGGCGCGGCGGCCGACGTGCTGGCACTGATCGATGCGCCGCCGCTTCAGCTCGTGACGCCGCTCGGCATCACGCCGAAGGATCTCGGCGGCACGAGCCGCGTGCACGCGGAGCTGACGTTGCCGATCAAGCACGACGTGACGGGGCGCGAGGTGGGCGTGCAGGCGAACGCGACGCTGACGGGGGCGAGCCTGCCGCCACTGGTCGCCGGCATCGGTCTCTCGGACGGCACGCTGGAGGTGAAGACCGACGGCCGCGGCATCGCGGTGACCGGCACGACCAGCGTGACGGGCCTGCCGGAGATCAAGGGCCCGGTGACGGTGGCCGTGACGGTCGCACCCGAGGCGAAGACGGATTCCGGACGAGACGGGTCATCGAAGGACGGGGCTAATGCCCGGCAGATCACGCTCGAGGTCGACGGCGACGGCGTCACCGCGCGCGGCACGGCCGCGCTCACCGGCAGCGCGGTCACGGCGCTCACGGTCGAGCGTCTGCGGCTCGCCGGTCACGATCTCGCGGGCACCTTCCGCCGGAGCGCCGCCGGCGACTACACGGCGACGCTCAGCGGCGATCGTCTCGACCTGGCCGCGCTGATCGCCGACCCGCGCCTGACCGCGGCCGACGGCGCCGCCCTCGGCGCGAGCTACGATGTGGCGCTGGAGCTCGGCCGCGTGCAGGCCACGCCCGACACCGAGCTCCGGAACGTGCGCGGCTCGCTGCAAGGCAACGGCGGCAGCGTCACGGCCCTTTCGCTTACCGGCACGCTGCCGGGGAACGGAGCCGTGCAGGCGACGATCGACGGGCCCTCGGAGGCGCGGCGCTTCCGGGTGACGTCGGATCAGGCCGGACCGTTGCTCACGGCCTTGGGAATTCCCACCAAGATCGAAGGCGGTAGCCTGGCGCTCGACGCCACGACCGATGCGCGCGGGCCGAAGGCGTTTCTCACCGGCGAGCTGGCGCTCCACGACTTCCGGGTGGTCGAAGCGCCTGTGCTCGCCAAGGTGCTGAGCCTCGGCTCACTCACGAGCGTCGCCGCGCTCATCAATCGGAAGAGCGGTCTCGCCTTCAGTGAGGGCAAGGTGCCGTTCCGCTGGACCGAGCCGCGGCTCGAGGTCATGGGCTTCCGCGCCGTCGGCGGCATCGGGCTCACCGGTGACGGCGTGATCGATCGCCGCGCCGACACCTGCGACCTCCGCGGCACGATCGTCCCGATCTACGTGCTCAACACCGCCCTCGGGAAGCTGCCGCTCCTGAATCGAGTGCCCATCCTCGGGGCGCTCGTCGGTGGCAACGGCAAGGGGATCTTCGGCCTCAACTACCGGGTGAACGGGACGTTGCCTGATCCGCCGGTGAACGTGAATCCGTTGACGACGATCGCGCCGGGCGTGCTGCGTAGTTGGTTCGTCGATCCGTTCACGCGGCCCGCACGCTAGAGCATCTCCTCGCGCTGCGCCTTGGCCCGCGCCGCGGCGATAGCAGTCGTCACGTGCTTCTTTTCTTCCGGTGGCGGCAAGACCACCGGCAGCCCGAGCGATTGCAGCCAAAGCTCCCGACTCCAGCCGCCCGTGTGGTACAGGTGCTCGTCTTCCTCGTCCTCGACCTCGGCGTACGCTTCTTTCAGCGCCTTCGCCTGCGGCCCCTTGAGGTGCTTGGCGACCTCGCCGATGAGCTCCCAGTTGGCGTGGTCCTTCGTCTCGGCCTCGACGACGCACTCGCACGCGACGATCTCGGCCGCAGCGGGATCGCCGGCTTCGAGGGCCATCTCCATCGCTTTCACGAGCGACTCGCCGATGTGCCGGACGACCTGGCGCCCCGGGGTGTCCACCTCGGGATCGAGCTCGAACACGTCCAACACCGAGAGCAGCACCTCTTCGTGGTGCTTCGTCTGCACCAGGTACTTCTCCCATTCCTCTTTCAGGTCGTCGTTCTGGACGCATTCGAGCGCCGTCTCATAGACCTGAATTCCGCCGAGCTCCGTTTCGAGCGCTTGATAGAGCAGCTCTGCGATCTGATCCTTCTTCATAGCGATCTCCTCTGGTGCAGCTCTCTCGGAGAGCGCATCGCAAGGAGCATGCCGCGCGCCGCGCGGACGCTCGCGTGACGACGACGCGGATCGGCGCACGCATCGCGCCGATGAATGTTGACGAAGTCGGAGCGAATCCGTCTTCGAGTGCATGCCTCGTCGGCAACGGCGTGCGGCCGAGGTTGCACACAGCGGATTTCTACAAGCCGATTTTTCGCGCGGAGATCGATCCGGGGCCGTGGCATGCGCGATCCCCCGCAGCCTTGCCGGACGATTCGCGAGCGCATATGCACGGCACGAACGACGATGAACCACGCGCGATCACGCCTCGTCGGCCTCGTAATGTTGCTGGTCCTCGCGGGCGGCTGCGCGGGTGCGGTGCGCGTACACCGCGCCGACCTCCGCGAGGTCCATCGCGATCTCACGCGGAGCGTGCTCACCACTGGCGAGCTGAGCGAGCCCACCCACAATCTTCTGCACCGCTGGGGCCAGGTCGATGCGTACCGCCTGCGACCCGACGAGGTCCTGACGTTCCTCCACCAAAAGGTGGTCGAGGGTGCCGAAGGACCGGACGGGGTCTTCGCGCTGGCCGAGCTCTCGTTTCACCACGCCGAGCGTGGCCACAAAGGCGGCGGTGAGCGCTGGCAGCGCACGTCCCATTTCCTCGCGTCGGCGATCTACGCCTACGCGTTCC
>JBDSJB010000059.1:0-2719 GCA_039917665.1 Binatia bacterium
TGCAGCTCTGCCAGTCCCAAGCCGAGCGTCGGGTAGCAGGTGAGCGCCGGACCAGCCACCGCCGCGCCGTTCCCGTCGACGATCTGGGTGTTGAGGCCCGAACCGACTGCGCACGCGGGATCGAGCGCCGTGAAGAGACTGCCGGAAGCCTCGGGTTGCTGTCCGCCGGGTACGGCGGAGACCTCGCTGAAGACGTTCGGGGTCTTTGGCCCGGCGACTCCGAGCGACGACCGGCTCACCGAGAAGGTGAGGGTGCTTCCGGGTGCGGCGTCGTTGGCGAAGCTGACGGCATCGATCACGTCGCCAGGCAGAAGTCCGAGTTGCGCTGCCGTGTACCCAACGACGGGGAGGGGCGATGCCGGGATCTTGCGACCGAGCGGGGCCAGCAGAGTGCCGGCCGTCGCCGGGATCGCGGGCAGTGATTTCGATTGCGCCTCGAGGGCGAATGTCTGTGCTGCGGCACGGTGGGGGAAAGCGATACACACCGCGCCGATGAGAAGCGCGAGCGTCTCGCGTCGGGCGAGAGCCTTCATGGCGGAACCTCCTATTTGGGGTAAAGCCAGGGGGATGCAAAGTCGCTGCGGCGTCTAATCCGGCACGGGCGCCGAGGGCCCCGGGAAGCTACGCTGTTCGAGGTTGCCGCGTCAACGAAAAAGCGCGCCAGACCCTCAGCGGGTTCCCTATGGCGGGTGATGCCTTGACCCCGAGCCAACCGCAGAGACACATGGGCCGGCGATGAGCCGCGAAACCGGGCGCCGTTCGTGGCGGGTGGGACCGTCGAAGGCGCGCGACGATCGCGCGGGAACGCTCGCGCTCGTCAGTAGTTCGATGGCTCGCGCCCTCGGTGCCCTAGCGCTCGCCATCGGTGCCGTGGTCCTCGCCATTCCGGGGAGCTCAGTCGGCGAGCCGACGAGCTGGGAGAGCCTGCTCGCGCCCTACAGTACCGGTGCCCCCCTCCCTGACGGCTTCCGCGTTCAGGAGATCCGCCGAGGCCCGGACAACGGCATCGTCATCTCGGTGCGACGGCCCGACGGCGGTGCGGCGGTCGAGGTGCTCGTCGTCGAACGCGGCCGGTGGAAGAGCGTCCACGAATCGCAGAGCTTCACGATCGACTACGAGCTCCCGCATTCCCCCGCTGCCGAGCGCGAGGTCATTACGGCGCTCCTCGCGGAGACGATTCGATCCCGCGACCACGGGTTGCCGGCGCCGGACGCGCTGCCGCTGCGGCCAGACGAGGTCGGCGCCGATGCCAGTGTCTTGCCGTGGTGGCTCGAGGTGTTGCGCGGGCTGCGTGGCGTGTTGCTCGGTGCGACTCTGATCCTGCTTGCGCTGCTCGCTCTGGTTCGCGCACCTGTGCTGGTGGGCCTCGGTGTCGCGCTCGGGGCGATCGATGTGACGGCGCGGCTGGTCGGCGTGCCGCTGCTACGACCCGGCGTCGGCGCCGTCTGGATCGTGCCGGCAGCACTCGGGTTGCTCGGCCTGGCGCTCCGCGATCGCTGGTCCCGTTCGAGGACTGACCTCCGGTTGGCGTTGGCCGTCGCGGCGGTGGCCCTCGTGTTGCGGCTCGGCCTCGGCCCGTGGGGCCCGCTGCACGTCAACGGGCACGGTCCACGGTTCGTCGCCGGCGCTGTGCACGACCCTGCGGACATCGCGGCCTATGGTCCGGGTTACCACGAGATCTTCGGTCCGATCGCGGCCCTCGCGCCGTCGAGCCCGGACTGGGCGATATTCGCGTGTAACGCGTTCTTCTCGGCGCTGCTGCCGCCGCTTGGGTTCGCGATCGGCCGCCTGACGGGGCTCGGGGCGCGCGCGGCCTTCGCCGTGGCGCTGCTCCTGGCGCTCGACCCGGTCGCGCTTCGCATGGGAGCGACGGAGGCCTATTTCGCCCCGATTGCTTTTTTCTGCACGGCCGCGAGCGCCGCGATGCTGGTCGCGCTGCGCGAGATGGAAATGGCTGGACGGTGGCGCGCCGCTGCTCTCCTCGTCGCCGCGGGACTGCTGCTCTCGCAGGCGGCGCGCATCCATCCGTGTGCATGGGTGCTGATGGCGACGGTCCCGTTCGTTCTCCTGGCCGGAGACTGCGGAAGCTGGCGGCGTCGCGCCCTGATGGCGGTTGCCGCCGCGGTCGTCAGCGGCGGCGTCTTGCTCTGCACGAGCTCGACCGCGCTCCTCGACGTTCTCGGGAACATTCGCGCCGGCACGGTCTTCAGGCCGACTCCGCCGTCATTGTGGCCGCTCGCGTGGGTCGCGCTCGTCGCGGCCGGTTATGTTTTCGTCCTCCGGCCTCTCGTCGTCCCGCGGCGCTTGCTCGCACTACCGGCCGCGGTTTCCCTCGCGGCGATGCTCCTGACGCGGCACGCGTTCGATGCGAGCTGGATCTGGGAGCAATCCTATTTCCGGCTGTACCTGACCCTGCCGCTGATCGCGGCGGTCGCCTGTGTTCCGCCGGCCTGGTTCGATCGGCGCTGGCACGTCGTGTCGGCGGCGGCGGTGCTCGGCCTTGCGTGGATCCGCATCGGATGGCCCGTCGTCGCCGACCGGAGCCTGGAGCACCGCGAGTATCGCTGGGTGCGTGAGCAGCTGGAGCTCGTGCCGCCGGAGTGCCGCGTCGTGCATCTCGGGTTTGCCGGCCGACGGGTCCTCCTGTTGCCGACCTACGTGGGTGCGCCGCGACCGGCAGTCGCCATGGATCCCCATCGCCCGGCGACCGTCGAAGCAG
>JBDSJB010000060.1:0-4579 GCA_039917665.1 Binatia bacterium
CCGTGTCCACCAGCACCACGTGCGACGACGGCAATGCGTGCACCGGCCCCCTCGATCACTGCGACAGCAGCGGGGAGTGTCACGGGGCGCCGATCGGCGGCTGTTGCACCACGAACGCCGCTTGCAACGATCAGAATCCGTGCACCGACGATACGTGCGACCTCGGCACGCATACGTGCGCGAACAGCACGAAGACGTGCACCCCGTCGGACCTCTGTCACCAGGCCTCCTGCGCCCCCGACGACGGCTCGTGCGTCGAAGCTCCGATCGAGTGCGACGCCGGCGCAACCTGCAGCGCCGACACCGGACAGTGTGTCACGGGATGTCCCTGTCTGGCGTTGTTGCCGGACGGCTGGCAGCCCGACGAATTGTCAGGCGGAGGTGACGCAGGCGTCTGCTCGGATGGGTCGACGGCCAGCGGAGGGAGTTACTACGGGACCGACACGTCGACGAACATCCAGCTGACGCTCTCGGAAAGTCACAACGGGGATTGCATGGGCACGGACAGCTATAGCTGCAGCGTGACCGGGCACCCATCGCTCTCCCTCACCCTCGAGCAGTATCGAATCTGTCAGGATGCGCTCCTCAATTAGTAACCCTCCGAGCAGACGAGACATCCTTTAGCGAAACCGACGAACGAGCCGAGCCGCCTGGACGCCGGGCGGCTCGGCCTCATCTCCGCGCTCGCCGCGACCCCGATGCATTTCCGTGAGGCGCGAAGCCGCCGCGCAAATTGAACGCGAAATTGAACGCATGGAACGCCTGCGCGCCTTGTGCCCGGCGCCCCGCAGCCCGTAGCGTGCTCCACTCTCCCCCCCACCAGAACGAGATTCCGGAGGAAGCAAGACGATGAGAGACGCACCGAGAAACCCACGAACCATCCTACCCGCCCTGGTCGCCGCGATGCTCGGCCTGGTGACCACGTTCGCTCCGACCGGTGCGAGGGCGGAGTTCTTCTCCGACGGGGTCTACCCCCCGACCGGATCGGCTTGTTACGGCTCCCCCAGTGGGGCAGAGCTGGAAATGCAACAATACGGACTTTACGGGAACTTTTTGCACGCGCCCGTGGTGGTCGGTGTCTTCTGGCCGGGCGACCAGCCCCACGATCCCATGGTGCGCAGCCTCTTCGGGGATTTCGTGACCGACCTCTTCGAGAGCGAACAGTGGAACGTGGTCATGCCGCAATACTTCACGCCGGCGTTGGAGGTGGACGCCCCGCCCGTCTATCTCGCGAGCTACGACCTCACCCTTTTGACCGTGCCCCCCGGCACCACCACCGTGACACATGAGCAGATCCGGCTGGAGCTCGCGGCGCAGATGAAGGCCGGAAACTTGCCCTTCACGCCGTTCCGCAGCACTCCGGGGACGCGCCTCTTCACCGAAACCCTCTATGTCGTCCACATGCCGCCGGGTGTCACCGTGCAAATCGTGGCGGCGCCCCTTCCGGACCTTTTCAGTTGCGTCAACTTCGGCGGTTACCACGATTTCGGCCAGTACGACCCCCAGGAAGTCTGCAAATTTCTGTACGACGACCAAGGGGTTCCTTATTATCAGTATGACTGCAGGACGCTCGGGTCCCCGTTTCCGTTTGCCGTGATGCCGGACTACTCCCAGTCCGCGTGCGGAACCAACGCCGGTTACGGCACGCG
This sequence comes from Binatia bacterium, assembly GCA_039917665.1. Classification (GTDB taxonomy): domain Bacteria; phylum Desulfobacterota; class Binatia; order UTPRO1; family UTPRO1; genus UTPRO1. The sequence goes on from JBDSJB010000060.1 coordinate 1,650, forward strand.
GTTCGAGCGATACACGGAGGTCGTGGACCACGAGATCGTCGAGACGATCACCGATCCGTTTTCCAACGGTTGGAGGAACACGTGCGTCGCCGACAGCGGCCGCGGCGAGCCGATCACCGACGTGTGCGACTACCGCCGTCGTCCCGATGCCCCGCCATCCAAGCACTTCTACGCCCCGCGGCATACGTACAGCGCCGGGGCGCCGCAGTGCCCGAACCGCTGGGCTCGGTTGGCCGTCTACTCGAATGCCGCCTCCGGCTGCGTGGTGACGGGCTCGACCACCGATGACACCCCCTGCGTCGAGACCTGCGATGGCTGTGACATCGACGGCGTCGGCTGTGTTCCGACAGAGACGGTGGATTCCACCAATCCATGCGCGATCTGTGATCCCGCGCGGAACGCGTCGGCGTGGAGCCCCCGCGTTCCGAGTGGCGGCGGGGAGCAGGTCCTCTGCAGGGCGGCGCAGCAAGCCTGTGAGCTCGACGCGGTCTGCCCGGCCGGCGGCATCGCCTGCCCCGCGGAGAACGCGATCGTCACCGACACGAGCCACGTGTGCCGGCCGGCGGCAGGCGTCTGTGACTTCGCCGAGACCTGCGACGGGGCAAGCAGGTCCTGTCCGAACGACGCCAAGAGCACCGCGGTGTGTCGCGCGCCGGCCGGGGTGTGTGACGTCGTCGAAGTCTGCGACGGCGTGAGCGATGCGTGCCCGGCCGACGAGTTCAGGCCGAGCGGCGCGGAGTGTCGTGGGAGTGCGGGTGAATGCGACGTCGCCGAGAGCTGCACGGGCGGCTCGGCGGCATGCCCCGCCGACGCGTTCGCGTCCGACACCACGACCTGCACGGGCAGCTCGCAGGGTGGCGCGTGCGACGCCCCCGACCACTGCAGCGGCACCGCCGACACGTGCGTCGACGCATTCCAGCCTGCGACCGCCACGTGCCGCACTGCCACCGGCCAGTGCGACGTCGCCGAGTACTGCACCGGCGCCTCGGGCGCGTGCCCGGTCGACGCCCTCGCGGCGAGCGGCGCGTCCTGCGACGACGGGAACCAGTGCACGGGTCCGGACACCTGCAACGGCGGCGGCAGCTGCCTCGCCGGGCCCGGCACCTATGGTTTCGAAGGGTTCTTCTCGCCCGTCGACAATCCGAACGTCGTCAACACCGGCAAGGCGGGACGCGCCTTCCCGCTCAAGTGGAAGCTTCCGGCGTGCGCGGGTGGGTACGTCAGCTCCCTCGCCGCCGTGACGGGTCAGACCTACCGGGCGATCACCTGCGACGGTGCTCTTCCGCAGGACCCGATGCCCGCCGACGCCGCCACGAGCGGGAGCTCCGGCCTGCGCTACGACAGCGCGACGAACCAGTACGTCTTCACCTGGCAGACCACGTCGTCGTTCGCGAACAAGTGCTACGAGTTCCGCGTGACGTTCGACAACGGAACCTCCCGCACCGCGCTCTTCAAGTTCACCAAGTAGTCGCGAGGCGTCGGCACCAACGTGGGGGGAAGCTGAGGGGCTTCCCCCCGCTTAAAGTACGATTGCGTGTCCGCCCGACGATGAGCGCCGCGCTTCGCACCAAGCTGATCTCCCCCGAGCCACCGCCCGAGGCGAGTCCCCGGGCGGTCATCGAGTGCGACCAGACCGGCGAGCACGTCCTCTGGTTCAACGGCACCTCTCCGCCTACGACCGCGCGAAGAACCTCGGTTGACAGATCACTAGCGGCGTTTTCGCCTCATCTTCGTCCCGTGGCGAGTCGACATATCGTTCCAAGGCGGACGCTCCTGCGATCCCAGCACGGGCGCGTGCGCGACGACGCCCGTGTTCACCCAGTGCGACCTCGATGACCACGATAAGCAAACCAAATCCTTGGGGACGCCAGGAAAATTGAACGCCAGATTAAACGCATGGCGCGACGGTGCATCTTGTTTTCCAGACCCCCCAACTCTTAGCTGATGCGCGGTCCGAATCGGATCCCAAGGTAGGTGACCCATGAAGAATCTGGTGAAGGTGCTGGTCGCGATCGCAGCCGTCGCGACCGTCTCCGCCATTGCCCCGGGGCACGCCTCGGCGGCGTGCAACCTCATTCCCGGCACCGCCAAGACCTTTGGCGCCGCGCTCGGGGCGACCAACCGGCCGTATGCGGCGCCCGGCGAGCGTGTCGAGATCCGGCTGCGTTCGTGCGATCCGTCGCCGGGGTTCCTCTCTGGCGGCGACGATCACGTCGTCACCTTGGTCTTCCACGCGAGCGCGGGAAACACCCGTCACGCGGCCGTGTTGGCGGCGGATTGCAGCCAGGTCGATCTCGGGCCGTGTAGCGCGGCGCCGGGGATGGTGTCGGCGATCTGCCGGGAGGTGGCGGCGGGCGAGTTGCAGACCCGCATCGATCTCGACCAGCACGATCGTCGTTTGAACTTCGCCTTCCCGGATACCGACGCGGTGCTGGCACCCGACGGCGACGACGTCACGCTCGCCGGTCCAGTCGCGATCGGCGTCACGGCGGTGGGTGCACCCGTTGCCTGCGGTCTCGCCACCGCCCCGTGTTCGGGGCAGGCCGGTCTCTTGGCTTGCATAGACGCGCTCTATGCGAATGACGGTGCGTGCGGGACGGCGGTTCCGGACGCGCGCTTCTCTTCGTTCACCGCGCTGCCGCCGCCGAACGATTTCCAGGCCGACTGTTTCAAAGAGGATCCGCCCTGCACCGCGACGGCGACCGCGACCCGGATGGCGGTCGACGCCGTCGGGAATCTCCTCATGCCGCTCGGCTGGGGCGGCATCCTGGTGCGCGATGCCGGCGTGCCGGTGCCGCGCCTCATCCGCACGCGTTTTCAATCGCCGTTCGCGTTCACGGTGCCGACGCAGGCGTTCTTGCATTCGTTCACGCCCGAGGGCGGTCTCTTGCCGCCGATCTTCGAACCGCAGATCGACCCGACGGTGGCGG
>JBDSJB010000061.1:0-4682 GCA_039917665.1 Binatia bacterium
GCAGACTCGTCGCGATGGCTCGCGATCGCGTTTCGGCAGCCTGCTCGACCGGCTCGCCATTCGCGGCATGGGCTACGCGTTCGATCGCACCCTCATGCCCGACGCAGACGAGCTGGCGATCATCCGCGCATCGGCCACCCCGTACGCCACCGACGCGCTCCGCACCAATGCGCGGAGCTTCTTCGCGTTTCTCGGCGACGCCGCGGTCGCGCCGGAGGGACGCGAGCTGGCGCGCCGTCCCGTCGACGGCGGTGCGATCGTCGGGCACGAGCTTCCGGGATCGTACGCGCCCTTCTGCGGCGACCCCACATCCGTTCCGGAGAACGACCGCATCCTGATCGAGCACTGGGTCCACGATCGGCCCGCGGCGGCCACGGTGATCGCGCTGCACGGGTTCACGATGGGGGACTTCGCGCGCGACGCGACGATTCTCATGGCCCCGCAGTGGTTCGCCCAGGGGCTCGACGTGGTTTTGATGACGTTGCCGTTCCACGGCGCCCGCACGCCGTCGACCGCCCGGTATTCGGGCGAGCTCTTCGCCTCGTGGCACGTGGGACGGCTGAACGAGGCCGTCCGTCAATCGATGCACGATCTGCAACGCGTATCGGCGTGGCTGCGGGCGCGGAGCGGCGCGCCGATCGGAATCATCGGGCTCAGCCTCGGTGGCTATCTCGCGTCGCTCGCCGCCGACCTCATCGCCGATTGGGCCTTCGTCATTCCGATCGCCGCGCCGGTGCGGCTCGGATCGTTCCCGTCGACGCTCTTCGCGCACAGCCCGTACGCGCGCCACGGGTCGGCCCCGTTCAGCCCCGACGAGCTCGACGAGGCCTATCGCGTCCATTCGCCGCTGACGCACGCGCTCGCCATTCCGACCGAGCGCGCGCTGATCGTCGCCGGCCGCGGGGACGCGATCGTCCAACCGGAACAGCCCCTCGCGCTCTGGGAGCATTGGGGACGCCCGACGCTGCACTGGTACGGCGGCAGCCACGTCACGCCGTTCCGCCGCGACAATGTGTTCGCCGCCGGGGTCCGACACGTGCGGAGCCTCGGCGTGATTCACTGACGTCGAGCCTGACCGCGCGGACGTCCGACGCTCGCCGGCGCGGACGTAGACACTCGCCGGCGGACGTCAGACGCTCGCCGGCGCGGACGTAGACGCTCGCCGGCGCGCTCGACGGGTCGGCGCGCGCGGTCTACAAGGCTGTCCCCGCATGATCCGACTCGAATCCGTCTGTAAGCAGCACAGCGGCCGCATCCTCTTCCTCGACGCCTCGATAGCGGTGTTTCGTGGCGAGAAGGTCGGTTTGGTCGGGCCGAACGGTGCCGGCAAGTCGACGATCTTCCGCATGATCGTGGACGAGGAGGAGCCCGACACCGGCAGTGTGCTCGTCGAGAAGCGCGTGAAGATCGGCTACTTCTCGCAGTCCGTCGGCGAGATGGGCGGGCGCACGGTCCTCGAAGAGACGATCGCCGGCGCCGGCGAGGTCGCGACGATCGCGCACGAGCTGCACGAGCTCGAGCTCGCGATGGCCGATCCGGCCCGCGCCGACGACCTCGACAAGCTGGTCACTCGCTTCGGCGACGTCCAACACCGTTTCGACGAGCTCGACGGTTACGGCCTCGAGTCGCGCGCCCGCGAGATCCTGAACGGGCTCGGGTTCGCGCCGGAGGTCGTCGACCGCGACGTCGGCCAGCTCTCGGGCGGATGGAAGATGCGGACCGCCCTCGCCCGCATCCTGCTCATGCAGCCCGACGCGCTCCTCCTCGACGAGCCGACCAACCACCTCGACATCGAGTCGATCCTCTGGCTCGAAGGCTTCCTCCGCGACTTCGAGGGTGCGCTCATCATGACGTCGCACGATCGCGCGTTCATGAATCGGCTCGTGACCCGCATCGTCGAGATCGACGGTGGCGAGCTCACCTCCTACACGGGCGACTACGACTTCTACGAGCGGCAGTGCGCCGTGAACGCGCTACAGGCCGAGGCGCAGTACGCCCGTCAGCAAGCCATGCTGGCGAAGGAAGAAGCCTTCATCGCGCGCTTCAAGGCGCGCGCGAGCCACGCGGCGCAGGTGCAGTCGCGCGTGAAGAAGCTCGACAAGATCGAGAAGGTCGAGCCGCCGCGGCGCCGGCGCGTCGTGACGTTCGCCTTCCCGACGCCACCGCGCTCGGGCGAGGACGTCGCGAAGCTGGCGCACGTCGACAAAAGCTACGGCACGCGCCACATCTACGAGAAGTTCGATTTCGTGATCCGCCGGCGCGAGCGCTGGTGCGTGATGGGCGTGAACGGCGCTGGCAAGAGCACGCTCTTGAAGCTGCTCGCCGGCGAGTCGCCACCGGACGCCGGCACCGTCGCGCTCGGCGGCAGCGTCAGGCTCGGCTACTTCGCGCAGCACGCCATGGATCTGCTCGATCCGTCGCGCACCGTGATCGAGACGCTGGAGGCGGCGCACCCACGCGCGTCGTTCGGATCGCTCCGCACCGTCGCCGGAGCCTTCGATTTTTCAGGCGACGACGTCGAGAAGAGCTGCCGCATCCTCTCGGGCGGCGAGCGGGCGCGGCTCGTGCTGGCGACGATGCTGTTCGACCCACCGAATTTTCTCGTGCTCGACGAGCCCACCAACCACCTCGACCTCGCCACCAAGGACATGCTGACGAAAGCGCTCTCGGACTTCGACGGCACGATGATCTTCGTGTCGCACGATCGGTCCGTTTTGCGGGGCCTGTCGAATCGCGTGCTCGAGCTCGGGGGGCCCGACGGGCCGGTGCAGTACGGCGGTAGCTACGGGGAGTACGTCGAGGCCATGGGGTACGAGGCGCCGGGGGTTCGGTCGTAGTTGTTCGTTGATCGCGTGACGGGCGCTGCGAGCGGGGGGCGTGGGGTGATGAGACGGTGCGTCGCTGCGGCCGAACGCGCCTCTGTACCGATCTACGTCACTGCGCGGCGGCGCTCGCGAAACGCGCGCCGGGTGCCGGCGGATCCTCGGGCGGACCCGCGAAGCACTGCACGATCGTCATCCAATCGGTCGCGACGGGTCCGGTGATTCGGAGGCTCGTGTCGGCGACGTTCCGCGTCTGTGTGACGATCTTGCAGAAGTCGACGGCACTGCCCTCGACGCGATTCACGGGTTCCTCTCCGTTCCACGTCCACACGGCACCCGACGGCGCCGTGAGACGCACGTGGGGCACCGGCGCGGGAACGGCTCGTCCGCGGTTCGTATAGGCCCAGCCGAACGTGCGGACGCCGAGGTCGGCGATGTTCCTGATGCGATCGGTGTGGACGCACTCGCGGCCGAGCGCGTCATACGCTTCCTGGCTGTGCGCCCACGTCTCCATCAAGCGCGCGCTGATGCTGGAGCGGACGCTCATGTCGGGACCGGCCCACGCGACGCGCTTCTTCGGATCGGCCGCGAGGAAACGCTCGGTCATCGCCAGATAGAACGCACGCCACTGCTCGAGCCGCGCGCGATTCTTCGCGCCGTCGAGCCAATCGCCCTCGATCGCCCGCAGGCGGCGGCCGTTGGCGATCCCCTCGAAGAGCTTGGTGCGCAGCCCTTCGAAACCCGCGGCGTCGGCGAGCGCCAGATCGGCCGCGATGTTCCAGGCGTGCAGATGGCTCACGACGTCGTTGATGGTCCACGCCTTGAACTGCGTCGGGCGTTCGAAGTCGGCGTCGGGAAGGGTCGCGAGGACGCGGTACAGCGCCTCGCTCTCGTCACGGAAATCCAGTGGCTGTTGGAACATGGGGCTCTCCTTACGCGGATTCGGGCGGCGCGTGCAAAAACTCGACGTGGAAGCGAACGGGGCCGATCGGCTCGACGTGGTGCGGGACCGCGGGGAGCACGATGCCGACCGTCCCCGGCACCAGCTCGAACGTCCGGTTCAGCGCCGCCACGCGATAGCGGAGCCGGCCGTCGGTGACGACGATGCGACCCCACACGCCCGGCTTAGTGGCGTGATTTTTCCGAAGCGCTGCAGGGATCGTGGCTTCCGTGAAATCCGGCGTCTGTTTATAGGCGACGAAATGCTCCGGCAGCTCGAACGCGTCGCAGCGCGCGCACTCGAGGTGTTGCCCGAGCCTTCCCCGCCGACCGTCTTCGGTCGTCACCCAGAGCCGCTCGACCAGCGGCGGGTCGTGCCGGACGTGTTGGCGATGACCGCAGTCGAGCAGCGCGATCCAATGGCCGTCGACGTCGGTCGTGAAGCCGACCATGGCGCGGTCCATTGCGAATGGCTCAGTCGGCGAGACAGGTGTTGAGCCGCTCGTACGCCGTCAGGAAGTCTTCCTTGAACTCCTGCACGACCGCGCGCACCGACTTGCTCTGGTTCATCAGGCCGACGCCCTGCCCGACCCAATAGGTCGCGAGCTCCCTCGCGCCGGCGTGGCCGCTTTCGGAGAGCTTGTCGATCTTGCGGAGCGCGGGCTCACTGACGAGCGACTGGAGCGGCATCGGGAGCGGCGTCGGCGCGCCGGGGCTCTCCCAGGCGTCGGTCCAGGGCGAGCGCAGCTGGCGCGAATGCTTGCCGGTGCGCGCCCGCGACCGGACGGTATCGCGCGAGCTCGCCGCCAGCATCTTCTCCTTCACGACGGTACTGGTCTCCGCTTCGTTCGTGGTCAGCCAGACCGAGCCCGTCCACGCGCCCGCGGCACCCATCGCCATGCACGCCGCCATCTGTCGGCC
>JBDSJB010000062.1:0-9714 GCA_039917665.1 Binatia bacterium
CGGTCGCTTGGAAGGAATCGAACATCTCGTCGCTGATACGGGCACCGGCGAAGCGCCCACGGAAGGCGAGGCTGTGGTCGCGATCGCCGCGCATCTGCTCGAGCTGCTGGTCACCTTCATCGGCGAAGCTCTCACGCTGAAGCTGGTGCGCGGGACGTGGCCTGAAACGGCTCTGGGCGAGTAGCTCATTCTAGAATCGAGGCGGATCGATGGTCACCACGGATACGGATCAGGGAAAAGATCAAGGCAACGACCGAGTGGCCATTCGACCACTGCGCACCGGCGTGCCGGGCCTGGATGAAATCCTCGGCGGCGGCCTACCCGAGTATTCTTTCAACATCATCGCCGGCGCTCCCGGCTGCGGGAAGACCACGCTCGCACATCAATTTTTGTTCGCGAACGCCGGTCCTCAGATGCCGGCACTGTACTTCACCGTGCTGGGCGAGCCGGCCCTCAAGATGCTGCGCTACCAGCAGCAATTCACGTTCTTCGACAGTGCCAAGTTGGAAGGGGCGATCCGTTTCATCAACCTCAGCCAACTCGTGCTGGAGCAGGATCTCGGAGCGGTCCTCGATGCGATCATCAAGGAGGTCGAAGCCTCCCAGGCGCGCCTCGTCGTGGTGGACTCGTTCCGCACCGTGGTGCGGAAGGCGGTGACCGACGCAAGTGAAATGGTGCTCCAGGGCTTCATCCAGCGGCTGGCGCTCCACCTGACCACGTGGCAGGCCACCACGTTTCTGATCGGCGAGTACGACGAAGGTGAGGTGCGGGACAATCCGGTCTTCACCGTCGCCGACGGGCTGTTGTGGCTGTACCAGAGCATCGAGCGCAACTCGATCGTGCGCAAGATGCAGGTGATGAAGCTCCGCGGCCAGGAGTCGGTGCCCGGCTTGCACACGTTCCGCATCACCAAGGATGGCCTGCAAACCTTCCCGCGCACCTTCGGGCTCATCGGAGAAGCCGGTCAGCCCAAGGGCCGGCGGCGTCTGTCCACCGGCCTCCGCGACTTGGATGCGATGATGGGCGGCGGCGTTCCCGAAGGCGACAGTCTGCTCCTCGCGGGCCCTTCCGGATCGGGGAAGTCGCTGCTCGGCACGCACTTCATTGCTGACGGTTTGCGCCACGGCGAGCCTGGCATCGTGGCAGTCTTCGAGGAAATACCGGCCGAGTACGTCCAGCGGGCCGCCATGTTCGGCTTCGACTTCGACACGCCCCAAAAAGACGGCACGCTCAAAATCATCTACCTCCGGCCGCTGGACCTCTCCGTCGATGAGACGGTCCACGAAATCGTCCACAGCGTCAAAACGCTCGGGTGCAAGCGGCTGGTCATCGACTCGCTGGTCGGCTTCGAGATGGCGCTGGCCCCCGGCTTCCGTACCGATTTCCGCGAGTCGCTTTATCGCATGATCGCGGCCCTCACGCGCCTCGGCGTGACCATCGTTACGACCGTCGAAGTCGACGAGAATTTCACCTCGATGAACCTGAGCAACTTCACCGTTTCGTTCCTCGCCGACGACATCATGCGCCTGCGATACGTCTCGATCGACGGCCAACTCCGGAAGATGCTGCTGGTGGTGAAGATGCGGCGCAGCGCGCACAGCATCGATATGGTGGAATACCAGATCACCCCCAAGGGCGTGGTCATCGGCGAGCGGCTGCGCGGGTATCGCGCCCTGATCAGCGGCATCCCCAGTCGCTGGTCATCCCAGTCCGATGACAATCCGTAAACGCGCGCCGCAGTCGAAGGAGCCGATCCCACCGCCTAGGCCCCCCAGCACAGGCCCCGCAGCTTCCCGAGCCGACGGCACTTTCGAGCAGCAACTGCGTGAGATGAACGAGGCGCTCCTCCTGTCCTTGGTCCGCCAACACGAGTTGACGGAGCAGGCGCAGCAGGCCGAGCGACAGCTACGTGAAGAGGAGCTGGTGCGGCAACGGCATCGCGCGCTGACCGAGGCCCTGCGGGTGAGCACCGTCGGCGAACTTGCCACCGGCCTTGCGCACGAGCTCAACCAGCCGCTCTCGTCGATTTCCAACTTGGCAGCGGCGTGCATGAACTATGTGCGGGTCGAGACCATCGACAGGGCCCAGCTCCTCGACCTCCTCTCGGAGGTCGTCAACGAATCCCTGCGGGCTGCCGCGATCATCGCCAACCTCCGTAGGCTCGTCGACAAGGGCGAAGCGCTGCTGGCGCCGGTCGACCTCGGCGAGGTGGTGGGCCACATCCCCCACCTGTTGCTCCGGGAACTGGAGCGGGCGCGGGTCGCGATACGCGTCGATGTTCCGACCCGGCCGTTGCTCGTCGATGCCGATCGAATTCAGATCGAGCAAGTGCTCGTGAACCTCATCCAGAACGCCATGGAAAGCATCCAGGAAGCGGACGGCGACCAGCGCCTGATCGAGCTGAGCGCCCGTGTCGTCGACGGAACGGGCGAGGTCGGGGTCCGGGACACGGGCACCGGCGTTTCCGAGTCGGCCGCCAAACGGATCTTCGAGCCTTTCTTTACAACCAAGACCCAGGGACTCGGGATAGGCCTGGCACTCAGCCGCTCCATTCTGGAAGCGCACCGCGGACGCATCTGGATGGAAGCCCCATCGGACGACGGGCCGGGCACCGTCATCCGCTTCTCGATCCCGCTGACAGCGCCGAAATGACGACGTCGGGATCGACTGGTAGGATGGAAGAAGCGCTAGCCCCCTGGATTCGTGATTCCTAGCAAAAGTCCGGTCACTGGCCATGCACCTGCTGCGTGCGGAGGCCGAACCGCCGCATCTCTCGAGGATCTCGTCGGCCGTCTTCGTCCACGTGAAGGGTGTGCTCTGCTCGTGGTGGGCGTCGACGCACTAGAGGATCGCGTCGCGGAGTTGCGGCACACTCGTGTGCGATCCCCGTTTGAGCGCGTTCGCCGTCAGCAACCCGAAGAAGCGTTCGACCAGGTACAGCCACGACGCGTAGGTCGGCGTGAAGTGAAAGTGGAAGCGCGGATGGCGGACCAGCCATCGCTGGACGGGCTGGCCGCGAACAGATCGAGCGTCCCATGGCGGAGGTAGTTGTGGGTCCGGCGTTCGGGCTGCCCGAAATCCATGGGTAGGATGGGTTGGGCACGCTGCAGCGCCTGAATCTGGGACTTCTCGTCGAACGAGAACACCACGGCATTGCGCGGCGGATGCATGTACAACCCGACAACGTCGCGCACCCTGTCGACGAGTTGCGGATCGGGCGACAGCTTGAAGGACCGTGTGAGGTGGGGCTTCAGGCCAAACGTGCGCCAGATCTTCCCGATCAGCGCGTGACTCATCCCCGCCTTCGCCGCCATCGTCCGCGTGCTCCAGTGCGTGGCGCCCTTGGGGTCGTCTCCAGCGTCCGCACGATGACCTCCTCCCCCGCCGCGTCGGAGATTCTCCGCGGCCCGCCGACCCGCGGCTCGTCGTAGAGACCCGCGAGGTGGCCGTCGACGAACCGCCGCCGCCATTTCCCGACGGTTTGATTCGTGGTCCCGTGGCGCCGGGCCACGACGGTGTTCGACGACTCGGCGGCGCACGCCAGCACGAGGCGCGCGCGAAACCCCACCGCGCGATTGACGTGCGCCCGCCGCGTCAATCGCTGCAACTCGCCGCGTTCCTCTTCAGACACCACCAACGCGACCTTGGGACGCCCAAAGCTCGCCATGGCCCTCGCAGATCACGAGCGGGACTCTTTTACGAGAGACTCTGTTTCCAAGGGACTAGCCCTTCGCCGGCACGTAGCGGCTGATCGTCTCCACGACGCACCCCGGACGGTCGCCGCCCTCGATCTCGACGGTCACGCGGACCGTCGCCTGCACCGCGCCGCCCTTCACCTCTTCGACCTTCAAGAGCTCACCGCCGCCGCGCACCCGCGCGCCGACTTTCACCGGCGCCGGAAAGCGCAGCTTGTCGGCGCCGTAGTTGACGCCCATGGAGATGCCGCGCACCTCCATGATCTGTGGCAGGAACAGATTCACGAGCGACATGGTGAGGTAGCCGTGCGCGATCGTGCCGCCGAAGGGCCCGCTCTTGGCGCGCTCGGGATCGACGTGGATCCACTGATGGTCGCCGGTGGCGTCGGCGAAGCGGTTCACGCGGTCCTGCTCGATCGTGATCCAGTCGCTGTAGCCGAGGTGGGTGCCGACCGCCGCGGCGAGCTCGCTTGGATGCTGGAAGATGGTGGGCATGGCGGTGACGTCTCATAGCGTCGCGATCGTGTCGAGAGTGCGGCGGCGCCGGCTGGTGTGCCGGCGCCGCCGTTGCCCTTGTCCTTGTCAGATTGCTCAGGTCGTTGCCGGCGCGATCCGCTCCACGCCGTCGACCGCCGCGAGCGCCGTCAGCTTCTCGATCGCGATCCACCCGACGACGGTCGTGCCGTCGACGCGATCGATGGTGAAGCCGGCGGCGCTCAGCGCTTGGCGCTCGGCGGTGCCGAGACGGCCGAGCGTGACGGCGACGCGGACGCGGCCGTTCTCGACGCGTACCGTCGCCGGCACGGCGGCGCCGGGCGTCGTCGCGAGTGTCAGCAGCTCGGGCGCGAGCCGCGTTTGCGCCCGCGGGCTCGCCGGCGGGGGAGGTGGTGCGGCGTCGGCGAAGGCTGCGACCTCTTGCTCGGGCTTGGCCGTCTGGCGCGCGAGCTTCTCGTGCCGCTCGGCCGGGGCGGCAGCGGCATACGGTGCCATCGCTCGGGCGCTGCCGGCGAGATTCGCCAAACCGCCCACGACACTCGGTGCGCGGACGGCGTCGGCCTCGGCCGTCACGCCGCCGAAGATGCCGTCGTAGCGGACGCCATCCGGCATCTCGACGGGCACGGTGACGGTGCGCTGCTTGCCTCCTTCGTTCACGATGCGCTGCTCGACCGCGACGAACGACGTGAACTGCGTGAGCAGACGGTGTGCCAGCGCGATCATCACGATGCGCTCACGTCGCTCGACGGGCACGGTGCTCTGCTGCACCGCCGTCAGGTCCTCGTTCATGATCGACTCGACGCTGGCCCGGGCCCAGAGCGAGGCGATCGCTGCGTGCGCTTCCTCGCGCTCGGGCAGCGTGACGGCGAGCCGCTGCTCGTAGGCGCGACCCTGCTGAAAGCCGCGGAGCACGACGGTGCCGCTTCCCGCTTTGCGATAGCGGGCATGGATCACGAGCGGGCGCTGATCCCAGACGTCGGCGAGCGCTTGCGGCTCCACGTCGATGACGTCGAGCCCCTCGAACGCGACCCGCACGTCGGTCAACACGGGCGAGGCGATGCGCGCATAGAACTTCCGCGCCACCGCTTCACCCGAGTCGGCGAGCAGGACGAACTCGGGCTCACCGCCGCCGAGCCGCGCCATGCCTTCGATCAAGTAGCGGTTCACACTGTTGCCGGTGCCGAACGGGAACCAGCGCGAGGTGCCGCGGCTCTTCTGCACGAGGTCGAGCACCTCCATGTCGTTGCCGACGTAGCCGTCGGTCATGAAGGTGACGATCCGCAGGCGATGCTCGTCGGCCGGGAGGGCGGTCACGCGTTGGATCGCCTCGGCCATCATCGTGCCGCCGTTGGCCTGCAGGCCGTCGATGTGCTCGCGCGCGCGCTTGCGGGCTCCCGGCGTCGCGCGTTCGGGCTGTGCGAAGAGGACGTTGGCGCTCGAGCCGAAGTCGACGATCTGGAACGTGTGGCGCGGGTTCAGGTGATCGATGATCCAGCGCATCGTCTCCTTGGCCTTGTCGAGCGGCGCACCAGCTTGCGAGCCTGAACGGTCGATGACGAAGACGAGCTCTTTCGGTGCGGCACTTTCGGCGGTGGTGCGCTTCGGCGGCAGCAGGACGAGCGTGAGGTAGCCGTCGCCGTCAGCGGCCCGATGCGTGAGCGCGGTGCTCTGCAGATCGTCGGTGGCGACCGTGTAGCGCACGACGAAATCGCGATTGGGGATCTCGCGTTGATTCACGAGGGCGATGCGGGCGCGCGTCGGCGCAGGGCGATCGATCGTGATCGGATGGAGTGGCGACACGACGGCGCCGAGCACGACGCCGGCATCGAGATCGACGTTGATGGAAATGTCGTGGCCGGCGCGAGTCCCTTCTGGCGTCACGGGCGGCGTCAGGCGCGACGCGTCCGGCACGCGATCCGTGTCTGGTGCCCAGCCGGTCCCCGCGTGGCCAGTCGGGTTACCCGGCACGAAACGCGGACCGACGACGGTCGGGAACGAGAACTCGAACGTTCCGTCGGCGAACTTGAGCGGCTCGACGTACGTGATCCGCACCTGCACCTCGGCGCCGGGCATGAGGTTGGCGAGCGACTGGGTGAAGATGTTCGGGCGCTCCTGATCGAGCAGGCTCGCGAGCTGACCGGCGGCCCGCGCGGCCTCGTAGGTGCGGCGCGCGTCCTCGCGGCGCTGGATCTCGCCGCGGATCACGCGGTCGCCCGTCCGCATGGTCATGTCGTCGACGGCGGCGCGGTCGGAGAGCGGGAACGTGTAGACGGCCTCGACCGGATCGGGGAACGGGTTTGCGAAGGTCTGCGTCACGACGACGCGGGCGACGAAGCCGGAAACCTCGGCAGCGACGTCGGTGTGCTTCAAGGGGCAGGCGCCGATCGGCGTGCCGTCGGGGCGCCGGGCGATCAGCGCGCCGGCGCCGCTCGACGGTGGCGCTTCGTCGGCGGCAACGGCGGCAAAGGCTGGGTTGGTGCGCTGGGGCAGCAATCCCAGCAGCAGCGCGAGTGTCATGGCGACGCGCAGGGCGCGTCGCAGGGTCGGAGCGAAGATTCGTTCGTGCATGGGGTCTCGTCCTTTCGGTCCGCTGAGCCAAACACGGCGTTCGGCCCTTCTGCGGGTTCGTTGACGAGTAGGTCGGTGGCTGGCGGGAAATCGGATCACGGGCTAGCGAGGAGACGGGATGGCGGGGGCTCCGGAGGACTGGATCGCGGTGCTGGATTGCCTCGTGGCGGGCGATCGCCTCGCGTTCGCCAAGGTGAACCGGCTGATCTCGGGCTTTCTGGTGCAGCTCCGCGCCTTCGACTTCCGCGACGAATGGGACGATCTCCGCCAGGAGGTCGTGATGTCGCTGGTCGCGAACGCCCGCGCCGGCCGGCTCCGCGACCCCGAGGCGTTTCTCGGCTACGCCCGCATCATCACCCGCAACAAGGTCGTCGACCGCCTGAAGGGCGCTCGCCGCCGCCATGAACGGGCGACGGTCCCGTGGGACGAGGAGTCGGCGCGGACGGCGGGGGCCGTCGAGGATCCCGGGTTGGCCGCGGCGCGCGAGCTCTGGACGGCGGTCCGCGATCTGCCCGACGAGCAGCAGGACGTCCTCGACGGCGTCTACCGTCAGGGCAAGACCTACCAAGTCGTGAGCGACGAGACAGGGATTCCTCTCGGCACGATGAAGCGGCGTTTGCGGGACGCGTTGATGGCGCTCAGACGGCGATTCGCAGATGATCCGGAGACGAGTCGATAAAATGCGCGGTTCAAAGCGTGATCCAATGCCGGTCCGCCCGACGACCTACTCGTCGATGGAGACGGACCTCGTATGAAGTGTCGGCGCGCCTTCGACGCCGATCTCGCGGCCGTGCTGCGCGGGGATGCGGGCGACGCCGATTTCCTGGCGCACTATCCGACGTGCCCGGATTGCGCGGCCGAAGTGCAGGTCTGGCGCGAGCTCGACGGGATGCTGCGCGCGGGTGCACCGGCCGACGCGGCCCACCCCGATCCGGAGGTTCTGCTCGTGTTCGTCGATGCGCCGAGCACGCTCGCTGCTGCGGCGCGGAGCGACGTCGAGCAGCACCTGGCGGCGTGTCGCGTCTGTGCCGACGAGCTGCGGACGCTCGCGCGCTTCGACCCGGCGACGCTCACCGCGGCCGCACCTGCAGCGCCGGCGCCGCGGGCGGTTGCCGCTCCAGCGTCGCCGCCGACCGTGCGTGACGACGCCCCGAGCCCGGGCGGATGGCTCGGGCGAATGGTGTGGCACCCTGCCTTCGCCTACGCGCTCGTCGCCGTGCTCTTGGTGCCGCTGCTCCGCGATCAGCTCCGGCGCATCCCCGTTGCCACCCGTGCCGTGGATCCTCGGCACGAGGAGCGGCGGCAGGCGCCCGAGTCGGCGGCGCCGGTGATGATCGGCGCGGCACCCGCGCCGGCGCCCGCCGCACCGCCGCCCCCACCCTCGGAGTCGGCGGACAAAAACGAGAAGCCAGCGCACCTGCAGGATCAGGTCGCCGTGCCGGCGCCGCGGGAGGCGGACGCGCCCGCGCAAGGGTCGACGGAATCGAAGGCGCGCGTCGCCGCGGCCGATGGTGGTCCACGAAGGGACGCGGCCCCTGCGAGGCAGATGGCGCCAGCGCCGGCAGCGCCGGCTCCGATCGTCGGTCTGGCGCCTTTTCAGCGGGAACGACAGCCGGACGTCGCCGCTGTGCCGGCGGAGGTCGCCCGCCTCGAGCGTGAGGAGGAGCCACGACGCCCAGGCGTCGCCGCTGCGCCGGGACTCGAGGCTGCCTTCGCGTCGCGGGCTCGCGGGGCCATGGTCCAAGGCCCGGCGCCCAAGTCCGACGCCGAGGTCGCCGCGAATCTGCCGGCGACGGTTGCGGCCGGCGGCGCCGGTGGATCGATCGTCGAGGTGCGTTCGAGCGCACCCACCGTCATTCCATTCGCGGTCGCGGAGGAGGGTGTGCTGTTACGAATCGTGCCGCCGGCCGATTTGGCCGGCGGAGCCCTCGACATCCAGGTCCGCGGTCGCGTCGGCGGTCACGCGATCACGACCCGCGTCACCGACCGCGCAGATGCCATCGCGGTGCGGATACCGCCGCGTTGGTTGGCCTCCGGCGACTACGTAGTGACGTTGTCACCCGTCGACGCGTTACCCAACGGCGCCGCGCGCCCGTCGGCGATTCTCGGGTTCATCGTGAGCGCGCCGAACGTCCCCGCGGGCGGCCGTTAAATCTCGGATTCAGGGTTGCCGGTCCCGATCCGCCCCGCTAAACCACTGGCCCCATGACCGAACAAAAAGCGACCAATATCGTCTGGCACCAAGGAACCGTCACGCGCGCCGATCGCGAAAAGATCAACGGCCACAAGGCATGCACCGTGTGGCTCACCGGTCTTTCCGGCTCGGGTAAGTCCACCATCGCCGTCGACCTCGAGAAGCGGCTGTGGGAACGCGGCATCCGTGCCTACATCCTCGACGGCGACAACGTCCGTCACGGCCTCAACAAGAACCTCGGCTTCTCGCCCGAGGATCGCACCGAGAACATTCGCCGCATCGGCGAAGTGGCGAAGCTCTTCACCGAAGCCGGTGTCGTGGCGCTCACGGCGTTCATCTCGCCGTACCGTGCCGACCGCGACCAGGTCCGCAAGATCATGGCGGACGGCGACTTCGTCGAAGTGCACGTCGATTGCCCGGTCGAAGTCTGCGAGCAACGCGACGTGAAGGGCCTCTACAAGAAGGCCCGCGCCGGTGAGATCAAGGAGTTCACCGGGATCTCGGCGCCCTACGAGGCGCCCGAGAAGCCCGAGCTCACCATCAACACGGCAGGGCAGAGCGTCGAGGCGAGCGCGAACCAGATCCTCGCGTACCTCGAGAAGCAAGGCGTCGTTCCCAAAGCCTAACGTGCATGCCGGGAGCTGACGCCAACGCTGGCGGCGGCTCCCGGCTTCCACTTGCGTCCGCGATCGCCGCGGCTCCGGTCGCCGGGGACGCCATCCCCGGGGACCCAATTCCCTGGCATGCGGCGCTCGTCGTCGC
>JBDSJB010000063.1:0-2555 GCA_039917665.1 Binatia bacterium
CCGGTTGAAAGGAGAGGAACCCCTCGCTGGCTTGAATGGTCAAGTTCTTCGAGGGGCTTCCGCTATTCCCATCGCTGTGCGTGCTCACGCCGCGAGCGATTGCCCTCGAAGAGTGCGCTCCTGCTCACGCGTGTCGAGCGCATTTCGGCATGGCCCGACGATGCGTTTAGGGAGCACCGCGCGGCTCACGCAGGCCAATCGGGCCAGAGGTCCGCGCGTCGGACATCATGTCCGAATACCGGACAAGTCTACACGAACGACGTCACGGCCTGCGAGCCGCTCCACGCGGTCGCCGAGGAGTCGCTGCCATGCACAGTCCAGGCTCCCGATGTCTGTCCGGCATTCGGACACATTGCTCACGGCTACGAGCGGGCGCTGCCGACGTCAGCCGCCACCGCTCGCCGTCGATGCGATGATGGTTGTGCGAGCTGCAGGCACGGGCCGCGAGTTCCTCTCGAGTACTCCGCTGCTGCCCTGTCAGCGCTTCAGCTGCGGGCTCCACCCGCGAGCACCTCGTGACGACCGCTTGACGTCGCTGCTGACAGTCAGTTCGAGTCGGCGACATCGTGCGCGGCCGCGGCGATCTCCGCTGTGAACACCAGCTTCCTCGCCGCCGCTCGTCGCCAGAGGCTGAGCCGTCGCTGGAGCGTCCGCAGGAGCGCCGTCGGAAAGATACCGGGCTGTTCCGTCTGGAGACGAAGGAGCAGCTCCATCGCGGTCCGATCCGGCTCGGACTCCAGCCACGTCAGGATGCGCGGCCACACGTCGACAAAAGGATCCTTTCGCGTTCGCCAGTCTCGTCGAGCTTTCGGTTCCGAGCGATGCGTCCTCCGCACTTCGCCGTCGTGCCAGGCGGTCGCGAGACTCTTCAGGAACTGGTCGAGCTCGCCGTCGCGATGAGGAACAACATGAGGAGCCGCTCCAGCGGCGAGGCCGGCGAGTTGGTGCTGCACCGTCCGAATTTCGTCGAGAAGCCGCAACGGGTCGATCGTCAGCGCGGCAGCGCGCAATCGCTCCTTCATCGCATCGGCTACCGACTCCGATTGCAGCAGACGAGCACACGGCGTCTCGGGCGCGTGGTAGCGCTTGCTGACTCGCGAGCCGTCACGCTTCTTCTCTTTCAGCTTGACATGGTCCCCGCACGACGTTCGCGCAAAGGAACCCGGCATGACGTTCGCGCAACGGCCGTGCTGTCCAACGCCGTGCTCGTGTGGAACACGGCGTCCGGCCGCGAACGTGACGTACATCGGCGACGTCGGGACCCGGTCGTGGTCGAGCTCGTCGCGGTCGCGGTCGCCGGCGCCGCTCGCTGCCGCGGGCCTCGATCGGGCGACCTGCTGCTGCCGACGCGCGCGCGTTCGGTCGGCTCGCACACGACCGAACGGTGCACGAGTGGCCCGCGGTGGGGCGAGCTCGCGGCGAATCGCCCGGCACGACCAGACTGGGGCCGAGCGCGAGCTGGCCCGGCCGCGCCTGCCGCGTCCCGTTCGTCGGCGCTCGCTGTCCCGGATCACGCGGCCAGGTGAGCGCGGTGGTGTGCCGGAAGCGACAGCAGCGTGAGCACGGTGCCTCGCTCGTGGGAGGCGATGGAGTGCTCCAGGAGCGGACCCTCGGCCGCGTCATGGAGCCACGCCGCCGCCGGCACGTGCTCGACCCCGGCGCAGAGCGTGCCGCGCTGGAAGTAGTCCCAGGCGAGCGAGCGTTGATCGACGTGCCTGCGAAACGCGACGCCCCGAGGACTTCTGGCGAGTTGTCCGGCTAGCGACCGCCGCGGACACGGCGGCGGCGGGCGATGACGACGAGGGCGGGGACGGGGAGTAGGACGGCGAGGGCGAGGAGGGGGCGGCGGAGGTGGCGGTACCACCAGCCGATGCTGCCGCGGGCGGCGGGGCCGGTGTCGGAGGCCTCGTCGTCGGGGGGATCGGGGTCGGTGGGGCCGAGGGCGAGGGGTGCGGCGACGGCGACGTCGGTGGCGGGCTTGATGGTGCAGCCGTCGTGGGCGCTGGCGACGTCGAAGATGACGGGACGGCCGGTGGCGCCGCCGCCCTTGCCGGGCACGATGGTGACGACGCAGTGGCCGGCGGTGGGGGTCGCGGTGATGGCGGCGGTGCCGTCGCTGGCCTCGAACCGGCCGAGCGCCAACCTCGAACGCTGAACGAACCCCGGTGGTGGATCCCCAACGCTGAACGAACCCCGGTGGGGGATCCCCACAGCTGGCACACCGCCTTGGCCTTGCTGAGAAACTCGGGGTCTTCACTCTTGAGCCACTGTCGTACGCGATGCGGGCGGAGGTCCTCGAAGGGAGGATGCGTCCCACCTCGCTCGTGCTGATCGTCTGTCCGGTCCGGCCAGCCACAGCCTCCGCGAGCGAGCGATAGGTCCAGAGATCGCGAAATGGTGCCGGCGACTCGCAGCCCTCAGGTCGCGCGCAAGCAAGCTGTACCAGCTGACACCGCGTCGCGATCGAGATTCGCGCTGGTCGCCCAGACCGCGCCGCGTCTTCCAGCGAGGCAAGACACGGCGCGGCTGCGAACCGCGCTTTCCACTTCCGGACG
>JBDSJB010000064.1:0-19750 GCA_039917665.1 Binatia bacterium
CGTCCGGCGGCATCGCCGTTGACTGGACGCGACGCAGTGTTTTTTCTGAATTGTTGCGCGCAGGCGCAAGGGGAAGCGATTCGGGGAGAGGCCACGCGTCACGTCCAGCCAGCGGCGCTGTCAGCCCGCGCTTCTCACCCACCTCAACCCGTCCCAGGAGAACTGGCCATGCACGTTTTGCTCCCCTTCGCCTTTCGCGCCGTCGTCGGCGCGGCTTTCGCGCTCACCCTGCTTCCCACATCCGGCCGGGCCGACAGCGTGAGCGTCGACTTCGAGCCGCCGTCGTACACGACCGGCAGTATCAACAGCCAGAACGGGTGGGGTGGACAGACACCGCCTGGCATCCCGGTGAACGGCTCGATCGATCAAGAGGTGACCGCGGCCGACGCGCACGGCGGCATCCAGAGCTATCGCGAGTCGAGCTTCTTCACGAGTGGCTCCTTCGGCGATCAGGTCTTCTCCCCGTCGCTCGGCGACCGCGCCGGTGAGGCAAGCTCGAGCGCCGACGGCCTCGCGGGCGGCACGCTGCAGCAGCGCTTCACCGCGACCGTCTGGTTCAAGTCGGTCACGGGCGCCGCGCAAGACTCGCACGTCGTCATCAGCCCCGACCGCGGCGACGGCGCGCGCATGAGCTGGGTGCAGGTGAGCGACAACCTCGTCGATCCCGGCGACGGCCGATCGGGCCTTTCGGTGAGCTTCTTCGACTATCGCGATCCACCCGACGATTTCGTGTTCAACGTCGTCGCCACGGGCCTCAGCCGCTCGGACTGGCATCGCGTCGACATCGAGATGCAGTTCTACGCCGGCGCGCAGAACGATGTCGTCCGCGTGAGCGTCGACGGCGGGCCCGACTTCCGCGGTACGTCCTGGGAGGACTACTTCCGGAACATCGAGGGCAATCCGACGCGGCCGGTCGACTCACTGCTCTTCCGCGTCGGCGGCGCCGCCGAAGGCAACGACGGCGAAGGCTTCTACTTCGACGACGTGTCGACGACGAGCGGCCCGTGCTTCGGCGCCACGCGCTACGTGGCCACGACCGGTGACGACCTCTTCAACGACTGCCGCGACCTGACGGCGCCCTGCCTCACGATCCAGCACGCGGTCGACGTCGCCTGCGAAAACGACACGATCGAGGTCGGCGCCGGCACGTACGACGAGCAAGTGAAGATCACCACCAACGGCCTCACCGTGAATGGCAATGGGGCGCTGGTGCAGCCGAGCAGCGTCGTGAGCGGCACCGACCAAGGCAGCCCGTGCTCGAACGGCACCGGCACCACGATCGTGCTGGTGTCCGGCGTGAGCGGCGTGACGTTGAACGACCTGAACGTCAGCGGCGCGCTGATTGGACCGTCGATGCCGCCGCGCTTCATCGGCATCTACTACCGGAACGCATCGGGCGCGATCGCCGGCGGGTCCGTCGACTACATCCAAAATACGCCCCTCGACGGCGTCCAGAACGGGCTCGGCGTGTACGTGCAGGCCAGCGGTCCGAACTCGATCGACGTCGACGTGAGCGGGATGACGATCAGCCGCTACCAAAAGAACGGTCTCACCTTCAACGGCTGCGGTTGCGCCAACGCGCCCAACGGGCAGGTCACCGGCAGCGCGACCGGCAATGCGCTGATCGGCGCCGGAGCGACGCCGTTCATAGCCCAGAACGGCATCCAGGTGGCCTTCGGCGCGGGACCCATCGCCATCAGCGGCAACTCGGTGAACGGCCATCGTTACACCGGTGATCCGAACAACGGCACCGGCTCCGGCATCCTGCTCTTCTCGACACAAGGCAACACCGTGACCGGCAACCAGGTGAGCGCGAACAACAGCGGCATCGTGATCGAGGGCGGCTCGTTCGGCCTCTGCGATCCCGGCGACAGCACGCAGAACGTAGCCACCTGCAACGTCATCAATGATCACGATGCGTTCCCGTACGAGGCCGGCGTCATCGCCGACGCGGCGGCGAACGCGATCAACAACAACGTGATCGACGGCAACGCGACCGGCGTGGACGGCTCGGCGATCAGCGTCGGCACGCTCGATGCCGAGAACAACTATTGGGGCGCCGCGAACGGCCCGGGCCCGGTCGGCCCGGGTTCGGGCGACCCGGTGACGGTCAACGTGGATTTCACGCCTTTCCTGGCGACGCTGCCGAGCTGCGTCGGCGACATCGTCACGCCGTGCAGCATGGGCAACTGGGCGATCGCCAATTACGACTATACCGTCAATCCTCCGGACGGCGCGGAAGTCGGCGACACCCCGACGGCACGCGGCACCGACGGCGAGCTCGTGACCGGTCCCGGCTCGCCGCCCCTCGGCGTCGGCAGCCTCCATCAGGTGGTCGGCGATGCTGGCGATCCGGCGAGCGGCGACGACGCCACTCGCATCCGCTCGACGGACTGCAACGGCGCGCTGCTGTCGACCGTCGCGAGCCAGCCGCTCTCGTACTGGACGTACGTCACGAGCTTCGGTAGCGGCGGCCAGGCGACCTACATCCAGCTCCGCATCGACTTGGATGGGGACGGGTCGACTGACGATGTTCTCTTCTTCGAGCCGGTCTACCAGAACGGCGGCTACAGCACGCTGCCGTACAGCGGTGTCGTGCCGAATCAGTGTGGCGCCGATCCGAACTGTGTCGCGCTCGGCACCTGGCAGTACTGGGACGCTGCCGCGGGCGGCTGGTGGTCGAACAACGACAGCGCCGGGGGTCCGCCCCTCACGACGCTCGCGGGCTACGCGGCGCAATACCCCTTGGCGCGCATCGCGACCGACACGCCGTCGCTGCGGTTGACGGCCGGCTTCGGCGGCGGTGCGTGGGCTGGTTTCGACGGCAACACCGACGCACTGACCGCGTGCGGCTCGACGTACGACTTCGAGCCGGCAGTCTGTCCGACGCCGACGTCCACGGCGACGCCGACGCCGACGGCGACCACGACGCCGCTGCCCGGCGAAACCGCCACGTTCACCCCGCCGCCGACCGCAACGGCAACGCCGATGCCGACGGCGACCGCCACGCCGACCACGACGGCGACGGCCACGACGACGGCCACGTCGACCGCGACGGTGACCCCGGCGCCGACTGTCACGGCCACGCAGACCAACGTGCCAACCCCGACGGCAACCTCGACGCCGTTCTGCGGCAACGGTGTCGTCGATGCGGGCGAGGCCTGCGACGACGGCAATCAATTCGAGTGCGATCCCGTGCACCCGCAAAAGCCCTTCAACGGCGATAGCTGCAACAACGCTTGCCAGGGCCTGATCTGCAAGGATCCATCGAAGATCCGTCTGTCACCGACGGGTCTCGATCAGTTCAAGGCGCATGGGGTGCTTGTGCCGATGGCCGGCACGCCCACCAACTTCAGCACCGGCGAGGTGTCGGTCGCGCTCTCGCTGCCCGTGCCGCAGCAACCGGACCGCGCCGCCACCGGACACCTCGTCTTCGAGGCGAGCCTGCCCGCGGGCGCCGTCGGCGCGCGCAGCAACGGCGGGTTCAAGTACAAGAACCGCGATGCCAAGCAGAACGGAGGCATCTACTCGTTGACGGCGAGCCCGACGAACGACGGCACGTTCAAGCTCACGATCCTGTCGTACGGCGACCTGAGCACCGCCGAGGCGGACATGATCACGCACATCACGGTGTCCGGTGTGCAGTGGAGCGTGCACGGGCTCTGGCGCCAGGTGAAGACCGGATGGGTCTTCAAGGCGGCCATTCAGTAACGAAATGCCTCATGACGAATGGGGGACACGAGCGACGTCTCGTGTCCCTCCTCGTCGCCTCTTCGGCAGACACCCTACGACATGCGGAAAACGACGGTACGCGCCGCTGCAACTACGTACTTTGGCGCGACTTGTTCCGAAACGACTCAGCAAATCGCGCTACGTCCCAGGGCCGATTCCATTGACCCGGCGATGAGACCGGGCGCTAGCTCTCATGAGATAGGCGACACACGATGACCAGCTCGTATCACTCGCTCGAGCGCTCGCGGACCAGACCGGAGTCGCCCACCCCACGGACTGGATCCATCCAGCCGCCCATCCGCGTCATCATCGCCGATGACCACGCGTTGCTCCGCGAGGGGCTGAAGCTGTTGTTGAACTTGCACGGCGGCATCGTCGTCGTCGACGAAGTCGATCGCGTGAGCGGGCTCACCGACCTCCTGATGCGCACATCGTGCGACGTCGTCCTGCTGGGTTTCGGTGTCGGCACCGAGAGCCTGTCGGAGCTCGAGGCGCTCAGCCGGCTCGCCAAGATTCTGCTGGTCTGCGGCGGCGAGCAATCCGAGGACGTGATCGTCGCCATGCGCGCCGGGGCCCACGGGGCCATCTTCAAGCGCGGCACCATCGATCTTTTGATTGAAGCGATCGGGGCGGTGCATGCCGGCCAGATCTGGATGCCGCCGGAGATCCAGTCACGCATGGTCGCGAGCTTTCACGCTGAGCCGAGCCGGCGGCTCACGCGGCGCGAGCACGAGGTCGTCCGCCACGTCGCGCTCGGCCGGCGGAACGCCGAGGTCGCGAAGATGCTCTTCATCACCGAGCAGACCGTGAAAACCCATCTTGGCCACATCTTTCGGAAGACGGGCTCGCGCGACCGCGTCGAGCTCGCGCTGTATGCGGCGCGGCTCGGCATCATCTCGCTTTCCGAGCGCCGGCTGTAGCCTGCGGCCGTCCCGCGCGGCCGTGGCCGCCGGCAGCGGGGTGAGCAACGTCCCCTCCTGCGCGAGCGCCATCGGGGGCTCTCCGACAGCTGGTGACGGTCGCAAGAGCCATGCGGCACGAGACAGGTCGGATGCCGTTTGAGGGGTGCGGCGCCTGAAAATTTCCGTTGACCAAACCCCCCTAATTCGGCTCTAATCGCGCGCTCCCCATGCGGCGTGCCACCGCACCTGGGGCAACTCTCACTTCACCAGTTAGGAGCCTCCCCGATGTCGACTATCCCTCTGCGCGAAGTCAGCCGTCCGCGTGTGCCGTCTTTTTTCATCGTCGCCGTCGCGCTCGTCGCGATCGCCGCCGGCGCGAGCGACGTGCGCGCTCAAGCGCAGGACAGCGCGCAACAGAAGTGTTTGAACTCTTTATATAAGAGCGCGGCCAAGGTCGGGCAGACGCAGGGCAAGGCCAACGGCAAGTGCGTCAAGGCTCGGCAGGCGTTCGCGACCGAGCAACTGGGGAACGCCAACCAGGAGCGCACGGTCGACGCGTGTCTGACCAACGATCCGAAGGGGTCGGTCGCGAAGGTCGTCGACGCGGTCGCGGCGACGGAGGCCAGCCGATGCACCGCCACGCCGCCCGATTTCGGAGCGGGGAGCGCGGACAAGATCGCGGGGGCCGCCGCGTCACAGAGTCGTGCGGTCCTCCGCGACGTGTTTGGTCCGAACTTGCAGTCCCTGACCTTCGCCAAAGATACCTACGACGACAAGGCGGCCGCCTCGTGCCAACCCGCGACGGTGAAAGGCGCGAGCAAGCTGTATGACACCCTCTGGAAGGAATTCGGGAAGGCGGCGAAGAGCGCACTTGCCGGCAAGAGCGGTCCGGCCGCGACGACGGGCGCGGAGTTGCAGACCGCGGTTCTCGCGGCGCTCGCCACGGATGCGAAGATCACCAAGGGCGCCACGCAGCTGACCGACGCCATGGCGAAGACGTGCGGCGCCACGACGCAGCCGCTGATCGAGCTGTTCCGTGGCAAGTGCATGCCCTCCGCCGCCACCACCGCCGCGCAAGTGTCGGCCTGCACGGTCGATGCGACACGCTGCCGGTTCTGTCGCGCGATCCGCGGCTCGACCGAGCTCAGCTTCGACTGTGACGCTTTCGATGACGGCGCCGCCAACGATTCCTGCGTCAGCTTCGCCTCGGCGCACGACATCACGAACAGCGGCGAGCTCATCACTGGCCCGGTGGCGAGCGGTCAGATCGGCGACACGATGATCGAGAACGGGCTCGCTCGTTTCATCATCCAGAAGCCGGGCGTGCGCGACATGTACAGTGTCGGCGGATTCGGCGGAAATCTCATCGACATGGAGCTCGTGGGCCATCCGGGACTCGACAACTTCCTCGAGATGCAGCCTGCCATCAACATCGAAACCGTCATCAACGCGACGACGCTGGAAGTCGTCAACGACGGGAGCGACGGAGGCGCGGCGATCGTCCGCACCTGTGGCCCCGACGACCTTCTCGACTTCGTGAATCCTTCTACGATCATCGAAGACGCCGGGCTCACCTTTCCCGCCGCCGCCAACGACAACGATCAGGACGTCGAAGGCTGCACCGAGTACATTCTCGAGCCCGACGCCACATACCTGAAGCTCGTGACGACGATCTTCAACAACGAGCCGAGCGAGCTCCCTGTGTTCGCGGGCGATTTCCTCAATGCCTCCGGTGAGCTCGATCAGTGGGGGAGCGGCAGCGAAGGCATCGGCGTGCGCCTGCTCGGCGACGACATGGGGGTCTTCAGCTACTTCGGGTACGGCGAGGCGACCGGAGTCGACTACGCCATCACGACCATCCCGATCCCGTCGAATCTCAAGACCGGATATTTCTCCACGAGCGGCGTGTCGTACATCCTGCACGGCCAGTCGGTGCTGCAGGCGCTCGCGTCCCAGACCCCCGTCTTCAAGGTCCCGGCCAGCGGCAGCAAGTCCTTCACCCGGTACTTCGGCGTCGGCGACGGCAGCGGCGGTAACGCGGTCACGCTCGAGAACATCCTGAAGGGTGTGACGGCCGGGAAAGTCTCGGGCTGCGTCACGGTCGCCGGTGTGCCAGCGCCGGGCGCGCGCGTCAGCGCTGGACCGGTCTCGGCCGGCGCGATCACCCGCGTGCGGTCGACGTGGGTCACCGGAGCGGATGGCTGTTACGAAGGCACGCTCCCGGTCGGCACGAATGGTTTCGTCGCGTGGCGCGCCGGCACCATGTACGAGGCCGGCGCGTCGACGCCGCAGGTGCACAACGTCACCATCAGCTTGACGACGCCGGCGGTCCGGAACTTCGACCTCCCGGCGCCGGGGCACCTGAGCGTCACCGTCATCGACGAGAACAGTGCCGCAGTGCCCGCGCGTGTCAGCGTGGTCGGCTTCGATCCCTCGCCCGATCCGGTGTTCAGTGCGGAGACCGGGCTGTTCCTCGATCAGAGCGACAAGAACCCCTTCGGGATCCCGCGCGCGTTCTACACGGATGCGACGGGGGCCGTGGACTTCGACGTCGAGCCCGGCACCTACCGTGTCTACGTGTCGCGCGGGGCCGAGTACTCATTGTTCCAGCAAGCGGTGACGGTGACCGGCGGGGCGACGAACAACATCGCGGCGCAGATCGCGCGCGTGATCGACACGACCGGTTTCATCTCGTCCGATCACCACGTCCACGGCATCGCGAGCGCTGATTCACGCGTCAATCAATCCGATCGTGTCCGGCAGTTCGCTGGCGAGGGGGTCGACAACATCATCATGACCGACCACCACCATCACACCGATCTGAACCCGCGCATTGCCGCGATGGGGTTCTCGGCATTCGTGACCTCGACGATCGGCGAGGAGATCACCACCTGGGATACGGGCCACTACAACGCGTACCCGATGACCATCGACCCGACGCGGCCGTCGAACGGGTCGACGGATTGGGGCGGACCCGCCCCAGCGGGCGAGGACTTCCCGTCGCTCGGTCACTACATCCTGAACCCGGCGCAGATCGAGAATCTCGCGAAGACCAGCCTGACCGCGACCGCCGACACGATCGTCCAGATCAACCACATCGACTCGCACTTCGTGCCGATGAAGATCGATACCTCGCTCGTGCCGCCGCAATCGTTCATTACGCCAGCCAACTTGACTCGGTACCGCATGGACCCGGCGAGCGGGAATCTCTTCCATCACTTCGAGGCCCTCGAGCTCTGGAACGGTCACAACCGTACCCATCAATCGCAGTTCCTGAACGAGCGCATCGGCGTATGGTTCAACTTGCTGAACCAGGGCTTGCTCACGACGATGATCACCGATACCGACACGCACTCATTCGCGAATCTGGAGACCGCGGG
The DNA here is from genome assembly GCA_039917665.1 of Binatia bacterium. Taxonomy (GTDB): domain Bacteria; phylum Desulfobacterota; class Binatia; order UTPRO1; family UTPRO1; genus UTPRO1. Next base: position 8,015 of record JBDSJB010000064.1, read on the forward strand.
CGGGCGGACGTGGGCCGCGTCGTCGACCGACGCGCCGGCGAGCATCTCGCCGGCCGAGATGGCGCAATCGATCCGCGCCGGTAAAGCCGTCGGCGGGCAGGGCCTCTACGTGCAGACCCGTCTCGTCGACGCCAGCAACCCGTCCAACGTGGCGGATCTGACGCTCGCCGGCAGCACGCTGCTGGCGGTGAGCAACCCGGTCGCGGGCCTCACGCTCGAGATCGACGTGCAGGCGCCGCTCTGGGCGGAGTTCGACACCGTCCGGGTCTACGCCAACGCGACGACGATTCCGTCGCCGACCAGCCCCGCGCCCGAGCTGTTCAGCGCCACGCCGACGATGACCCTGACGGCCGGTGGCGGCTTTACGATCACGACGAACAATGTGTTCCCGGGCGTGACCGGCGGGTCGCGCCGGGAAGCCCACCTCTCGATCCCATTCACCAACATGTCCGCGGACACGTGGTTCGTGGTCGTGGTGAAGGGCTCCGACGGGGTCTCGCGGCCGATGTTCCCGGTGCACCCCGCCCAACTGACGGCGGCTGGCAACACCACGCTGGCTCAACTCACCGACGGCAACCTCGGAGAGAACGGCGTCACGGCGCTCGGCGTCACCAACGCGCTCTACGCCGACGTCGACGGGACTCCGGGATTCGACGCGCCTCTGGCACCGTGAAGGCAGCGGCGGCGGCGGCCGTGCTCGGTATCGCCGCCGCCGTCGCCGTCCTCGTGACGTCGCGGGGACCCGATCCTCGGGGCACGAGTCGGCCGGCATCCGAAACCACCACTGCGCCGGTCGCGTCACCAGCAGTTGCGGCTGCGACGGCGGCGGAACGGCAGCGACCCGCCGCCACGGGCGGCGTCGCGATCCTCGACTCTGCGGCCCGCGCACAGGCGGTCCTGGTTGGGGTCGTGTCCGACGTCGCGAGCACGGATCTGCACGGGTGGCGCGCGGTGCTGCGCGTCGACCGCAAGTTCCTCGGCGACTTCAGGCTTGGCGCCACCGTGACGATCGGGTGGGAAGAGCTCTCGACGACACGGCAACCGCGCTTCGCGAACGAGCAGCGGGTGCTCCTGGTCCTCGACGCCCTGCCGACGCAGAGCCTTTGGCGGAAACGGTTTGCCGCCACCGAGCGCGCCGCAGTTTTGGTCGTCGCTGGCGGAGGCGAGGCGTTTCTCTCCGAACCCGGCGGCCCGACGCTCGATCTGCTCGAACATTATCTTGCGATGACAGCGAGCGCCCGCGCGGGTATCCCGGGGTCACGGAAGCTCGCCGAGATGGTTGCCGGTGCCCACCACGCTGTCGCGGGTGAGGCCCTGACGATCCTCGAGCGCGAGCCGGCCCGGGTCGATCTTCTCGAGGCCGACGGTGCGGTACCGCTGCTCGCGGCCGCTCGCAACTCCGAGCGCGATCTCGAATTGCGGCGCGGCGCGCTTCGCCTGGCGGCCGATCACAAGCTGCCGGGTGCGCTTGCGACCGCGCGGACGCTGAGTGAGGCCGGCTCGCCGATCCGCGCCGAGGCGTATCGCGCGCTCGCCTCATTTCCCGACGGGCTCCCGCTCGAACGCGTCGAGAGTCTGGTGACCGATGCCGATCCCGACGTCCGGGTGGTCGGCGCGGCGCTGCTGCGCGGCGATGGTGCGCGGGCGCGACTCGTGTCGCTGCTGCACGCCGATCCGGCGCCTACCGTCCGATTGGCGGCCGGCCGCGAGCTCCTCACGCGCGACGGGGCTGGCGCCATCGATGACGTCATCGGTCTCCTCGACGATCCCGACGAAGCCGTGCGGAGCGGGAGCGCGGAGAGCATCGGCGCGATCGGTGATCCCGCGGTCGCGCCGCTGCGCATCGTCACCGACGGTGGCAGCGAACGCGCGGCCCTCGCGGCCGTACTGGGCCTAGCGCGGACGGGCCGCAAAGGTGGCGCGATGCTGACGGCGATCGCCGCGAGTCACCAGAGGGAGTCGGTACGGGCATTCGCGGGCCTCGCGCTCGGCGAGGCCCCGTCGTCACACAAGCACTGACCGCGACCGTCAGCCTTGACCCACCTTGGTCGCCCTCGTACATCCGGCGTCAAGAAAAGGAGCCATTCCATGGCGACAGACGCTCTCATCATCGACGCCGTTCGCACACCTCGCGGTATCGGCAAGCAAGGGAAGGGCGGCCTCGCGCACCTCCATCCGCAACGCCTCGGCGCGACGGTCCTCGGGGCGCTCCAGAAGCGCAACGACCTGAAGACCAACGAAGTCGACGATGTGATCTGGGGCTGTAGCACCCAGAGCGGCAAGCAGAGCGCGTGCATCGGCCGCATGTCGGTGCTCGACGCCGGCTGGAGCACGGCCGCGAGCGGTGTCACCCTCGATCGCTTCTGCGGCTCGGGCATCACGGCGGTGAACTTGGCCGCGGCGAGCGTCATGTCCGGCATGGAAGATTGCGTCGTGGCTGGCGGCGTCGAGATGATGTCGTACACGGCGACGCTCACGCCGGGGATGCTCGACGCCGGGAACATCCATCTCCGCGATCAGCACCCGCAGCCGCATCAGGGCGTGTGTGCCGACCTCATCGCGACACTCGAAAAGACGTCGCGAGAGGACGTCGACAAGCTCGCGCTCGAAAGCCAGAAGCGCGCGGCGCGTGCCATCGAGGCCGGCTACTTCAAGCGCAGCCTCGTTCCGGTCTTGAACGACGACGGCTCGGTGGCGCTCGATCACGACGAGTATCCGCGCCCGCAGACGACGCTCGAAGGGCTCGCCAAGTTGCCCGCCGTCTTCGCGAACTACATGGCCATGCCGTTCGACACGACCGGCGAAACCTTCGACGACCTCGTGCGCCGGACTCACCCCGACATCGTGATCAACCACATCCACCACGCCGGGAATTCGTCCGGGGTCGTCGACGGTTCGGCGGCGCTGCTGCTGGCGTCGCCGGAATACGCCAAGGCCCAAGGCTGGAGGCCGCGGGCCCGGATCGTCGCCATGGCGAACGTCGCCGGCAGCCCAGAGCTCATGCTGAACGAGCCCGGACCGGCCGCCCGCAAAGTGCTCAAGAAGGCCGGCATGACGCTCGGCGACATCGATTTGATCGAGGTCAACGAGGCGTTTGCCGTGGTGGCCTGGAAGTTCATGCGCGACCTCGATCTCGACCCGGCCAAGGTGAACGTGAACGGCGGCGCGATCGCGCTCGGCCACCCCATCGCCGCGACCGGCTCGATGCTGATTGGCACCGTGCTCGACGAGCTCGAGCGCCGTGGGCTCGGTACGGGGCTCGTCACGATGTGCGCCGCGGGCGGTATGGCTCCCGCGATCATCATCGAGCGACTCGCCTAGCCGACGCCCTAGCGGGGAAGCCCGAGCGGCCCACACCGCTCGGTTTTTCCTTGACATAGGGCCAGGGCCCGCCGTCTAATGCGGCGCGCTTACCGGCCGGGACCCCCTGGCCGCGTGCCGTCGTTTCGAACCATTCTCAGCGGTTAACGCCAGGGAGGATCCCCCATGTTCCGTCGCTGCTTGTCGTACGCCTTCGCGCTCGCGTTCGCGTGTATCCCCGTTCGAGCACACGCGGTCGGCGTCACCGATCTTCCGGTGGCCCAGACGCTCACGTTCCTGCAGCTGAGTGCTCCCGTCGACGTCATCCGCGATGCCCAGGGCACCCCGCACGTCTACGCGTCGAACCAGAACGACGCCTCGTTCGCGCTCGGCTACATCCACGCGACCGAGCGCATGTTCCAGATGGACGTCTTCCGCCGCATTCCAAGCGGCACGGTGTCCGAGCTCCTCGGCTTTCCCGATTTCAAGACGGGTCCGGATCTGCTCCACGCGACGGATCCGCCGTTCCCCGGCAACATCAGCAACGTCACCCAAGATCTCTTCTTCCAGTCGCTCGGCTTCCGCCAGGCGGCGACCGACTCGTTCAACGCGCTCTCACCCGCGGTGCAGAGCCTGCTGCAGGCGTACGCCGACGGCGTAAACGAGTACATCAATCGCGCGAACGTGACGGGCAATCTCCCGCCCGAGTACGCGACCATTCACATCACCTCGATCGCACCCTGGGTGCCGGTCGATTCGGTCGCCTTCGGCAAGCTGCAGGCGTTCCAGCTCTCGTTCGACTTCGACGACGGTCCAACCAACGACCTCGCCGACATCACCGACGGGCTCGGCTCGCCGACTGGCGAGACCGCTTACACGCAGGATCTCGCCCGCGTGCAGCCGGCGCAGAACGCCTTCACGATTCCCGACGCCAGCAACGCGCCGATTCCGCTGACCGGCCTCACGTCCGAGAAGTCGATCATGGTGGCCGACGCCAAGACCGCGCCGGCGAAGGCCGCGCCAGCCAAGGCCGAGGCCAAGAGCGCCGACAAAGCCAAGGGCGGCCGCAAGCTCACCAAGGAGCAACGCGCCACGATCGCGGTCGCGCGCAAAGAGACGGTCAAGAAGGCGCGTGAGTTCATCGCCAAGTTGATGGATCAGCCGCTCATGCGCGAGATCCGCGCCCGCGGCACCGTCGGCTCGAATCAGTGGGCCGTCGACGGCTCGGTCACCGACACCGGCATGCCGATCTACGCCAATGATCCTCACCTCGGTCTCGGCAGCCCGGCGACCTTCTATGAGCTGCACATCAACACCAAGGATCGCGGCGGCGACTTGAACGCGACGGGCATCGGCTTCGCCGGCGCGCCCGGTGTCGTCCAGGGCCACAACGAGAGCATCGCCTGGGGCTCGACCACGAACCCGGCCGACGTGACCGACTGGTTCCTCGAAGACATGTCGACGGACGGCACGGGCAAGCTGTTCAGCCATTACCAAGGCAACCCGGAGCCGGTCGTGCAGCTGCCGATCTTGGTGAAGGTGAACCTCGACACCGGCAATGATCCCGCCGGATCGCTCGATCGCCAGGTGATCGCGGTGGCCATGGGCGTGCCGCTCGCGAGCGTCACCGGCGTGCGCGACGTCACGAAGCTGCTCGCCAACTTCGTTCCGCCGCGCGCCATGGTCGTCACGCGTCACGGGCCGCTCTTCCCGCAGACGCTCACGATCCCGTTTTCGAGCGGCGCCGGCAATCCGTTCCTGCCGAATCAGGTCGGCTCTGCGTTGTCCGTCAAATTCACCGGGAACTACCCGACGCGTGAGCTCGAAACCTTTTACATCTGGAACACCGCGACCGATCTGAACACCTTCAAGCAGGGTCTGAACTCGTTCGACTTCGGCTCCCAGAACTGGGGCTATGCCGACGTTGCGGGCAACATCGCGTACTTTGCGAGCGGCGAGTTCCCGATTCGCGAGGATCTCGACGCGGGGACGCTCCAGGGCAATCCTCCGTGGCTCGTTCGTGACGGCACCGGCGGCAACGAATGGAAGGCGCTCGGGGGTCCGCAACCGGCCGATCAGGCCGTGCCGTACGAAGTCGTCTTGCCCCCCGACGTCCCGCAAATCGAGAACCCGGCGGCCCACTTCTTCGTGAACGCGAACAACGACCCCGTCGGCAACACCGCCGACAACGACGCGCTGAACGAGGCGCTGAGCGGCACGGGCCCATACCTCAGCGTTGGATACGACGAGTTCCGCGCCGCGCGTATCACCGAGCTCATCAAGAGCGAGCTGAACCTGATCGCGACCCCGCCCGGCACGCCGGCGGGTGACGGGACGATCTCGATGGCCGACATGCAGCGCATGCAGGCCGACGTGAATCAGCTCGAAGGTCGTCGGCTGGCCGGCTACTTCGTGGACGCCGTGAACAACGCGGGTCTCGGCGGCGCGCCGGTCCAGCTCTCGGGCCTGCTCAACAGTCGCATCACGGACGCGCGCGACCGCTTGGCGGCGTGGACGTACAACACGCCCGCTGGCTTCAACACGGCCGGCGATCCCGGTACCCCGACGGCGCAGGAGATGATCGATACCGTCGCGACCACGATCTACAACGTCGCCGTCGGTCGCCTCATGAACCGCACCTTCGACGCGCAGCTCGCGGCCGCGGGAGTCGGGTACCGTCAAGGAACGTCGGAAGGCCTCCGCGGGTTGATCCGGCTCCTCACCCGCGCGCCGTTCACGGGTGTCGGCGTCTCCGGCATCAACTTCTTCGACGACACCAGCGTGGCACTCTCCGCCGAGGAAGAGCGGGACATCATCCTCGTGAAGGCGCTGCAGGACGCGCTGAATCTCCTCGGCGGTCCGAATTTCGCCCAGGCGTTCGCCAACTCGCTGAACGTCGACGACTACCTCTGGGGCAAGGTTCACTACGTGATCTTCAACAGCTTCATCGACGGCGATCTGAACGGCACGCTGGTGCCGGGTGGCGGGGCGTACAGCATCCCGCCGCAACCGGCTCCGGGCTTCCCGCCGGGCGCGCCGGCTGACGGCGGACGCTTCACGGTCGACGTCGCGAACTTCGGCCTCCGTCCGACCTCGGCGACCGGTCTCTCGTTCGGAAGCGGCGCGAACCGGCGCAGCGTGGTGCAGATGGCGCCGGGCGCCATCCTCGCCAAAAACGTGATTCCGGGCGGCGAGGACGGCGTGATCGGTCGCCCCCACTTCGGCGACCAGATCAACGCCTGGCTCGGCAACGCCTACCACGACACCTACCTCTACACGGCCGACGTCGTGGCGAATGCGGCGTCGCGCGAAACCTTTCCGACACTTCCGGGCTGCACCGAATCCGGGACCGGCCGTTGCGCGCCCGGCGGCGGGAGCCCGGCAACCGATTGCGTGACGGAGTTCTTTGTCGAGGCCCCGGCCGACGCGAAAGCGCTGAAGCAGGGTAGCTTCACGATCACCGACGGCGGCGGCTCCGACTTCGATCAGGCAGGCGATGGTAAGTGCGTCGCGCACGTGTATCTCTGTTTGAACAACAACGACCCCCGGCTCACGTCGGGCGCCGGGCAGTGCACGAGCCCCGACATCAAGTCGATCACCGTGAAGGGCCCGCGGCCCGACAGCCGCAAGACGGCCGATGCCGCGGTCGGCCGCACGCTCATCAATCTGCTGAAGCCGCTCGGCACCAACCTCCTGGTCGGACCGCACGCGAACGAAGTGCGATACAACACCGCGATCACGACCCAGGATCGCTGCCTCAGCACCTACCTCGTCGTTCCCCTCAAGAACGGGAAGAAGACGCGGCAGACGATCCGCCTTCGCAGCGAGAGCAGCGCTGGTACGGCCGACACGGATACCATCAAGATCACCTGCCTGCCGTAGCGTGTTGCCGAGCCCGACCCGGGAGCCTGCGCTCCCGGGTCGGACCCGCAGCGCAGAGCCTACAGGGCATGTCGAATTGACTTGCCCGTCCTCTTTTCGATAGCACCAGCAGGCTTCGAATCGCCCCAGTCGAAGACTTGTTTCGCTGCTACCGATCGACGTGGTGACTGCTCCCCCTCCTGCTGCTCCTGCTGCTCCTGGGCTTCTGGCTAGTGAAGCACCTGCGCTCCCTTGGGCGCTCGTCTTCCTCGTCTTGGCGTGGAGTCTCGTGTTGCCGGCGCCTGTCGGCGCGGCGAGCAGCCCGGAAGCGGTGCGGGCCATGGCCGGGCTCCGCTGCCAACGTGCGCTAGCAGCCGCGACCGATCGCTATGCCGGCGCCCGCGACCAGCTCGACGCCAAGTGCGTCGGGGCTCTCGTCCGGTGCTTCATGGGTAAGCCGGGGGACGCGGGGTGCGCCCTCCGGGTGACTGCGATCTGCGCCCAGACCTATCAGAAGCAAGCCCTGCTGGCCGCGAGCCTGCGCGCCAGCATCCGGAAACGCTGCGACGCTTCCACGCTGTTGTCGGCCGATGCCGTCGCGTTCGAGCGAGCGGCCGGACAATGCGGGACGGCGCCGAGCGCGGCCCTGGACGACGTCGACGACGCGATCGTGTGTCTCGACGACGCGCATGTCTGTGCCGGCGCGCGCGCGCTCGTGAGCGCCGTGCCACGGGCGGTGCAGCTGCTGCGCGCCGCGGGGACACTCTCCTCCGTGCCGATCGGCACGCATTGTTTGCCGGACGAGATAACGCCGCGGGCGGCGGGCGATGATCCGAGTACGGGCCGCCAAGCTGCTCCCTGCGCCTTCGCGATGCTGAAGGCGGGCGACCGTGATCAGGATGCGTGGCGCGGCGCGATCGGGAAATGCCTCGGCGCTGCGTTCACGTGTGCGCAAACCAGCCCCGACGACGGCGCGTGCCTGGCGCGCGCCGCGGCGACCTGCAACGCGGCGTACAAGAAGCTGCCGTCGATCGATCCGGCGACCGCCGTCGTCGACGGTGCGTGCAGCGAAGCGACCGTGCCATTCGCGGTGCTGGCCGTGAGTGACGGTGCGGACGTCGCTGCGATCGAGACGACGTGTGCGACGGTCGGCATCGCCAACGTCGACTCGCCGGCGGAGTGGCGCGCCTGCATCACGCGCGTCGCCGGATGCCGGATCGCGGAAGCGATGCAGTTCGTCTACCCGCGCTCCCGCGACGTGCTGGGATCGGTCGGCCGAGCCTTGCTGCCGAGCTTCTGTCCTGGGTACGTGCCGCCGCCGACCCCCACGCCGACGGCGACCGCCACCCCGACCGTCACGGCGACCAAAACGCCGACGCCCACCAAAACGCCGACGCCGGGGCGGACCAAGACGGCGACGCCGGCCGCCTCCGCGACATCGCCGGCGAGCCCGGTCGCGACGCCGACGAGTCCGATCACCTGCGATGCCGACGGCACCCCGTACGGTCTCACGTCGCGGCCGATCGCCAGCACGTGTCGTCTCGATGGCGATCCCGATGGCTTTCCGCCGCTCGAGGTCGAGCCTGCGTTCCCCGCGCTGTCCTTCGACTATCCCGTGCAGCTCACCCACCCGACGGACGGTACCGATCGCCTCTTCGTCGTCGAGCAGGGCGGTCTCATCAAAGTGTTTCCAAACAACCAGGCGGCGACCAGCAGCACGGTGTTCCTCGACCTCACGGATCGGACCGATCCAAGCGGGGAAGAGGGGTTGCTCGGGCTCGCGTTCCATCCCGACTACGCCAGCAACGGCTTCTTCTATGTCTTCTATTCGGCTGCGAACCCGCGCCGCTCGGTGATCGCGCGCTATCACGTGACCGGCAACGCGAACGTCGCCGACCCGGCGAGCTGGAAGAGCATTCTCGAGATCGAGAAGCCGGCCGAGAATCACAACGGCGGCGGGCTCGCGTTCGGACCGGACGGCCTGCTCTACATTTCGACGGGCGACGGGGGCGACCAGGGCGATCCAGGGAATCGGGCGCAGAACAAAGGCGAGCTGCTCGGGAAGATGCTCCGCATCGACGTCGACGGTACCGATGCTGGCCTCGCGTATGCGATTCCCGACGACAATCCCTTCGTCGGTGATCCAGAGGCGCGATCCGAGGTCTGGGCGCTCGGGTTCCGGAATCCATGGCGCATGAGCTTCGATCGCGTGAGCCATGCGCTGTGGGTTGGTGACGTCGGTCAAAACGAGATCGAAGAGGTCGATCTCGTCGAGCGCGGAAGGAACTACGGCTGGCGGAGGAAGGAAGGCGACGCGTGCAACAATCCCTCCGTCGCGTGCGACGACGGGACGCTCACGGGTCCGCTTGCGACGTACACCCACGGTGAAGGCGGGTGCGCCGTGGTCGGCGGCTACGTCTATCGCGGGTCGCGACTGCCGGAGCTCTACGGCGCGTACCTCTACGGCGACTATTGCAGTGGCAAGTTCTGGGAGCTTCGCTGGGACGGCACCGAAGCCGCGACGCAAATGGTCGCCGACACCAACGTCAGCCCGTCGAGCTTCGGCGAGGACCGCGACGGCGAGCTCTATATCGTGAACATCAACGGCGGCACGATCGAACGCTTCCGTCGCCCACAGGGAGCGCCGGCCGGGACGTTCCCGCTGACACTCTCGGCGACAGGCTGCTTCGACGACGTGCCCGCGCGCCATCCCGCGCCGGGATTGATTCCGTACGAGGTGCAGTCGCCGCTCTGGTCGGACGGAGCCGGAAAGCGTCGCTTCCTCGTCGTGCCCAGCACCGGAACGATCGGGCATCGAACGACCGGCGCGTGGGATCTCCCGGACGGGACGATCCTCGTCAAGGAGTTCACGCTGGAGCGGGAGCGCGGTAACGCCGCGTCCGCCCACGCGCTCGAAACCCGCTTCCTGGTCCGCAGAGCCGGAGCATGGAACGGCTACACGTATCGTTGGAACGAGGAGCAGACCGAGGCCTATCTGCTCGATGGCCCCGCGACGGCGAGTCTCACCGTGACCGACTCCCAGGCGCCGGGCGGCACCCTCGAGCACACGCACTACTTCCCGAGTCGTTCCGACTGTACGCGCTGCCACACCGAGGCCGCCGGCGGAACGCTCGGCTTGCAGACCGGACAGATGAATCGGTCGCACGACTACGGCGCCGTCACCGACAATCAGATGCGCGCGCTCGAGCACGTCGGGCTCTTCGGCGGCTGCTTGCCGGCGCGGCCTGCGGCCCAGCCGCGATTGGCAAATCCGGCGGACACGGGTGCGAGCCTCGACGCGCGAGCTCGCAGCTATCTCGCCGCCAACTGCGCCCACTGCCACCGCCCACAAGGAACGGCACCAACGGTCATCGACCTACGCGCCGAGGCGACGTTCGCGCAGACGGCCGTCTGCAACGCGATCCCACAGACCGGCGATTTCGGCGTCCCGAACGCCCGCATCGTCAGCCCCGGCCACCCCGAACATTCGGTGCTCTGGCTCCGCGCCGCCCTCCGCGACGACGGCCAGATGCCGCCCCTCGCGACGCTGCTCCCGGACCCGCTCGGCAGCACCGTGCTGGAGGATTGGATCACGTCGCTGAGCAGCTGCCCGTAGTCGACGGAAGCCAATAACGGATCTCCGCGCGGCAAGCGCGGCCGAGCGAGAGCGAGCCGGGAGTGGGCCCCCGGATGGGCTTTGCCCATCTGGGGCGAGGGAGAGATCCCTCGCGTCTATCAATGCACCGCGTTTGGCGCGGCGAGCGTGAACGGGGCGATTTCCGCGTCGAACTCGTCGCCCTCGTTCGGCTGCATCTGATACGAGCCCTGCATCGTGCCGAACGCGGTCTCGAGCGGGCACGCCGAGGTGTACTCGAACGACTGACCCGGCTCGAGCGTCGGCTGTTTCCCGACCACCCCAGGACCACGCACCTCTTCGACCTTGCCGTTGGCGTCCGTGATCAGCCAATGGCGCGTGATCAATTGCACGGTTTCCTCGCCGGCGTTGTGGATGCGCACCCGGTACGCGAAGAACCACTGCTCCTGATCGGGCTCGGATTGCTCGGGCACGTAGCTCGATTGCACGGAGATCTCGATGCCTCGGGTGACGGCGCGGGAAGAGAACATGGTGGTCATCTCTCTGGCATGTCGAAGCCCGCTTATCCAGTGACGACGGGCTATTTCAGCGCTTAGGGCCGAGCGCGCTCCTTCCGCGCTTGCGGGCCGGGCCCGCTACTTGATCGCCTGCGGATTGATCGGCGAGCCGACGGCACCCGTGATCGGGAGCGGCGGCGCCACGAACAGGAACTCGTACACGCCGTCCGCCGCGCAGTCGTCGGCGAGCTCTTCCAGCGTGAAGATCTCCCCGACCAGCATCCCCATGTTGACGATCGCGACGCAATGGAGCGGCTGGAAGACGTCGGGAGTTTCGTTCGGAATGACCTCCGTGCCCCAGGTGTCGGTCGCGTAGCCGGCGATCTCGTGCGTCGCGAGCCACTCGGCGCAGTGCAGGCTCAAGCCGGGCGCCGGACCGCCGGAGTAGTCCTGCCATCCCCCGCGCTCGCGCACGTGGCGCAT
>JBDSJB010000065.1:0-5628 GCA_039917665.1 Binatia bacterium
TCGGGACGGTCGACGAGGGCGGCGCGCTGCTGGCGCGCGTCGTCGACCGCGCCACGATCGGCCTCTGCGCCGAGATGCTCGGCGCGATGCAGGCGGCGTTCGAGATGACCAACGAGTATCTGAAGACCCGGCTTCAGTTCGGCGTCCCGATCGGGAGCTTCCAGGCGCTCAAGCACCGCGCCGCGAAGATGTACATCGAGCTCGAGCTCGCGCGCTCGACCGTCATGGGCGCGCATCGCGTGATCGACGAGAAGCGTGATGAGAAAGTCATCGCCAAGCTCGCGAGCCTCGCCAAGGCACGCTGCTCCGACGCCTTCGTGCTGATCGGCAACGAGTGCGTCCAGATGCACGGCGGCATTGGCGTCACCGACGAGGCCGACATCGGCTTCTTCTTCAAGCGGGCACGCGTCGCGGAGATGACGTTCGGCGACGCCGCGTTCCACCGCGACCGCAGCGCGAAGCTCGAAGGGTATTAGTTGATTTCGTCCCCGTGCGCCTGGGACGCTTCGCGTCCCAATGCTCCGATGGACCTCGCGGCCCGAAGTAAATTCGGGCCGCTCGCGCTTTTGCGCGCGTCGCACATGCTGTGACGGGCCGGTCGCCGCTCGCTGCGCTTGCTGCGCGCATGGAGGCGGGCGGCGCGAACCTCACTGTCACGACGCCGGACGGGGAGTCGCTCGCGATCGGGGCCGACCCGGCCCGCACGCGGGTGGTCTTCAAGAGTGCCGGCGCGGTTGCGGCGTTGCAGCGTGGCGATCACCTGGCGCTCGCCGAGGCGTATCTGCACGGAGAGCTCGATTTGGCGGGCGATCTCCGCCAGGCGCTCTTCGTCACCGACTTCCTCGACATGGGACGGCGCTCGCGGCTCCGCGAGGCGCTCAACTGGGTGCGCTACGTGGTCGATCGCCGTCGCTTCGATCGCGCGTCGGTCGCGGCGCACTACGATCGGCCGCCCGAGTTCTTTCTCGCGTGGCTCGATCCGTCGCGGTCGTACACGCACGGCTTCTACGCGTCGGAGAGCGACGATCTTGTGTCGGCGCAGCGCCGGAAGCTGCAGTACGCGATCGACGCGCTTCGGATCGCGGCCGGGTCGGAGGTGCTCGACGTCGGGTGCGGATGGGGATCGTTTCTCGAGTACGCGGGCCGGCAGGGCATTCGCGTGCACGGGATCACGCTTTCGCCCCAGCAGCACGACTTCGTGGCGGCGCGCATCCAAACCGAGCAGCTGCCGTGCACGGTCACGCTCGTCGATTTCTTCGATTGTACGCCGCCGCGGCCGCTCGACGGCGTGGCCTTCATGGGCAGCCTCGAGCACATTCCCGACTATCGTTACGTCGGGCAGTTCGCCGCGCGGTACCTGAAGCCGGACGCGCGGCTGTACGCCGACTTCGTGACGACGCGCGAAGGCCGTCTCGCGGGGGCGTTTCTCCGCAAGTACATTTTCCCCGGCGTCACCGGGTACGTGGAGGTCGGCCGGCTCGTGTCGGACCTCGTGGCGGCCGGGTTCAACGTCGCCGAGCTCGGCGACGACACCGCGAGCTGCGCCGCAACGGTGCGGGATTGGGCGCTCGCGCTGCAGGGAGAGGGCGAACGCCTTGCGGAACGCCATGGTGAAGTCCCAGTTCGGGCTTTCCTGCTCTATCTATGGAGCTCGCATCACTTCCTCGCGACGGAACGGACCCAGGCCTACCATCTGGTCGCCGACCGCCGGCCGGGCGGGGGCCAGGTTACGACTTGATCCTCGGGGCTCCGAGCCCATAGTGTGCGGCGGACGCGGCTCCGGCGGCGTGTCGGCCCCACCCGCACTCCCGAAGCATCGCAACGCACCGAAACTTTTCCCCACAGTAAGGACACACACGTGAGCCTTCTTCTTCGTTACCGCACTTTCCATGCTCTCGTTCTTGCGATTGCGCTGGTCGGGATTCGTCCCGGCACCGCGCGCTCCGGGTGCGACCTGATCCCGCAAGCGCAGCCGATCTTTCGCGGCGCGCTCGGATCGCTCGATCGGCCGTTCGCCGGCGCCGGCGATTTCGTCGAGCTCCACGTGCGGCCGACCATCTGCGACCAGGCCTCAGCCGGGTTGCCGGTGAGCGTCGACGACGTCGTCGTGACGTTGCTCTTCGAGCCGATCAGCGGACCGAAGCGCGCCGTCGTGCTGACGACGCAGTCGTGCACCAACGCGACGCTCGTCCAGAGCATGGCCACCTGCGACGCGACGCCGAACGTGAGCGGCGTCACGTGCGTGCAGATGAACGCGACGGGTCCGACCGACATGGACATCGTCGAGCGCGACAGCATCCCGCGTCTGCGCTTCCGCTTCCCCGACACGACTGCGATCCTCGGCGCCGGTGCGCCCGATCGCACGCTCGCGGGTCCAGTGACGATCGCGGTCAGCGATCGCACCCAGACGACGCTGCCGTGCGGCCTCGCGAGCTCGACGTGCGCGCAACAAGCCGCGGCGCTCGGCCTCACCGCTTGCGTCGATCAGCTCTTCGCCCGCGACGGTACCTGCAACGCCAGCCTCGACGCGACGTTCGCCGATTTCACCGCGCTGCCACCGCCGAGCGACTATCAGGCGTCGTGCTTCGCCGAGAGCCCGCCCTGCACCGCGACCGCCGACGAGACCCGCCTCACGCTCGATCGTGCCGGCAACATCCTGGTGCCGGTCTTCTGGCAGGGCATCGTCATCAAAGATGGCGACCAGCCGGTGCCGCGCCTTTTGCGCGCGACGATCTCGCCGCCGGTGCCGGTGGTCATCCCGAGCGCCACGTTCGTGACCTCACTCACGACCGAAGGCCAGCGCCTGCCGCCGATCTTCGAGCCGCAAACCGATCCCACCCAGACGACGACCGACGCGCTCTCGTTCTTCGGCTCCGTCGACGTGCGCCAAACGGTGCTCCGCATCGCGCACCGCCGCGGCGTCTGTCAGGCCGGCAGCGAGGACGGCAAGGACTGCAACTCCAACCTCGATTGCAACGGCAGCACCTGCGCCGACGTCTGCGTCGGCGGCACCAACGATCGCCTCACGTGCGGTGACGACGGCGATTGTCCGGGCGGCCGCTGTGCCGACCTCTTCGATGCGAGCGCGTTCGCGTCGCTCGCGAACGACGGTGGGGCCGTCGTCATTCCGCGTGCGACGCCGGCCGGCGTCGAAGGCGTCTGCCAAGTGGGCGACCACGCCGCGTGCACCAGCGACGCGCAATGCACGGCCGCTGAAGACGCGTGTGTGCTCTACGCCCTCGAAGCGCAAAACCCCGTCTCGCTCGACAGCCTCGGCACCAGCACCGATCAGCTCTTCGTGCTGACCGGCCCGGAGTCGGTCGACGGCGTCGATCGCAACGGCGACGCCGACACCCTCGACTTCGTGATCACGCTGAACGAGCGCGCGACCGGCCAGACCTTGCCGCTCGGTGCCCCGGACGGGTTCAATCCCGATGGCAGCGCGCTCCCGCAGTGTGGCATCCCCGGAACGCCGG
The DNA here is from genome assembly GCA_039917665.1 of Binatia bacterium. Lineage (GTDB taxonomy): Bacteria > Desulfobacterota > Binatia > UTPRO1 > UTPRO1 > UTPRO1. The sequence continues at coordinate 3,477 of JBDSJB010000065.1, forward strand.
AGTCGCGCGCCGTCTACGTCGCGGATCAGACCGGCTTCCAGCTGCCGGCCGTCGCTTTCGAAGACGACGTGGCCGCGTTCCTCGAGCTCGAGGCCGGCGAGAACGTCTGCGACGAGAACGGCGACGGCGACCGCGCCGACGCGATCCTGCGCGTCTTCACGCTCGGCAGCGGCGATCTCAGCAGCTTGATCAACCCGCCGCGCGCGATCGACCCCGCGCCGCTCGTGAACGGCCAGCCGCTCGCGATCTCGAACGGGCGGGTCTTCTTCCGCACCTCCGAGGCCGAGTCGGGCTCGCAGGTGACGTCGCTCGCCAGCATCGACTCCGAGACCCAGGAGGAAGGCGCGCAACGGACGCTCCCGGGCGCCGACATCTCGCGCGACGGCAGCATCGTCGTGTTCGCGAACGCGGGTCCGATCGGCGGCACGGTCAACGACTCCAACGGTACGCCCGACGTCTTCGTGCGCGATCGCAACGACGGCACGACGACGCTCATCAGTCGTCCCGCGAGCGGCGGACTGTCGGAGGGCTTTGGTGCCGACGGTCGCGTGTCGGTTTCCGGCAACGGCCGCTACGTCGCGTTCGCGAGCTTCAACAACGACCTCGTCCCCGGCGACACGAACACGTGCGGCGGCGACCCGATCACCTGCATGGACGTGTTCCTCGTCGATCGCTCGTCCGGCGCGATCGAGCGCGTGAGCGTCGGTCCCGGCGGCTTGGAAGCGAACGGCAACTCGCGCTTCCCGGTCGTCTCCGACGACGGCCGCTACGTCGCGTTCGTCAGCTCCGCCACCAACCTCCTCGGCCCGGGCGTCGACACCAACGGCATCCCCGACGTCTTCTGGCACGACACCTGTCGCTCGAACGGCTTCCCGCTCGACTGCGCGCAGCGCACCGAGCGCGTCAGCGTCACCGACGACGGCCAGGAGGCGACCGGCGTCAACAGCGACGAGCGCCACATCGACATGTCGGCGGACGGGCTGATCGTCGCGTTCGACTTCGACAGCGACAACCTGCCCTTCGGCGGCGACAATGGCCTCGAGACTGCGGTGTACGTGCGGAACCTCGGGACCGGGCGCACCCAGCAAGTCTCGTTCGGGCAGTTCGGTCGATCACCCTCCCTGTCGTCGGACGGGCGCTTCGTCGCGTACGAGGACACCGTCGGCTTCTTCGGGCGCGCGACCACCGACATCGCCGTCTTCGATCGCAACATCGGATCGCTCCAGCTCGTGAATCACCTCCCGGACGGCTCGTTGCCGGCGGACTCGTCCTACGAGCCGAGCATCTCCGACGACGGCCGCTTCGTGCTCTTCGCGAGCGACGCGCCCGATCTGCTCGGGCCCGGCCGCGACACGAACGGCACCACCGATCTCTTCCTCCGCGACCGCACGCTCGGCCAAACCGACCGCCGCAACGTCTCGACCGACGGCGTTCCGTCGAGCGACAACGCGGGCGTCGTGTCCGGACGGCTTTCGCCCGACGGTACCCGGACGGTGTTCGTCACCGGCTCGGCGGAGATGCTCGACGCCAACGCCGACACGAACGACGTCGCCGACGTCTTCGTGCGCGAGCCCGTCACAGGCCGCCGTCTCGTCGACCGTTTCCCCGACGGCGTGCTCGACGACGTCGTGCTCGAAGTCCTGGACACCAACTTCTCGCGCGGCACGGTGCTGAGCCCGCTCATCACGCTCTGCCCGGCGGGCGAGGTCGTGACGGCGTTCGGCCGCACGGCGTTCCTCCGTCCCGAAGTGTCTCCCGACCTCGGCACCGCGGAGTGTCCGGGCGGCTCGCTCAACGGCGACACCGATCTCTTCGACCAGGTCGTGCAGCTCTGGACCGGCAGCGGTCCGGTCCTGAATCTCCAGCGCGCCGGCACCGCGGTGGCGCTCGCGGAAAAGTACGTCGCCGCGATCGTCCCGGAGAGCGGGCAGGGCTCCGCCGACCAGAACAACGACGAGGATCTCTCCGACGGCGTCGTCCAGGTCTACTCGATCGCGGGCGGCGCGTGGACGCAGACCTTCCAGTCGGCCACCAGCATCCGCTTCTGCGGCAACGTGCTCGCGCTCACCACGTCCGAGCAACAGCAGGACAAGGACCTGAACGGCGACCTCGACAAGAGCGACGTCGTGCTGCAGCTCTACGTCCCCGAGTC
>JBDSJB010000066.1:0-15107 GCA_039917665.1 Binatia bacterium
ATTGCTCGGAGATCGCGACCGTCAACGCGTTGCTGGTCGAGGGCCGTCAGTACGAGCTGTCCAAAGACGAGCTCCCGTCCGAAACCTTCACGAGCTGGCTGCCGCGCGTCCTCGAAGCCCTCGACGGTATCCCGGCCGAAAGCGGGTCGCCGAGCCTCGCGCGCTCCGCGGCCACGATCGGCCGTTCACCCAATAGTGGCATCGCGAAGAAGACGGTCGATCTGAACGCGCTCTTGGGACGCGCGATCAAAGCAGTTTCGTAGCGGCTCGGCTGGACGCGCGAGCGATCAAACGTCAGGGCGGTGAGCTAACCTGCCGGCGCGGTGCGCGAGCCCTCGAGCGCGCGCCGCATCACCGCGACCGGCGCCTTCTTCCCCGTCCACAGCGTGAACGCGAGGGCGCCCTGGTGCAGCAGCATGCCGCTGCCGTCCATCGTGCGGCGGCCGGCGGTACGTGCCTGCGACAAGAACCGCGACGGCTTCTTGCCGTACATCAGGTCGCAGCAGAGCAGCGTCGGGGAAGTCTCGGCGAACCGGATCGCCGGGAGCGCGTCACCCCCGAGCGTCGTCGACGTCGAATTGATGATCAGGTCGAGGCCGGCCAGCACCTCGGCGTTGCCGAGCACGCTGAGATCGCCGGCGTAGGCGTCGCGGCGGCGGAGCGTGGCGACCAGTTCCGCGGCGCGGGCGGGCGTGCGATTGGCGACGATCAGGACCTGCGTCCCCGCCCGCGCGAACGCGTGCGCGACGCTCCGCGCCGAGCCACCGGCACCGATCAGCAGCACGTTCTTCCCACGCGGGTCGAAGCGCTGCTCGGCGAGGGCGGCGAGAAGACCGGCCCCGTCGGTGTTGTCGCCGATCCAGCCCTTGGCCGTCCGGATCAGCGTGTTCGCCGCGCCGCAGGCGCGGGCGCGCGGTCGAAGGCTGATGGCCAAACGCGCGGCCGCTTCCTTGTGAGGGACGGTGACGTTCAGGCCGGCGACGCCGGCGGCGTGCAGGCCCGCGAGCGTGGCCTTCAGATCGGCAGCGGCGACGGGGAAGGGGACGTACACCGCGTCGAGACCGGTGGCCTCGAGCGCGGCGTTTTGCATCGCCGGGGAGAGGCTGTGGGCGACCGGGTCGCCGAGGATGCCGTAGATGCGTGTCGTTCCGCGCACCGCCGGCACTCCTCGCCGACCCTGAGCCTTCATTTCTTCTTCTTGGCCGCGAGCGCCGCTTGCGCCGCCGCGAGACGGGCGACCGGCACGCGATACGGCGAGCACGACACGTAGTCGAGCCCGATGCGGTGACAGAAGTCGATCGAGCTCGGATCGCCCCCGTGCTCGCCGCAGATCCCGATCTTGAGATTGCTCCGGATCTTGCGGCCTTTGGCGACGGCGATCTCCATCAACTGCCCGATGCCGTCCTGATCGAGGCTCGCGAACGGATCGACCGGCAGGATCCCGCTGTCGACGTACTTCGGCAGGAACATGGCGGCGTCGTCACGCGAGAGGCCGAAGCCCATCTGCGTCAGGTCATTGGTGCCAAACGAGAAGAACTCGGCTTCGCGGGCGATCTCGTCGGCGGTGAGGGCGGCGCGCGGCACCTCGATCATGGTGCCGATCGTGTACGCGACCTTCTGCCCGGTTTCCTTGATGACGGCCTTGCAGAGGTCGTCCGCTTCCTTGCGGAGGCGGGAGAGCTCGTTCACGTGGCCGATCAGGGGAATCATGATCTCCGGGATCACCTTCACCTTGTCGCGCGCGACGGCGCAGGCGGCTTCCATGATCGCCCGCACCTGCATGAGGTAGATCTCGGGGTACACGATGCCCAGTCGGCAGCCGCGCATGCCGAGCATGGGGTTGATCTCGTGGAGCTGCTCGCGGCGCGCCCGCATACGAGCCGGGTCGACGCCGATCTTGGCGGCGAGCTCGTTCGTGTCTGCGTCGGTCTGCGGCAGGAACTCGTGGAGGGGCGGGTCGAGCAAGCGGATCGTCACCGGCAGTCCCGCCATCGCGCGGAAGATCCCTTCGAAGTCGCCGCGCTGCATCGGCAACAGTTTCGTCAGGGCCTTGTCGCGGCCAGCGAGATCGGTCGCGAGGATCATCTCGCGGACGACGTCGATGCGCTCGGCGTCGAAGAACATGTGCTCGGTGCGGCAGAGCCCGATCCCTTCGGCGCCGAACTTCCGCGCGACGGCGGCGTCCTTCGGCGTGTCGGCATTGGTGCGGATTTTCAGCGTGCGGATCTTGTCGGCCCAGCTCATGAGGGTGGCGAAGTCGCCGCTCTCGCCGTCGGCCGCGACGGTCGGCACCTTCCCGAGGAAGACCTCGCCGGTCGAGCCGTCGAGCGTGATCCACTCGCCGCGGGCGACGCGCACGCCGCCCTTCGCGAGGAAGTACTCGCCCTCGTAGTGGATCTCGAGATCGCTGCAGCCGGCGACGCAGGTCTTGCCCATGCCGCGCGCGACGACGGCCGCGTGCGACGCCTTGCCGCCGCGGGCCGTGAGGATGCCCTCGGCGACCGTCATGCCGTGAATGTCCTCGGGCGAGGTTTCGATCCGCACCAGGATGACCTTCTTGCCCGCATGCGCTTCGGATTCGGCGTCGTCGGCGCTGAAGACGACCTCGCCGCTCACGGCGCCGGGCGAGGCCGGCACACCCTTGGCGATGACTTCTTTCTCGGCCTTCGGATCGAGGCCGGGATGCAGGAGCTGATCGATCGAGCTCGCATCGACGCGCTGGAGCGCGGTGTCACGGTCGATCAGCTTCTCCTTCACCATGTCGACCGCGATCTTGATCGCGGCGGGCGCGGTGCGCTTCCCGTTCCGCGTCTGCAGCATGTAGAGGCGGCCGCGCTCGATGGTGAACTCGATGTCCTGCATGTCCTTGTAGTGCTTCTCGAGCAGCGTGGCGGTCTTGGTGAGCTGCTTGTAGAGCTCGGGCATGACTTCTTCGAGCGAGGGCAGGCGATCGCCCTCGGCGATGCCCTGCTGACGCGCGTCCTCGATCGCGGCCTTCGTACTGAGCGGCTGCGGCGTCCGGATGCCGGCGACGACGTCCTCACCCTGCGCGTTCACGAGGAAGTCGCCGTAGAAGGCGCGCTCGCCGGTAGCGGGGTCGCGCGTGAAGCCGACGCCCGTGGCGCAATCGTCGCCGAGGTTGCCGAACACCATCGCCTGCACGTTCACCGCGGTGCCCCAGGCGTCGGGGATCGCGTAGAGCTTCCGGTACACGATGGCGCGATCGTTCTGCCACGAGCCGAACACGGCGCCGACCGCGCCCCAGAGCTGCTCGTACGCGTCGGTCGGGAAGTCGAGGCCGAGCTTCGTCTTGATCAGCGCCTTGAACTCGGCGACGAGCTCGCGGAGATCCTTGGCGGTGAGGTCGGTGTCGAGCTTGGCGCCGCGCGCGTGCTTCTTCTGCTCGAGCACTTCCTCGAAGGGATCGGATTGGAGCTTGTCCTCCGGCTTCATCCCGAGCACGACGTCGCCGTACATCTGGACGAAGCGGCGATAGGAATCCCACGCGAAGCGCTCGCTGTTGGCGTCGGTGATGAGGCCCTGGACGGTCTGGTCGTTGAGCCCGAGGTTCAAGACCGTATCCATCATGCCGGGCATGGACGCGCGCGCGCCCGACCGCACCGAGACGAGCAGTGGGTTCTTCGGGTCGCCGAACTTCCGGCCGGTCATGCCCTCGACGCGCGCCAGGTGCTCTTTGACCTGCTGCTGCAGGACGGCCGGGTAGGTGCGGCGATTGTCGTAGTAGTAGGTGCAAACGTCGGTCGAGATCGTGAAGCCCGGCGGAACGGGGAGCCCCATCCCGGCCATCTCGGCGAGGTTCGCGCCCTTGCCGCCGAGCAGGTTCTTCATCTCGGCCTTGCCGTCCGCGCGTCCGCCGCCGAAGGAGTAGACGTACTTCTTGGCACGCGCGACCGCGACGGTCTTTGCGGGCTTCGTCGCCGCTTTCTTTGCGACCCGCTTCGCGGCAACTGGCTTCGCGGTCACCTTGTTCGCGGGACGCTGCGTGCTCTTCGTCTTGCTCTTGCCACGGGAACTCTTGGCCATGGGACTCGACTCCAATCCGATTGGGGCGCTTCTCGGGATGAGACGCGCGCGTTCGTGCTCGTTCAGAGCGCCGGCGCTACGACACCCGCGCGACCGACGGTCACGCGCGCGCGGAGCTCGTCGACCAGGCGATCGACGGGCATACGGACTTGCTGCATGGAATCACGTTCGCGCACCGTCACCGTGTCGTCCTTGATCGTGTCGTGGTCGACGGTGATGCCGAACGGGGTGCCGATCTCGTCTTGCCGGCGATAGCGCCGACCGATCGAGCCGGCCTGGTCGTAGGTGACCGCGAAGTGCTCTTTGAGAATGTCGCGGATGGCCTGCGCCTTCTCCGGGTGCCCGCCTTTGCGGAGCAGCGGGAAGATGGCGGCTTTGATCGGGGCGAGGCGCGGGTCGAGACGCAGCACCACGCGCTCTTCGCCTTCGGCCGTGTCCTCGTCGTACGCGTCCACGAGGAACGCGAGCAGCGGCCGGCCGACGCCCGCCGACGGCTCGATCACGTACGGCACAAAGCGCTCGCGGGTCTCCTCGTTGAAGAAGGAGAGATCCTTGCCGCTGAACTCGGCGTGCTGCTTCAGGTCGAAGTCGCCGCGGTTCGCGATGCCTTCGAGCTCCGACCAGCCGAACGGGAACTCGTATTCGACGTCGGCGCAGCCCTTCGCGTAGTGCGCCAGCTCATCCGAGCCGTGCTCGCGGAGACGCAGGCGCGACGCGGTGAGACCGTACTTCAGGTACCAATTGAAGCGGGTTTCCTTCCAGTACTGGTGCCACTTCTCGTCCTCGCCCGGCTTGACGAAGAACTCGATCTCCATCTGCTCGAACTCACGGGTGCGGAAGAGGAAGTTGCCGGGCGTGATCTCGTTCCGGAACGACTTGCCGATCTGGCCGATGCCGAACGGGATCTTCAGGCGCGACGCGTTCAGGACGTTCTGGAAGTTGACGAAGATGCCCTGCGCGGTCTCGGGGCGCATGTAGACGACGCTCGCCGTGTCCTCGACCGGACCCATGAAGGTCTTGAACATCAGGTTGAAGTTGCGCGACTCGGTGAGCTCGCCCCCGCAATCTGGGCACTTCGGCCCGGCCAACTGGTCGGCGCGGAACCGGTGCTTGCACTTCTTGCAGTCGACGAGCGGGTCGGTGAACCCGGCCAGGTGACCGGAAGCCTCCCAAACGCGCGGGTGCATCAAGATCGCGGCGTCGAGGCCCACCATGTCCTCGCGCGACGTGATCATGTCGCGCCACCAGGCCTCGGTGATGTTCCGCTTGAGGGCGATTCCGAGCGGACCGTAATCCCAGCAACTCCCCAGACCGCCGTAGATTTCGCTCGACTGGAAGACGAAGCCACGGCGCTTACAGAGGCTCGTGATCTTCTCCATCGTGACGGCGCGGGAGGGGCTATCTGTGGGGGTTTCCAAGAGGCGGGTCGATATCACCCCACCTATAGAGGGTCAATTTCGCGCCCCCTTGGCGGGCGTCAAGCGGGCGGGGCGAGACCGGCGACCAGCAAAACCGTGCCGGTCGTCGCCGCGAGGCGGTCCTGGGCGATCTCCTGGTACTCGGGCGAGGTGGCCCAGCGCTCGAACTCGGCGCGGTTCGGGAACGACAGGAGAATCACCTTGTCGTGCGGCCAGGCGCCCTCGACGACCAGCGGCGACTCGTCGGCCGCCAGCGCCCGGCCGTTGAACTTCGCCAACACGGCGGCGAAGCGCGATGCGTAGCGGTCGTACCGTTTCCGGTCGTGGATAGAGATCTGGGCGATCGCGTAGACGGGCATGGCTCCTCCTGCGCCAGGCTGACTATGGACGGGCGGCGAGTCGAAGCAACCGCGCCTCTCGACCGGGCCCTTTGATATCGCAGTAACAGGTGAGATCTTGGGCTTCAGACTCCGCAGCCAACAATGGCGTCGCCGGTGGTGACGCGGGGACCCGCCCCGATAGGGTCGATAGATTCGTGCCGACATTCACGTGTGAGCTGACCGGAGAAACGAAGCCATTCGTACACGTGTGGGAGCACACCGTGGGGAGCGGTCATGCTGCCCTAGCGCTCCGTGCCGACTGGCAGCGACAGCTGCTGCGGTGTCGGAACGAGCTGGGATTTCGGTACGTGCGCTTTCACGGCCTGCTCTCATCTCCGATAGACATCATGACTCGGCAGAACGACGCGTGGCTGTACTCGTTCTTCAACGCCGATCAGATCGTCGACTACGTGCTCTCGATCGGGATGCGGCCGTTCGTCGAGCTGAGCTTCATGCCCGAGGATCTCGCCTCGGGAACGAAAACGGCCTTTCATTATCGCGCCAACGTCACGGCGCCGAAGGACTACGAACAGTGGGGAACGTTTATCCGGACCCTCGTCCGACACTGGGTTGAACGCTACGGCCTGGCGGAGGTGCGCCAGTGGTTCTTCGAGGTGTGGAACGAGCCGAACCTCACCGTGTTCGGCTCGGGACAGCCGGCCGACTATTTCCGACTCTATCGTGTCACCGCTGAAGCGATCAAAAGCGTCGACGGGGCGCTCCGCGTCGGCGGGCCTGCGACGGCAAAGAGTGCGTGGATCGATGAGTTTGTACACTTTCTCCAGCAGCACGACGTCCCGGCGGATTTCATTAGCACGCACGAATATCCGACCGACGCTTTTGGCAGCCCTGGTGACGACACCGAAACACAGCTCGCCAAAGCAACGCGCGGCGCGATGAAAGACAAGGCGCAGGTCGCGCGGCGTCAGGCAGGCAAGCGAGCGCTCTACTATACGGAATGGAATACATCCTCGAATCCCCGGGACCATCTGCACGACGATCCGTTCGCGGCAGCATTCGCGGTCAACATCCTGCTCAGCGTGGACGACGTCGTCGACGGCTACAGTTGGTGGACGTTCTCCGACATCTTCAACGAGAACTATATGCCCTCACTGCCGTTCCAGGGGGGTTCGGTCTACTCACCATCCATGACGTTGCGAAACCGGTGTATCGCGCGTTTCAGTTGCTGCACGCGCTCGGTACCCGGCAGCTCGTCGTCAAGGAGTTGCACGACACTGTCACGGCCTGGGTAGTGCTCGGCACCGGCCCATGCGTGACGATTCTGCTGACGAACCACGCCCCCCCGCTGCACCCAATCAAGACGGAGCTCGTGAGGGTCACGTTGACGGAGGCTGACGCCCCGCTCACGGCGTACATCGAACGCATTGACGACGCCCATGCGAACGCCAAGCGGGCATGGCGGGAGATGGGCCAGCCCGAGTATTTGAGTCCGGCGCAGCGCCAGCAGCTGCAGGCCGTCTCGCAGCCGCGAAAAGAGCCGATCCAGGTGGAGTATCAGGATCAGGAAATCCGGCTCGCCATCGACCTGATGCCGCACGCGGTGGTCGCCGTAACGATCGAGCTGGCATCCCCAGCCACCGAGCCGACCCCGCGGCGTGTCGGCGTCCACGAGCAGTGAAGCGATCGTCGGCGGCCGAGCCGACTAACGATGCGCTGCTCGACGACCTGCGACGGCAAACGTTCGGGTACTTCTTGCACGAGGTGAACCCGGCGAACGGACTGGTCGCGGACAGCACGCAGGAGGGGTCGCCGTCCAGCATCGCCGCCGTCGGATTTGCGCTCGCGCTCTATCCGATCGGCGTGAAGCACGGGCTGATGACGCGGGACGAGGCCATCCAGCGAACGCTCACCACGCTGCGGTTCTTCCGCAATAGCTCGCACGGTACGGCAAGGGACGCGACCGGCTACAAGGGCTTCTACTATCACTTCCTCGACATGCGGACCGGACGGCGCACGTGGCGGAGCGAGTTGTCGACGATCGACACGACGTTCTTGCTCGCTGGCATGCTCACCGCTGCCGAGTACTTCGACGCCGATACCGCAAGCGAGCGTGAGATAGGCACGCTCGCCGGTGAGCTCTATCGCCGCGCCGACTGGCAGTGGGCGCTCGACGGCGGCGACACGGTGTCGCACGGCTGGACGCCGGAGACCGGCTTCATCAAATACCGCTGGCAAGGCTATAGCGAAGCGTTGTTGCTCTACGTACTCGGTCTCGGGTCACCGACGCATCCCCTCCCGGCGCGGAGCTATGCGGCGTGGTCGTCGACGTACCAGTGGCGCAAACTCTACGGTCACGAGTTTCTCTATGCCGGGCCACTTTTCATCCATCAGTTCTCGCATCTATGGGTCGATTTCCGCGGCATCCAAGACGCGTTCATGCGCGCGCACGAGATCGACTATTTCGAGAACAGCCGCCGAGCCACCTATGTCCAGCAAGCGTATGGACGACGGAATCCACGGCGCTTCGCCGGTTACGGCGAGGATTGCTGGGGCCTCACAGCGAGCCACGGTCCGGGCCCGGCGACCCGCCGGATCCACGGGGTCGAGCGACGCTTTCGCGACTACGTTGCACGCGGCGTTCCGCACGGCCCCGACGACGGCACCATCGCCCCCTGGGCGGCCTTGGCGAGCTTACCCTTTGCGCCGGAGATCGTGTTGCCGGCGCTCCGCCACTTCGATCAATTGGGCCTGAAAGTCTCCGATCCCTATGGATTCAAAGCGACGTTCAACGAAACCTTTCCGCTGAAGAACGATCGGATCGGATGGGTTTCGCCGTGGCACTTGGGGATCAACCAAGGCCCCATCATCATGATGATCGAGAACTACCAGACAGGATGGTTGTGGACGCTCATGCGCCGCTGCGAACCGCTGGTGACGGGTCTCCGACGGGCTGGATTCCTCAACGGATGGTTGTGATCGACGGTGGGCGGATCCTAGGGGATCTCGTCGTTTCCGAAGAATGGGTGCTCCGAGCGACGCGGACTCAGCGCAGATAGCGGAGCGCAATGCGGCCGATTTTGAGGGAGATCATGAGCGGCTCTTCACGAAGACTTCGCTCGCATCCCAATGGTGTTTCTCGCGCCGCAGGTAGTCGCCGCGTTCGAGAATGAGAATGCGCTTGTTGGAAGGTGCGAGCTTGAGAGCCAGCGTTCCGCCGCCGGCGCCGCTCCTCACGATGATGACGTCGCAGCCCTCACTCTTCGTCATGAAGCCTTTCCCAGTTGGGTGCGTCAACACCACGGTGGCCGTCCGCACCTGAGGTCGGGCGCCCGACGCGCAACTCCTGCGTTTGTCCAACCCGGCTTTCCCTCAGGTCCCCACGGACGACGTGCGCCTCAACTCGCCGCCCAGTAGGAGGGCGAGACGCTTCAGGACGGCCTCGAGACTTTCGTAGTCGCGCATCACTGGGATGGTCCGCGCCGCGACTTCCACGATGAGCTCCGCCTGCCGTCGGAGTGCCCGCCGACGCTCCGCGTCTGCCGTCCGTCCGGCGACGACTTCCACTGCTCGCAGCAGCACACGAAGTATTGCCACGTTGCCGGTGGCATTCTGACGAATCTGATCGAAGGCCTCGTCCAGAAGGCTCTGAAACGTCGGCCCGCGGGCGATGACCCGGAGCTCGCCCTCATCCATCCGATACGGGCTCTCGAAGTCGCGGGCGGCGAGACGGGCGAGGACCGCGGTCAGGTAGTCCACGCACGTCACGGCCGTGGTCGTATCGTTGCTGCCCGGGGAGAGCGCCCGGAGGGCCACGTCCACGATCTGCCGCACTCCGAAGCCGGCGTCTTGCACCATCGTGCGCTGGCGCCCGATGCTGTAGATGCGGTCCAGCGCTGCCGCCGCCCCTTCGTTCAACGGCTCGTCGCAGCAGAGCGAGACGAGCGGAGACGACTCGACGATGAACTCCCCGACCCCGCACTCCATACGGACGAGCGCGTTCCGGTCGCGGGCGAAGCCGATCAGGCCGGGGCCATCCACGCCCTGGACGTAGCCGGTTCTGACCGCGGGAATCGGCTGCCAGCATCGGTGCTTCGTCTCGCGCTCGATCTCGCGCGCGGCGCCGGTATCGGAGGCCTCACCTAAGCGATGGGGAAATAGTCGATCGATGGCGGCGATCGTTTCGTCGGCCGCCGCCTTAATGATGCTCGTCGCTTGGATGGAGGACGAGATGTGATGGATGAAGAAGATCAGAAACCCGATGGCGACGAAGGCCAGGAGCACGCCGACGATCACCGCCACCGACGGCACGAAGGCGCCCTCGTCGCCCCCGCGGATGGTGCGGAGCACCACCAGGCAATAGGCGTAGACGCCGAGAAAAATGCCGAGCACGGCCTGGCTCCAGCGATCGCGCATGAAAGTGCGAAGAATGCGGGACGTGTATTGACTCGACGCCAGGGTCAGCGCGACGACCGTGATCGAGAAGACCACGCCGGCGACCGTGATCATCGAGCCGGCAATGGCCGACAACATGGCGCGCGTCCCCGCCGCACCCGCCCCGAACAGACGCGGCCACCGCTCCGCCCACTCCTGCCCGACGTCGACCTCGATGAGCGCGAGCGCGAGGCCGACGGAGCCCACGACGAGCACCATGGGCACGAACCACAGGCTCGATCGCAGCCGGTCCAAGAGGGCGCGGAGTCGTTGCATCGGCGGCATCATTTGGGCCGAGCGGAGCCGGGTGCGGCGCGCAGGAGATTCTCGCTGGTACGCAATGGTGCAACCTCGCGCGCCTGGTTTTCGATGACCGCAGCCTCGCTGGACAGGCCGCCCTCCGCCTTGGTCGACGCTGCGTCGACCTCGGTCGGCGGCGAGGCGATGTGGGGTGGTACCGGCACCGCGCGCACTTCATCGGCATTGCCAGGGAGCAGCGTGACCGGCAGGCCACGGGGAAAGATGACCTCGCGAGCCTCATCGGGCATCGAGATGCCCCGTTGCTGAAACGCCCGCTTGATCAGACGAATGACCGACGATCGCACTTTCAACCAGCTGTGCTCGTGGCCGTTCAGCCAGAAGTAGACCCGCAGATCGACCGTGGCTCGACCGAGTCCGTCCGTCAACACCGCCGGTTCGGGATCTTTCAGCACTGCTGGATGATCCTCCAGCACTTTGCGCGCAATCTCCTGGGCCTCGTCGATCGAATCGTCGTAGCCGATGCCGACCACGAAATCCTCGCGGCGGTTGGCGTTGGCGGTGAAGTTGCGGATGGTGCTGCCGTAGACCGTGGCGTTCGGCACTTGTACGAGATTGCCGTCGAGCGTCATCAGAACGGTCGTGCGGACGTTCAACTGTTGCACGTACCCCGTGACGTCGGAGACCTCGACCAGATCGCCCGTTTCGAACGGCCGCTGCATGCTGAGGAAGATGCTGGCCAGGAAGTTCTCGGTGATGTCGCGAAAGGCGATGCCGAGGGCAAGGCCAACGAGACCGGTTCCCCCGACGACCGTGAGCGCGAGCTGCGTCAGGCCGGATACTCGCAGGACCACGTACGCGCCCACGAGAAAGACGAACACGCCGCTGGTGCGGGCGAACACCAGTCGCAGCAATTCCGGCAACGGGCGGTGGCGGAGAAACGTGGCCGCTCCCCGGCTCGTGAGCCATGCGGCGACTGCCGAGAGTACCAAAATCAAGAGTCCGAAGAAGAGAAAAGGCAGCGAATGGATGAAGCCGCGCCACAATGCCGAGAGCTCGCCCCACGTCGCGCTGAAGTCCCACGCGGAGGGCTTGGAGACCTCGATGCGATTGACGACGGCCGCGACGGCCTCCGTCTTACTCGCCAAGTCACCGGCCCACTTCTTGAGATCGTGGGTTCGCGCCGTGCCGTTCAAGAATACCACCCCCTCCGCGACTCGGACGCTCGCGTCAGCGAACCATCCCGTGGCGTCAAGGACGCTCTGGAGGCGCTGACGGATCTGCTCGTCCCGCGCGATTGGTTGGACGTCGACCTTCGCGGGTGCCGCGGAAGGTATTTCGTGGCCCGGCGGCGGCTGGTTCCCCGCGCCGGTGGGCTCCTGGGCCATCGCAGTTGCGAACATCAACGAGAGCAATCCGAGCACGAGAAAATGGAGGTGCGACCGCCGCATGCTAGGACCTTTCTGCGCAATGCCGGCTCGTCCGACGCTCGCAAGGGGGTGGCTGCGGGTATGTGAGCCGGCGGATGGAGATCGGTGAAACCCCTCAATGCGTCGATCCCATCGTAGGGCTCGATCGCGCTGCTGCGATCGCTCTACCAGCGCAGTCCCTTCGATCCTACCTCTAGCCGGCGCATGCTACGCGGGTAGCGCTCGGCGTTAGCCCTCGGCGGCGGCAAGGTTTCACTGGCCCAGCCCCGCACAAGCCCCGAGCCTGTCCGGGAATGGCTATTCCACCATACTAGGCCCGCCTGCGGAGGAACGACCGCATGGCGAACGATGCGGTGGTCGATGAGCGCGGGCGAGCGATTGCCACCGTCACCGCGACGGAAGCGAAGAACGCGTTTGGGCGGGTGCTCGACGCGGCCCTGACGCGCGGGGTTGTCGCCATCACCAAGCGTGAGAGTGCACGCCGTCGTGCTTTCGATGGCGACGTACGCGGCGCGGGACTGTCTTCTCCCGAGCGGCACCTCGCCCGGGTAGCGGCGCGCGTGCGTTGCGGCGGACACGACATTCCTGAGCATGACGTCCGTCGACGCTACGACGAGCGTCGACACAACCTCGTCGTGCTGCTGTCCCGTTTGCGCGCGCTTTCAGGTCTACGACAACAGCGCCGCCGCTGACCCGCAACGGCGCCACGCCGCGGCCGGAGCTGGCGCTGCACCTGCGGCAGGGGACGATCATCGGCCCGCCGGCGCTGGGACGCACACCCGCGTGGGCCCGACCGATCGTCGCTACGGCTTGCGAAGTCGCGCCACCGAAGAGGGAGGGGCGGCTCAGCTAGAAGGTGTCTCCGATGGGATTCGACGGCCGACCGGCCTGCCACCACCGTGTCCGCGTGAGCGCGACGATCGTGAGGCCGATCACGACCGGAACCAGGTGCCACGCCAGCACGTGCCAGCGCTCCTCGGCCGGACACCGCAGGCGGGCCACCATGCTGGCGGCGGAAAGCGCCGCCGTCCCGGCGAAGAGGGCCGCCGCGCCCGCCCGGAACGGGGTGCCCCGCCGTACGGCGATCGCGAGGGCCGCGAACAGGACGAGTCCAGCAGCGAGCGTGACGGCGGCACACTCTATGCCAGCCGCGGCGAAATGTGCGACGTCGACCGGTCGCTCCGCCGGCAGCAACAAGGGCGTGACGACGGCAGGCGCGCACGCGAGGCACGCCGCGAGGAGTCGCCACCCGTTCGGCTCCTCACCGGGAACGACCGCGTGCAATGCCACGACCGACGCGACAATGGCGGCGACGAGGAGCGCCGCCAGTTGCGCGACGAACATCGGATCGGCCGCGGACGTCGTCAGCCGATCGAGCCCGCCGGACGCGATCCCGAGTGCGCAGAGGCCGAGCACGAGCCCACCCCAGCGCGTCATCGTGGCGAGGGCCGGCGCCAAGGGGCGGACGGGTACGGCGTCCTCGACGAGGCGTTCGATGGTGTCCCGATGGTCGGAGCGCGTCACGATCATCAACTTTCGAGCAGCTGCTTCAGGGCGAGATAGGCCCGGTGGATGCGAAGCTTCAGGGCCCCGGGGCTCGTGCCGGTCTGCCGGGCCGCTTCTTCGACCGAGTAACCGTCGAGCTTGACCATCATCATCGCTTCGCGTTGGGAGGGCGAGAGCGCGGCGATCCCCTCGTGGAGCCGGCGTTCGACGCCCTCATCGAGGTCGACCGCCTGCTCGGGCAGGATCTCGGGATGGCGCTCGCGATCGCGCCGCTGGCGTCGCTTGTGCAGGTGGTCGCGCGCGACGTTTCGCGCGATCGCGAAGAGCCACGGCTCGAAAGGTCGCCCTGGACTGTACGTGTGCCGATAGCGGTGCAACGCGAGGAGCGTGTCCTGGAGCGCATCCTCGCCATCCTCGGCGTCGTTCATCGTGCGACGCAGGTAGGCGCGGAGGTCGGGCACGAGGTCGTCGAGGAGCTCCCGATAGCTCGCGCGATCGCCGCCCTGCGCGGCGAGCATCAAGCTGCTGCGGCGGGAACCGCGCTCCGCTCGTCGAGTCGTCGTTGTGGGTGGCACCGGCCGCGGCGTCGTCGAGCGCGAGTCCTCCGTGACCCGGCAGCTACTCGCACGACTCGTGGCAACAGAGCTGCGGGACGCGAGGATGTCAACTCGGCGCCGCGTCGTCAGGGATCCCCGCACGGGTTCACTGACGCCGCGTCAGACCCCCGCGAACCATTCGTAACCCTGATCCTCCCAGTAGCCACCGGTCGGCGCCGCAAGGAAGCTCACCTCGGTGAGGTACTTCACCATTTTGTAACCGAGCTTCGTCGCCGAATAGAGACGGAGCGGGGCGCCGTGCCCCGGTCCGAGCGCTTCGCCGTTCATGCCGTATGCCAGGATGGTTTGCGGATGGAACGCGCTGGCGCGATCCCACGACGACCAATACCCCGCGTCGAACGACCGAAACTCGACGAATCCCGCGCGGGGATCCGCACCGACGAGCGCTGCGAGGTCGCTCAGTCGAACGCCGTGCCAGGCGGCAACCGCCGACCAGCCCTCGACGCAATGGTGGCGCACGCGCATCGCGGTGCGCGGCAGGCGTTGTAGATCGGCGAGCGACAACGACGCGGGTCGCGCGACCATCCCGCCGACGGCGAGGCGCCACGATGCGGGGGCCAGCGGCACCTCCGGAGAGATGAAGTACGACGGAAAATCCGCGCTCGCTGTTTCGCTCTCGGGAGGCAGCTCCGGGGCCGCGCGCTCGAAACTGAACAATCCGCTTTCGACGCGTTGATTCCACCGGCCCATGCCGCGGAGGAACGGCCCGCTCGAGGCCACGGCACCAGTCGCGACGAGCGAGCCGAGGGCGAGTCGCGACAATACGGCACGTCGCGTGATGGGCGCGTCGTCACTCATGGGGCCGTGCCTTTCCGGTGATCATCGCCGCAATCGTGCCCGGGTGCAGCGCGACGAGGACGAGGTGCGTGACCGTGAAGCCGGCGAACAGCAGCAGTCCGCCCATGTGGACGACGCGGGCCACGTCGTAACCGCCGAGCAGCGCCACCAACCACCAGAGCTGCACCGGCTTGTAGAGCGCAAGCCCCGACGCGACCTCGAGCACGCCGAAGCCGATGACGCTCGTGTACGCGAGCCGTTGCAGCCCGTTGTAGAAGCCGATCG
>JBDSJB010000067.1:0-6286 GCA_039917665.1 Binatia bacterium
CGCGTGAAGCGGAGCGATCTCTTGAACTGGATCGAGGCGAATCGCGATCCAGGTGTTGACACCAAGGTGTACCATCGGTATACATCAGGCCGTGACAGGCGAGGAACTACGGGACATTCGGTTGCGAAGACTGCGCCTCAGTCAGGCGAAGCTGGCCGATCGGCTCGGCACCACCGTCACGACCGTGGCGCGGTGGGAACGGGGCGAGCGAGCGATCGCGGAAATGGCAGCGCGGTTCATCCGGTTACTAGCGGACCTCGAGACACCGAAGCGACCTAAAGCGACTAGTACCGGTGCACAGAGATTGTGACGGGTTGGCGGACGGGATCTATCGAAGGATGGGAAGCTCGTTCGGGGAAATCCGTAGCGTGAGGCTGCGGGCTTTGCCGGGCTCGCGATGAATGAGGCCGTGGCGTTCGAGCGTCAGCACCATGCGATGCACGGAGGGCGCCGTCACGCCGAAGAACCGCTGCATATCCGCCTCGGCCGGTGGGCGCCGGTGGATCTTCTCGTAGGCATAGATGAAGGCCAAGTACTGCCCCTGGGCTTCGGTGAATCGGGGGCGGCGATCGGGGGCGGAACTCGACACGAGTCGAGCGACAGTGATCCACTTCTCGCGGGGACGGGAGGAGGGGTGGATATGAACATTCGATATAGGGTGGCGCTCACCGCCGAGGAGCGGCAGGAGCTGGCGACGCTGATCAGCCGCGGGACGACGCGCGCGCGGCACCTGCGGCGTGCGCAAGTGCTGTTGGCCGCCGATGCCGGCATCGCCGATGAAGCGATGGCGCAGACGATCGGCGTCAGTCTCGCGACGGTGTACCGGGTCAAGCGTCGCTTCGTCGAACGCGGCGTCCCAGCAGCCCTGCACGACGATCCGCGGCCGGGAGCCGAGCGCAAGCTGACGGCGACCGAGGAAGCCTTACTCGTGGCGACGGCCTGTTCGACCCCGCCGCCGGGCCGCCGGCGCTGGACCCTGGAGCTCCTTGCCGGCGCGCTGGTGCGTCTCACGGACCACACGCAAGTGTCCCGGGAGACCGTCCGGCGGCGACTGCACGAGAAGGACCTCAAGCCCTGGCAGAAGAAGATGTGGTGCATCCCCGCGGTGAGCCCCGAATTCGTCGCGCGGATGGAAGACGTGTTGGACTTGTACACGACGGTCCCGCCGCGAACCGACCCGGTCGTCTGCTTCGACGAAACGCCGACCCAGTTGATTGGCGAGACCCGTACGCCGCTGCCCCCGCGGCCCGGCCAGCCACAGCGGTACGATTATGAGTACCGCCGGAACGGAACGGCCAATCTGTTTGTGTTTCTCGACGCGCATCATCCGTGGCGGCATGTGAAGGTGACCGCGCATCGCACGAGCCGTGATCTCGCGGAGTGCATGCGCGATTTGGTCGACCTCCACTATCCCCAGGCGCACCGCATCCGCGTCGTCTTGGACAATCTCTCGACGCACACCCCCGCCGCGCTCTATGCCACCTTTCCCCCGGAGGAAGCGCGCCGCCTGCTACGAAGGCTCGAGTTCCACTACACGCCGAAACACGCCAGCTGGCTCAACATGGTGGAGATCGAGATCGGCGTGCTCGCTCGCCAGTGCCTCGATCGTCGCCTCGAGGATTTGGCAACGTTGCAGCGGGAGACTGCCGCCTGGAATCAGGCACGGAATGAATCTGGAATCCGCATCACGTGGCTCTTTAACGTCCAAGGGGCCCGCGAGAGGATGCGACGGGTCTATCCGCAGCACGCGTCCGCGGCCGCTGCAGCCTGACCGGGAACCCTTCACAATCCCCGTGCACCGGTACTAGTGGGCGTCGCCTTTGAGGATCATGAGGTCGTGGCGGATGCGATCCTTCTCGGCCTCCGTCGTCGGTGTCGAGCAAGCCGGCAAGAATCGCGAGCGCCTCCGCGAAGCGGCCTGCGTTGACGTGCTCGGAAGCCAGATGGAACGACGGGTCGTGCATGCCGGCGGTCATCGATCGGTGCTCCTCATGGTTTCTTGCCCGACGTGCTCAACGTCGTCGCATCGTCGACGGCGCGCGGCAGCGCCGGACACTCGAAGCGGACGACGGTACCCTGCCCCGGCGCCGACTCGATCGTCAGGTGCCCGCCCAACGAGAGCGCCCGTTCCTCCATGCTGACCAGCCCGAACGAGCTCGTGCGCGGACGACCGGCGGGATCGAACCCGACGCCGTCGTCACGCACGTCGACCCGCACGCGGGCCCCGACGTCGATCGTCACGACGATCTCCGTGGACGCGCCGTGGCGACGGGCGTTCGTCACCGCTTCTTGCACGACGCGATACACGCCGATCTCGACGGCTTCCGCCAGGCGCGGCACGGCGGCCGCAAAGCGGGCTTCCACGCGCGTCGTCGGCGACGAGAACGCGGCGACCAGCGAGCCGACGCTCCCTTCGAGTCCGAGGTCGTGCAGCAACATCGGGCGGAGATCGTGGGCGAGCTGCCGCAGGTGGTCGCCGACGCCGTGCAGATAGCGCTCGATCCGTTCGAGCTGCATGGTGCCGTCCGGCGTCTGCCCGTTCTGCTGCCGGAGCGATCCCACCAAGAGCGCGATGCCGGCCAGGTCCTGGCAGACCCCGTCGTGCAGATCGAGGCCGAGACGCCGGCGCTCGTCCTCGCGCACGGCCGCCACGCGTTGTGCGAGCGACCGCAGCCGCTCCTGGCTCTCCCGCAGCTCGTCGTTGGAGGCGTGCAGATTCTCCTCCGCGATCCGCCGCTCGGTCACGTCGCGGCCGACGCATTGAATCTCGACGATGCCGCCGTGCTCGTCGCCGATCGCGCACGCGGACCAGGAGATCCAGCGCCAGCCTTGCGGCGTGATCACGCGATTCTCCAGCATGCCTCGATGGGGCGGCGTCAGCAGTCCGGCGAGGGCCGCGGTCGTCGCCGCGCGGTCCTCGGGGTGCAAATGGGTCAGCGTCCGCCCGAGCAGATCTTCGCGCAAGAGACCGAACTTGGCGCAATACGCGTCGTTGGCGAACGTGACGCGCTCGCCGAGGTCGAAGCGGAAGACGAGATCCTGCTGCGACTCGACGAGCCCACGATAGCGCGCCTCACTCTGGCGGAGCGCCTCGTCCGCGGATCGCTGCGCCGTGCCGTCCCAGCAGACGCCGATCAGGCGTGCCGGCTGGCCCTCGTGATCGAGGTAGACCACGCCGCGGGTCGCGATGACGCGCACGCCGCCGTCCGGCTGCGCGACCCGAAACGTCGCCTCGTAGTCCGCGCCCGTCGCCAACGCGCGACCGATCAAGGCCTCGACGCGGGCGCGGTCCTCTTCGTGGATGCAATCGAGCGTCGCGCGGTAGTCTTGGACCGGCTCATCGGGCGCGACGCCGAACAGCCGTCGCATCGCCTCGTCCCACGTGACCGTGTCCGTCGGGATCTCCCAGCACCACGTGCCGAGTCCGGAGGCGCGCGACGACAGATCGAGGGGCGGCGACGATGCGAGCGGTTTGGCGATCACGACTGGCTTGCGGTGGGCAGCGGCGAAAGAGTCGACGCGCGTTGAGAGCGGGCTAGCGCGGAGCTCTCGACGCTGTCAAGACGAGTCGTCAGCCGGCGCGACCCGTAGCCTTCGAGCGTCCGCACCGTCATAGTGGCCGCCGGTCGCCACGGCATGTTCCCCTACCACGACGAGAACAAGACCCAGCGCTTCCCGCTCGTCACCGTCGTGCTGATCGCGCTGAACGCCGCGGCGTGGGTGCTCTGGCAGGGCGCCGGGGCGGATCTGCCGCTCGCGAAGTCGGTGTGCGAGCTCGGCCTCATTCCCGCCGAGCTGATGGCGAGCATGCCGGTCGGCTCGTCCTTCCAGCTCGGCGAGGGCGTCCAATGCCTCACTGATCCGGGCCGACAACCGTGGAACGTCCTCACCTCGATCTTCCTGCACGGCTCGTGGATGCACCTCCTCGGCAACATGTGGTTCCTCTGGCTCTTCGGGAACAACGTCGAGGACGCGATGACCCGGCCGCGCTATCTCGGCTTCTACCTCGTCTGCGGCGTGGTCGCGGCGCTGGCGCAGGTCGCCACGAATCCGACCTCGGTCGTGCCGATGGTGGGCGCGTCGGGGGCGATCAGCGGGGTGATGGGCGCCTACCTGATCCTCTATCCGCGCGTCCGTGTGTTCACGCTGGTGTGGCTCGGGTTCATCTTCACGCGCGTCGCCCTCCCCGCGTGGGTGATGCTGCTGTACTGGGCGTTCATCCAGCTCGCGAGCGGCTTTACCACGATCGACGGCGAGGGCGGCGGCGTCGCGTTCTGGGCGCACATCGGCGGCTTCGCCGCGGGCGCCATCCTCGTCCGCATTCTGCTCCGACCCGATCACCTGGCCGAGCACCGCACCCATCAGTGGCAGCCGCAGCGGGCGAGCTGACCCGCCGCGCTCAGACTCGACGAACCGGCGGCGCCGACGTCGGGTGCAGCGCCAGCACTTCCGCGAAGCCGCGCATCAGGCAGTCGGCGAAGAGCTCCAGATCGGTGACGGCGGCGGGGTCGACGTTGGCGGCGATACAGCACGTGTCACGGTGCGTGTTGAGCGTGATCATCGACGCGCAGCCCGGGAGCGGTCCGAAGCCGTAGACGCGCTCGATGCGGGCCCCCGCCAAGTAGAGGTCTTCGCGTAGGCCCGGTACGTTGCTCGCCTGCAGGTCGTTCGATTTGGTCATGCCGCCGGCGATGGCGCTCAACAGCGCGGCGGGGAGGCGGGCGAGTGTCGGGGCGAGCACCGACATACCGTCGAGCGCCGGCTCTTTGCGGATCGATCCGACCAGCGCACCGATCGCGCGCATGCGCTGCCGCGGATCGGCGATGCCGACCGGTCCGGCGAAGCGCGCGCCCGCAATGCGATTGCCGCCGGCCGCGTCGCCTTCGCGCCTGACCGAGATCGGAATCGCCATCGGCATCTCGGCGATCGGGTGCCCGAGCGCCTCATGGTAGAGGCGGAACGCGCCGAGCAGCGCCGCGACGAACGCGTCGTTCAGCGAGGCGTCCGCGGCCTTGGCAGCCGCACGCAGATCGGCGAACTGTACATCGAGCGCGAGGAAGTGCCACGACAGGCTGCGGCGACGAAGCAGGGGCGAGCCTGCAACGGGCGGCTCGGCCGTCACCCGACCGAGCGAGCTCACGAAGCGCACGAGCGCGCCGATCGTCGACACCGGCCGGAGGAGCGCGCCGATCGCCGCACCACCGGCGGACTGCAGGAGGCCGGGGACGGCCTGCACGTCGCGCGTCAGCTGCTCCACCAACAACCCGATCGGCGTCTGCCGTTCGGGCAGCGGCGTCGGCGGCTGCGGTTTCGACGGGTTCGACTCGCGTGTCCGCGAGTGCAGCTGCGAGAAGAGCTGCACGCCGCCCATGCCGTCGGTCGTCGAGTGGTGCATCTTCAAGAGATGCGCCGCGCGGCCGTCGGGCAGCCCTTCGATGAGATACGACTCCCACGGCGAGCGCGCCCGATCGAAGGGCGTCATGGCGACTTGCTCCGCCGCCTCGAAGAGCGCGCGCCACCCGCCGCCTTCGGGAAGGCGCAGACGCCGCACGTGGTAGTGCAGGTCGAAGTCGGGATCGTTGACCCAGCACGGATTGCCGATCCCGAGAAGCGGCTCGACCACCTTCTGGCGGAAGCGCGGGACCATGCGCGTGCCCCAGTCGGCGGCCGCCAGGAAGCGGCCCCAGTCCGGCATGCAGTCGAGAATTTCGACCCCACAGAGGGTCGAGCGCAGCCGGGGGTCGGCTTCGACCCGCCACATGAGCGTCTCGAGCGCGCTCATTTCGCGCGATTCACCCCAGTGCAGGCGCCCGGCGGCAGGGGCCGACTGGCCCGTCATGCCGCGCCCCGGACGATGATGCGATCGGGCATCGAGCCGGTCTAGCAGGGTGCCGGAGGCCGGGACAACGCCCATTCTGACCCCCAGAGGCCCTCGAATCAGGCACTCCGCGTATTGGGCGGAGCCCGAATTTCGGGTTAGGTTGGCCCATGACCACGCTCGGATACCGTAGCCGCACGTCCACGGCGGGCCGCAACATGGCCGGCGCCCGCGCCCTCTGGCGCGCCACCGGCATGCAGGACGCCGATTTCCTGAAGCCGATCGTCGCGATCGCCAACAGCTTCACGCAGTTCGTCCCGGGCCACGTGCACCTGCACGACGTCGGGCAGCGCGTGAAGAAGGTCATCGACGCGGCCGGCGGCTGGGGCGTCGAGTTCAACACCATCGCCGTCGACGACGGCATCGCGATGGGCCACGGCGGCATGCTCTATTCCCTGCCGAGCCGCG